>DAINDC010000544.1:0-3211 GCA_036732085.1 Fibrobacterota bacterium | reverse complement strand
ACCATCAGGAGTGCCGGACCGCCCCACCGCGGGAAGCCATGCTCGAAACCCTGCGCGCGCTTTGGTGGCCGTGTATGATGACGACCTTGGTCACCATCGCCGGATTCCTGTCGTTGGCCATTTCTTCGGTGGCTCCCATCCGCCAGGCTGGCCTCGCCGCATCCTTGGGCATCGCCTTGGCGCTGATCCTGGCCGTGACCTTGGCACCGGGCCTGCTTCTCGCCTTATGGAGCGGGAAGAAGCGGCGCATCGGGGCGCACGGCCGGCATGGCTCCTACGCCCATCGCCTGCTCCCCTTTCTCAAGGGGCCGTGGAAAATAGTATGGATGGGGATCTTCCTGCTCGCCTTGATTCCCTTGGCGGGCATCCCATCGCTGAAAGTGGATACGGATTACACCAAGTTTTTCGGGAAGAGCGGCGAGCTGACGCGATACTACTCCGCCATCCGCGACGCCGGCTTCGGCCAGAATACCTTGGCCCTGGCGCTGCAATATCCGGATGGGAAGAAGTATTCCTCCGATGGCTATTTCCGCGCGGCCTGCGAGTTCGAGACCGAGGTGCGGCGCCTCCCGGAATTGAAGAAGATCCTCTCCTTGCCCGGCCTGCTCCGCGAAGCCGACAAGGCCTTCAATGGTCCGGACTCCGGCTCGCGAAGGCTGGTGGGCTATTCGCCCGCCCAGGTCGAGCAGCTCTACCTGCTGTCGGAACTCGCGGGCAATGACGATCTCACGGATTTCCTCAGCGACGACAAGTCGCAGATGCAGCTGCTCGCCTTGGCCCCGTCGATGAGCTCCACGGAACTCGAGGCGCTCAAGCACAAGATCGATTCCTTGGGACTTCGGACCCTCCCCGCCGATATGAAGCTTACGGTGACCGGGACCTCCGTGCTCTGGGCCAATATGGACACCCAGATCTGCGATACGCAATTCAAGTCCATCTACGTCCTGGGCGTCGTCTTCCTCTTCCTGCTGCCCGTCATCTTCAATTCGGTGCGCTTCGGCCTCATCGGCGTGGTCATCAATTCCCTGCCGTTGGCCATTACCTTCGGGATCATGGGGCTCCTGCACGTCCGCATCAATATGGCCACGGCCCTGATCGGCGGCGTGTCCCTGGGCTCCACCATCGACAGCACCATATTCTTCATCAATACCTTCAAGTCCGGATTGCGCAAGGGCCTGGACTGGGAACAGGCCGTCGACTATTCCATGACCACGGTGGGCGACGGGATCATCGTAACCTCCCTGGTACTGATGGGCGGGTTTATGTGCATGGCCACCTCCAACTTCCTGCCCACGGCCCAGTTCGGCGTCTTCGTCACCCTGTCGGTGCTCATCGCCCTGTTCCTGGACATCCTCATCGATCCCCTTCTGTTGAAAATGCTCATGCCCTCACGGCCCGCCGCGGTCGCCGTCGAGGCCAACGAAGTCCCGATCGCGGAAAGGCGCTTGCAACCATGATGAAAAAATCCCTTCCTCACGCCTTGATCCTGATCGCCTGCGGCGCGGCTTTCGCCGGCCCTCCCGACGGGCTCAAGATTTTCGAGCGGCTGGACAGCCTGAACGCCGGCTTCGGCGACCAGGTCTCGGAAGTCCGCATGGTGCTCAAGAGCCCGGCGGGTCCCGCTTCGGAACGGAATTTCTCGCTCAAGACCCTGGAGTCCCGGAAGAACGGGGATCGGATCCTACTGGTCTTCAAGGATCCGCTGGACATCAAGGGCACGGCGCTCCTGACCCATGACAAGAAGGCGGGCGCGAACGACGTCTGGATCTACCTTCCCGGCTTCCATCGGGTCAAGCGGATCGCGGACAATAACCGGGCCTCGCCCTTCGTGGGCAGCGAATTCAGCTATGAGGATATCGACGGGCTCAACCTCCAGGTGGGGAAGTTCCGTTACAAATACCTCAAGGACGAAATCTTGGACGGCACGGCCTGCCGGGTAGTTGAGCGATCCGCCACGGGCATGGTCTCGGCCTATGCCAGGCAGGTGGCCTGGATCGACTCTTCCGGGCGCAAGGTGATGAAGCTGGAAGCCTACCGCGGGGACGGGAGCCTCGCCAAGGTGATTTCCTTCAAGTCCTACTCCCAGTACCCGGGAGGTTACTGGCGTCCCGCTGAAATCACGGCGGAAAACCGGGACAACGGCCGGACCACCACGCTCTTTCTCTCGGACTACAAGTTCCGCAATGGCTTCAACGAGCGGCTCTTCAACGAGAATACCCTGGGTCAATGAGTTCCCGGAAATACCGCTCCGTACCCGCGGCCCTGCTCACGGGCGCGCTCCTGTCGGCCGCCGCCGCCCCGCCGCAGGCGCAGACCGTTTCCGGTTTCCTGGCCGGGGAAACCCGGCTTTTCGGGGAACGGCCCCTCTATCCCGGACAAGCCTCCGGCGCGGCCACTCTCGACGCCCTGGCTCCCCTATCCGTGGCGCCGGTCGCCGTGATCCAACCGAAGCTGGAATGGAAATCCGAATCCCAATCCGGATCGCGCGCCCTGGCCGTGGCCGTGGAGCCGTCCTTCCATTACGACGCCTATGACGACGAACAGGATCTCCTCAATTGGAAACAGGCCTGGGTGGATTATGCCCAAGGACCGTGGCGCGCACGCATCGGTTACGACGTCGAGTTTTGGGGCGTGCTGGAATTCATCAACCTGGTGGACGTGCTGAACCCGTATGATCTGAGCGCGCAATTCATGGGGAAGGAGAAACTGGGCCGGCCGATGTTCACGCTTTCCCATACCTCGGATCTGGGTTCGCTCAAGCTTTACGCGCTAACCGGGAGCCAAGCCTTGGTCTTTCCCGGCGATCGGGGACGGCTGCGCCCGCCCTTGCCGATCCGCAATCCCGATCCGGTTTATGAATCGCCGCATGGCCGCTTCCAGGCGGAGGGTGCGGTCCGGTATGCCAAGAGCCTGGGCGCCTTCAGCCTGGGCGTGAGCGATTTCTACGGCTATGATCCGACGCCGAACATCGGCTTGCGCCTGAACGAGGCCTTCCAACCCGAACTCTATCCCACTTATGCCTTACTCAACCAGGCCGGGCTGGAAACCCAATGGGTCTTGGAGAAGATCATCCTCAAGAACGAATCGATCCGACGCTATCACGATGACGGGAGCGGCAAGGTCGAGTACGCGACGGCCTCCGGGGTGGAATACGGCCTGGGTTCCCTTTTCTCATCGCCGCTAGATATGACTTTGTACCTGGAGCAGGTCC
>DAINDC010000543.1:0-3214 GCA_036732085.1 Fibrobacterota bacterium | reverse complement strand
TACAAGAACTGCACCTGGAAGGGTTCGAACCTTCGGCCAACGGTTTAGAAAACCGGCGGGTTAAGAACCCGATTCAGATCCGGATATGTCCCGGAGTACGCGGGAAAGGAATCACGTCGCGGATATTGCCCATGCCGGTCACGAATTGCACCAGCCGCTCAAAGCCCAGGCCGAAGCCGGCATGAGGCACGCTGCCGAAACGCCGCAAATCCAGGTACCACCAGAGCGGCGCCTCATGCATGCCCATCTCATGCAGGCGTTCGATGAGCACGCTCTCCCGGTCCTCGCGTTGCGCTCCGCCGATGATTTCGCCGATGCCGGGAACCAGGACGTCCATGGCCCGCACCGTCTTCCCATCGTCATTGAGCTTCATATAGAAGGCCTTGATCCCCTTGGGATAATCGGTCAGGATGACGGGGGCTTGAAAGACCTTTTCGGTGAGGTAACGCTCATGTTCCGATTGCAGGTCTATCCCCCATTCCACCGCGTATTTGAAGGTTTCCCCGCTCTTCTTGAGCACGTCGATGGCTTCCGTATAAGTCAGGCGCTGGAAAGGCTTGGTGAGTACGGAATTCAAGGTATCCAGGATTCCGGGCTCAACCCGCTGCTTGAAAAACTCCATCTCCAAAGGGCATTTCTCGAGCACGGTGGTGAGCAATTTTTTCAGAAAGGCCTCAGCCAATTCGGCATCGTCATCCAGATCGGCGAAAGCCATTTCCGGCTCCACCATCCAGAACTCGGCGAGATGGCGGGAGGTATGCGAATTCTCGGCGCGGAAGGTGGGCCCGAAGGTATACACATTGCCCATGCTGCAGGCATAGGCCTCCGCTTCCAACTGGCCGCTGACCGTGAGATTCACGCCGCCGCCGAAAAAATCCTGGCTGAAATCCACTTCGCCGCCCGCTTGCCGGGGAGGCTTGTCCAGGTCCAAGGTCGTGACCCGGAACATCTTGCCCGCGCCTTCCGCATCGTTGCCTGTGATGATGGGCGTATGCAGCCAAAGGAATTCCCGTTCCTGGAAGAACTGATGGATGGCCATGGACAGGGTATTGCGGACCCGGGCGATGGCGGAAAAGGTATTGGTCCGGGAGCGGAGGTGGGTATAGTCCCGAAGATATTCATAGGTCATCTTCTGCTTGCCAATGGGATAGACGAGCGGATCACAGGGACCTAAAAGCGAGACCTCTTTGGCCTGGACTTCCACGCTTTGTTTGCCTCCCTGGGAGGCGACAACTTGCCCCCGAACAAAGACCGATGCGCCGGGAAAAAACTTGGCAACCTCGGTGCCATAATTGGGCAAATCGGCCGGGATCACCACCTGCAGATTCTGGAAATAGGACCCGTCATTCACCTCCAAAAATGCGAAGCCGGCCTTGGATTCCCGCTTGGTCCGCACCCATCCTTGAACGACGACTTCCGTTCCGATTTCCGGGGTCGTCAGGATTTCTCGGACTTTGCGTTGCGAGGCAGATCGGCTCATGAATCCATCCTTTTTATTTTTACATAAACTTATGAAAACAAATGACTTGGATTACCTAGCCTAACCCAATAAATCAAAATAATCGCAAGCAGTAAGAGCGCCAGGAAAATCAGGTCGCGCCTCAAAAAACCAGCCCCAAAAACCTTGCCAATAAGACAAGGGGATGAATTGTCTACTAAAAAAGTAGATAATTTATTATGTTGACTATACAATCCAAAAGAGACTATTAAGGTACGCCCATGAGTAATACATCGTTGGATTTGGGTTCTCAAGCTGAAAAGCCCCCTGCCCCGATGGGTTATAAACCCGCCGGATTCCAACCAATGGAATCGGCATCCGCCGATAAATCGAAAAGTTCACCGACGGCGCCTCTGACCGCCGCATCTGAATCGAATCCGACCGGATCCGTAGCTCCAGCGCCCTCCGATTTACCTGTGGATCCGGATCGAAAGTTTTCCAAAAAAATAGCAACCCTGGCAGCCAATCCCAAACATCGGGGCGCGTTTTTCACCGAAGATGCCTCGAGCAAGGATTTGGCTTTGGCCACGGCTAAGTTCAAGGATATCAAAACCTATTGGTTGGTGGATCCGCAAAGCGATCTGATTTACGATGCGAAGTTTTTCTCCTATGGCGGTCCCATCTCCATGGCCCTGGGGGAAATGCTCTGCACCCTGGTCAAGGGCATGAAGGTCGAGTCGGCCTGCGCCATCACCGTCTCCCAAATCGAGCCCCTGCTTCGCGACCCGGATGGTTTGCCGGCCACCGCCGCGCCCGCCGAAGAAGCCTTCGCCTCCTTGCCTCCCCTGCTGGCCAATGCCTTGGAGGTCTACACTTCGGCCAAGGCCCTGGCCTTGGCGACCTTGGCAATGAAGGCCAGCCAGCACGGCAAGCCGCGCCAGACCAGCTTCGAAAGCCTGACCCAGGCCGATGAGGAATGGCTCAAGAAATCGAAAGAGGAACAGATCGAACTCATCGACGGCATCATCACCCGCGACGTCCGCCCCGGACTCAATATGGACGGCGGCGATTTGCAGATCCGGGATCTGGAAGAGGGACATCGCTTGATGATTAAATATCAGGGGGCCTGCGGCAGTTGCGGCTCTTCGACGGGCGCCACCTTGGCCTATATCGAGGACTCCCTGCGTCGGCAGGTTTTCGGCGGGATGCAGGTCATCCCGGTAGAGGATTGATCGGATGGATACCGGAATGAAAGACAAGTCCCCATCGTCCACGGCCGGCAGCCCCATGGCGTCGGGCGCCGCGGCGATCGCTCCCAATGCGCCCTATGCGGCCGGGGAATACAAATACGGCTTTACCACGAATGTGGAAAACGAAAGTTTCGGCAAGGGACTCAGCGAGGACGTCATCCGCGCCATCTCCCTCAAGAAAAAAGAACCGCCCTTCCTGTTGGAATTCCGGCTCAAGGCTTATCGCAAATGGCTGACCATGAAGGAGCCCAACTGGGCCCATGTGAAATATCCGGCCATCAACTACCAGGACATCCTCTACTTCGCCCAACCCAAGCAGCGCCCGAAGCTGACCGATCTGGACGAGGTCGATCCGGAAATCCTCAAGACCTTCGAGAAGCTGGGCATCCCGCTCGACGAGCAGAAGCGCCTGTCCAATGTGGCCGTGGACGCGGTCTTCGACAGCGTGAGCGTGGCGACGACCCATAAGAAAAAGCTGATGGAGCATGGCGTCATTTTCTGTTCCATAAGCGAAGCCATCCACGAA
>DAINDC010000542.1:0-3215 GCA_036732085.1 Fibrobacterota bacterium | reverse complement strand
GCCCCATGCCGAAGCCCGTGATCGTTCCCGTGGTGCCGCCCACGGTCAACTGCGATGAGCTCCGGGCCAAGCTGGCCCTGATCGATTCCACCTCCCTGGACTTCGCGCGGCTGCAGGGTTCCTTGCGGGAGCATTGCCCCACACCGGCGCCCTAGTCTTATCGGACTGGCGGAACTGCCTTCGCGCGCCGTGCATGGATGAGAAAGTGCAGCGGCGCCCTCAGGGATCTTTTCACTTGGATCGATTGGAATCCCGCCGCCGTCAGCCATTCCCGATAATCGGAAGCGGAGAAGCAGCGCGATGTCGAAGTCAGGCGGAAATAGAGGGCGCTGGCATCGTGCCCCAACTCCGGAGGTTTCCCCTTCGCCAACTTTTCGATGTCCCAGATGGCCACGGTCCCGCCGGGCTTGAGGGAGCGGTGGACCCGGTTCAAAATGTCCTGGTTCTGATCGGGAGTGAAATGGTGGAGGATGTTCGCGAGCAGGACCACATCCGCCGGATTCCCGGGACTGGCGCTGCGCATGGGACTCGCGGACTCCGGGACGAGATCCGGGACAAACTGGAAATCGTCCTTGAGAATATCGCCGGCTATATGTTCGACCAGGTCCGCGATGCCGGCTTCCCGCGCCAGGCCGCGCGCGCTGGCCAGCGCTTCCGGCAAATCCAGCACGGTGGAACGCATGGGCGGGTGCCGCTTGCAGATGGCCGCGCCCAACAGGCCGTGGGAGCCCGCGAGATCGAGCAGCTTCACCGCGCCTGCGCGCACCGGCACGTGCCTGGCCAGCAGCGGCGCATGCAATAGCGCGATTTCCAGCATCCCCCGTTGGTAGCTTTCCCAGGCCCAGGTATCCCGCATGGTACGGTGGAAATCCAGTCCCGTCCCGCTCTTCACCAGGTCCTCCAAGCCATCCAGGAAGCGCCACTGCATATAATTGAATTCGACATAACCGCGCGAGTCCATGGGCGCGCCGCGCAGCAAGGTCTTGCGGGCCATGGGGGAGAGGCGGAACCGCGAGCCTTTCATCACCAGGTAGTCGGAAGCGGCCAGGACGCGCAGCAGGAGTTCCAGGCTCTCCGCGTCGAGCTTGAGAGTCTCCGCCAGGGCCGAAGCCTCCGCGGGGCCCGCCCGCAGGGCTTCGAAGACGCCCAGGCGCAGGCCCGCCATCAGCGACCGGGTTTTGACTAGCGGAAACAGGGTGTCCAAAAGGGGCATGGGCACCATGCCGGCCCATAAGGCGAACCGTTCCGGAAAGGATTGCGGTTGGGCTTTGTATTTCACCGGCCGCCTCGCTTCTGAAAAGAACCGTTATATGAGCTGAAATAAAGGACCAATATAACTTCGCATTCGCATTCGCACTCGTCCGGCCTCCGCGCCTCGATCCGCCCCGTGAGGCTTTCAGCCCGAGACGGAAATCGCTAGATTACGGGGATGGCCTATCAAAGCTTCTTCGGCGACGAGGAAAATGAATACTTCGATCTCATGGGCCGACCCAAACGCCCCGGCATCTACGAGTTCGTGAAATCGGATGGGCGCAAGATCATCTATACCCTCGATTTCATGGAGCAGGAAGATCCCGATGCCGAACCCAGGCTGAAGGTGGTGCGCGCGAGCCGGCTGCAGGATTATCCGAGTCCGGCTTATGCCTTGAAAAGCCTGGACGGGCACTGGCTGCGGTTCCTGGGACTGCCTACCCCGGATGAATCCCCATCGGAAACTCCGTCGGACCTTCCGGATCAGCCGGCCGATCCCGGGGATCAGCCCCAGGCATAGAAGGTGGCCAGCGCTCCGAATTGATCGGATGCGAAGGCTTCGGACTTCAGCGTCACGGTTCCCGCGGGAGTTTCCAAGGACACCTCGGAGAAAGGCTCCACCGTCACGGGCCGGAACCTCACTTCGCCATAGCCCACGCTCACCGGCATGATGCGCAATAGGAGCTTGCCCCATCGGACCGCGGCCTCGATATGGTAGGTCGACCGCGCGCCCTGGAGATACGCGAAGCTCTCCCCGTCGTCGCAGGCATAATCGGTTGCCGCGGTTCCCTTGAAGGCCGGCGACAGGCATATGAAAAGTTCGATATCCCTGAGATCCTTCCGATTGCTTCTGGGCACGCCCCTCAGCATGGGCAGCAGCGCGCCCTCGCGGAAGAAGAGGGGCGTGTGGGTATGATGCCTGCGCGTCATGAGGTACTTTGGTCCGTCCACCCATCCGGGCATGTCCGCGCGCCACCAGCGGGCATCGGGCAAGGTGATTTCCTTTTCCACCTGATCGTCCACCGTGAAGGGCGCCTGCATGATCCAGGGTCCGACCAGGAACTGGTCGCCGATATGGGACAGGGGTAACTTGCGCGTGTCCTCGAAGTCGTGGAAGAGCGGGCGCAGGATGGCTTCGGCGGATTCGCAGTGGCGGATGAAGAGGTTGTAGAGGTAGGGGATGAGCTTGTAACGCAGGCGCACGTAGCGCCGGGCGATGACCATGGCCTCCTTCGAGAAGACCCAGGGTTCCTGGCGCTTGGAGGTCCGCATGGAATGGTTGCGGAAGAACGGGAAGAGGAAGCCGGCCTTGTACCAATCTACGAACAGGTTCTCCTTGCAGTTGCCGCCGAAGCCGGGCACGTCGGGGCCGTTGATGGCCATGCCCGACAGGGCCAGGTTCAGGGTCTTGCCGATGGACATATGCAGATGATGGTAGTTGGACCAGTTGTCCCCGGTCCAATGCGCGGAGAATTTCTGGGACCCGGTGAAGCCGGAGCGCGAGATCAGGAACGGCCGCTTGTCCGGGACCGCCTGCAGGAAGCCTTTGCGCGAGGCTTCCGCCATGAGCAGGGCATATTGGTTGTGGTAGGCGGCATGCTCTTCGCGCCCTTCCTGGAACAGCATGGCATTGCAGTCCACGGGCCCGGTGGAAGGATCGTTCATGTCCAGCCACGCGCCGTCGGGACCCTGCGCGGCGAAGCCCGCCACCTGCTCGGCCCACCATGTCTGCGCGCGTTCCAGGGAGAAATCCGGGAAGACGGTATAACCGGGCCAGACCACACCCGTGAATTCCGATCCGGCGGGGTTGAGGCAGAATACGTCTTCCTTCCGCCCGCTCTCGTAAACGGGATACCCCGGCTCACGCTTCACGCCCGGATCGAGGATGGGCACCACCTTGTAGCCGCGCTTCTGCAAGGCCTCGATATCACGGCGCGGATCCTGGAAGTGTTTCGGATCGAAGG
>DAINDC010000541.1:0-3218 GCA_036732085.1 Fibrobacterota bacterium | reverse complement strand
TTGGGCCGCTTCATTTGACCGGCGCGGGACTTTTTTTCTTCCGCCCCATCAGCACGTCGTGACGCAGTTCCAGCGCCAGCCGCTTTCGATCCCAGTAGAGGTTCTTGGCAAGCCTGTACAACAATCGAACCTTACCCGCATAGGTCAGGGGACTCCCGAGGACCCCTCGGCAGAACGCCTGTCCCGTCCCACGCTATAGCAGCGTAGAAGGGGGTGGAAATCCCACGCTCGAATCCCAGAGGCAGCCATTGGCCGGGGCGGATATGTGGGATCTGGCTGGGAGCGTAGTGTGGTAATGGTGGTAGGGTGAAAAGTTGGATGCCGGTGGTTAAGGTATTTTTGGGTTACTAGGCTCAAAAACAACCCCCGCACATCCGAGGTGAAAGATAGTCCCCTGTCCGTTCTGCAACCACCCCAAATGCCATCGCCACGGCCACTATTCCCGTAAGGCCACCCACCAGTCCACCGAACTCATCTGGGTTCAGAGGTTCCTTTGCGGGCCATGTGGCGCAACACATTCCATCCTACCCGACTTTCTTTTTCCCATTTGCCGTTGGTGGCTCGGCGATCTCCTTAAGATTGCGAAGGGGTTTGCCATGGGTGAAACGGCATATGCCATTGCTAGGAGACTATTCGAGAGCTTGGCCAGCCTGCTTCACCTCAAATTTTGGATCGTCAATGCCGGCGCGGTCATTGCCGTGCTTGCTCGCGAATTGGGGCTTTTGGATGCCGAGCCGCCGAGACCCTCTGCCACAGGCACCGGCGAAGCCCTCGCAATGGCCCGCCGCTTTTCCAGTTGGCCGAAGTTCACCCACTTCTTTTCCCGCGCTTTCTACCCCAAGCGTTTTCCACTCCGGAGTTCCCACACGATTCTCACCGGGTGACGCGGGCATTTCCCTTGTTCTCATTGGCGCACACCCAAATATCGGGTGCGACCAAGGAGAACCTGTTGGAAACCCATTCCCATCCCGCCCAAGCCGCAGCACTCTGGCGCTACGGGCTTATCAGCGAGCTGCTCCATGCATGCAGCCTGGGGTTTACTTTGGCCGAACGGCTGAAGTCGGCCGCCGAGCGCACTTGGAACCACCCGTCTCAAGGACCTGTTCGTGTCACGGCCGATACCTTGCGACACTGGATCTACCGCTACCGCAAGGGCGGCGTCGCCGCGCTCGAGGATCATCCGCGCAAGGATAAAGGTAAAAGCCAAGTGCCTCAAGTCATCGCGCAGCGGCTCACGTCGCTGCGCGAGGAAAAACCCCACATCACAACCGAACTCCTGCTTGACATCATGATCAAAGAAGGGCGGTGGAACGGCGTCCGCCCTTCACGCAGCGCGCTCTACCGCCTAGCGACTGCCGAGGGCCTTAAGCGCAAGCCCTTGGACGCCGAGAAGGTACGGGAAGCCCATGCCTTCGCCTACGACGGATTCGGGCAGATGTGGACTGCCGACTTCCTGCACGGCCCCAAAGTACGCGTGGGCAAGCACATGAAGAAGACCTACCTGCTTGCCATCATCGATGATGCCACCCGCTTCGTGGTATTCGCCGCTTTCGGATGGAGCGAAGGGACCGGGACCCTGATCGACGGCCTCTCCATGGCCGTCCGCCGGTTCGGCATTCCGGAGCGGTTCTACACCGACAACGGGGCCGCATTCCGTTCGCGTCACCTTGCCCATGTGGCAGCGAAGCTGGGTATGCATCTCCCCCACACACCCGCATACAGGCCCCAAGGTCGCGGCAAGATCGAACGGTTCTTCAAGCGCGTCAGAGACCAATGGCTCTCGCTCCGCGATGGGATGACCGAGTCGTTGGAAACGCTTCGGCAAGGGTTCGCCCTGTGGCTTGAGGAATACCACCATCGCATCCATGCAGGCATCGGATGCTCGCCCATGAACAAGCGGCTCGCCGCACCCAAGGTTACCCGTATGCTTCCGGATGTGGCCCAGCTCGATATGTTCTTCGGCATGCAGGAGCGGAGGAAGATCCATAAGAATGGCACGCTTCATCTTCACGGCAAGGTCTTCGACGTCAAGGGTGCGTTGCCCGGAAGCGTGGTTGAAGTTCACTACTTGCCGTGGGATCTATCCCTCGTCCATGTCGGACCGGAAAGGATCCCGGCAAAGCCCGTTGACCTCATCAAGAACGCCAGACGCCACGAACACAACCCCATCCGGGGTAAGGAGAAATCAGTATGACAACGAATGCAACCACGGTGACCGCACCGCAGACGGTGTGCGGCTACTTCGGGATCCGCTACAGCCCCTTCACCGATACGTTCCCGATAGCAGGCCCCTTCGCCACCCGTGGTGAAACCCTTTTGCTGGAACGCATGCAGATGCTTCTGGGACAAGGCAAGAGTGTATCTTTGACTGGCGAACCCGGCAGCGGAAAATCCATGCTCATTAAAACCCTGCTCAGCGGACTGGAACAGAAATCGTTCCGCTTTGCGTATGTACCCTACAGCGGCCTCAAGCCGAATTCCCTGCTTCGCGAAATCTGTGACAAGCTGGCCATCGACACTGCGGGAAGAGGATCGCTCCTGGGCAGGCTGGCCAAGGCGTTTTCACGCAAGGAGGATGGCCCGTATACGGTCATCGTCCTGGACGAGGCGCACGCCATGCCCGGCGAGGCGCTGCTGGAACTCTTCAGCCTGACCCATGACGCGGCGCAAAGGACCGCATCGGCTTCGCTGGTTCTGTGCGGCCATCCGGTGCTGGAAAAAACCCTGGCGCTGGACATCCACGCGGCCATCCGGACCCGCATTGCCGCGCGCTTGAGCCTTAGGCCGCTGCAAGACGAGGAGGTGGGCGAGTTCATCCGGTTCCGGCTGAAGGCGGCGAAAGCCAACCCCGATCTGTTCACCAAGGACGCGATCAAGCTCATCGAATTGGACTCGAAGGGGAACCGCCGCGTGATCATGAACCTGGCAGGAAACTGCATGGACTTGGCGGTCATCCGGCAGGAGAAGCTGATCACCGATGAGTTGGCAAGGGAGGTGTGCGACCAGGCTTGAGACGCTAAACTGAACGTCCCTCCAAATCCGGCCTCTTCCCAACCAGGAAGGGGCCTTTTGCGTGGGGTGAAATCGATGCCGAGTAAATACGAGAGGAATCAGCAGGGAGTGGAACTCGGGATCTTTACGCTGCCAAAGCGCGAGAGCTTACACCTTGATCTGTTTCGAGTTTTTTGAAAACTCTTGAATCTTTTTGGAAACATGAC
>DAINDC010000540.1:0-3219 GCA_036732085.1 Fibrobacterota bacterium | reverse complement strand
GGCCAAGGAGGGTCGCCGTCCTTGGATGCCGCTTCTTCGAGGGATGTGCGGTGCGTAAATCGGACCTAACCGGCACCTGAATACGGCTGAAACCGGCAGCGCATTTCGGCTGAATCCGGCACCCTGTTTCGGTTCAAACCGGCACCCTATTTCGGCTTAATCCGGCAGTTTTTCCGGGATGTCCGAAATGGAGTGCCGGAATGGTCGAAATCCCCCTCGTCAAGCGCGACGACTCTTCTCAACATAAACCACCTTGCCCCCACCCCTCCCAGTCGGAGGGGCCAAGGGATGGGGAATGAGAAAGAGAAAATCCATGCGAAGAATCAAAGAAGCCCTGCATTTGTCTTTTGACAAAGGGCTCAACCAATCTCAAGTAGCCGCGGCGCTAAATATGGCCCGCTCTACCGTTCAAGACTACCTGCGCCGGGCCGAGGCCATTGGCCTGACCTCGGAGGGGATGACGGATCTTACCGAGAATGCCTTTGAGAAAATGCTGTTCAAAAGACAGGAGCAAGCCCCGCAGCGGCCCGAACCCGATTGCCAATATCTCCATCTCGAACTCAGGAAAATAGGGGTAACGCTTCAGTTACTCTGGGAAGAATACCGGAAGGAACACGCGGATGGCCTTGGCTACACCCAGTTCTGCGAACGCTATCGGGCTTTTGCCCTGAAGCTCACGGTCAGCATGCGCCAGACGCACAAGGGCGGCGAGAAAGCCTACGTGGACTACTCCGGCAAGCGGCCAAGCCTGGTGGATATGCACACCGGCGAGGTGACGCCCGTGGAAATCTTCGTCCTGGTTTTCGGGGCCAGCAACTACGTCTACGTCGAAGCCCAGGAAAGTCAAGCCTTGCCAAACTGGCTGGGCGGCCATGCGCGGGCTTTCGCCGCGTTCGAGTGCGTCCCTCACCATATCGTCCCCGACTGCCTCAAAGACGCGGTCACCAAATCCCATCTTTACGATCCCGACCTCAACGAAACCTATGTGGAAATGTGCCGCCATTACGGCTGCGCCCCGCTGCCGGCCCGACCCATTCACCCCAAGGACAAAGCCAAGGTGGAAGTGGGCGTGCAAGTGGTACAGCGGTGGATCCTGGCTCGACTACGCAATCGTATCTTCCATACTCTCGAGGCGATGAACGCCGCCATTTTCGAATTGACGGTGGATCTCAACAACCGGAAGATGCGCCACCTTGGGAAAACGCGCTTCGAGCTGTTCCTGTCACTGGATAAACCCAATGCGTTGTCCCTACCTGATGAACCGTTCCAGTTCTATACCTGGCTCACTTGCAGGGTGGGGGTAGACTACTGCATCCAGGTGGATAAGCACTACTACAGCGTGCCCCATCTCCACGCTCGCGAGCAGGTGGGCGTGCGGCTGTATGAAAAAACCGTCGAGGTGTTTCTTGAGGGAGAGCGAATTGCCCTGCCCCCCCGCAGCCGCAAGCCGTTCGCCCATACCATCCTCCACGAGCATATGCCGGAGCGTCACCGTAAGCACCTGGCATGGACGCCGCATCGGCTTTTGACATGGGCCGAGAAGACGGGCCCAAACACCACTGCGGTGGTCAAGGCTATCCTTGACAGCAAGCCGTACGTGGAGATGGGGTTCCGCCCGGCGCTGGGCGTCATGCGGCTCTCAGAGAGCCACGGAGCTGAAAAAATGGAGGCGGTCTGCGCCTATGCGCTTCCGCGTCGACTTTTCCGGGTGGCGCAGCTTACGCAACTTCTCAAGATGGAGGCGGGACGGCCCTCGTTGTTCGCAGAGGAGGCTCCGAAGGTGGTGGTGCACCCAAACCTGCGTGGGATGAATCAATATGCAGGAGGTGAGGCATGAACGAGCAGACTTCCGATCGCCTGTACGCCTTGCGGCTTCCTTCGATGGCCGACAAGCTCAAGGAGCTATCGAAGGAACCCAAGTACGCCTCATTGCCCTGGATGGACGCATTGACCATGCTCGTGGATGCGGAATATGACAGTCGCAGCAGTAAGCGCATAGCGTCCCTCCTCAAGAAGGCGCGTATGAAATACAGCACGGCCTGCCTGGAGGATCTGCGTTACGACCCCGCGCGGAATCTGAAAAAGGAGGTCATCCGGGAACTCCGTAGTTGCCGCTTCCTATCCGAGGCCCACAACATCCTTATCAGCGGAGCGACAGGGACGGGGAAGAGCTACCTGGGGTGCGCTCTGGGAAACCTGGCCTGTCGCAATGGGTATCGTGTGAGTTACTATCGCGTGAGCGTCTTCCTGGATGCGATGATGGCCGAGCGGGCGCTTGGCAACTATGCCAAGGCATTGGAAAAGCTGCGGAAGGTGAAGCTCCTCATCTTGGACGACCTCAGCGCGGATGTCCTCAAATCCGAGGAGCGGAAAATCCTTTTCGATGTCATTGAGGAGCGCTACCTTCAAGGCAGCGTCATCGTGACCAGCGCCGTTCCGGTCACCCAGTGGCATGAGATCATCGGGGAGCCGAGCGCGGCGGAGGGCATCTGTGATCGGCTGTTCCACCACTGCCATAAAATCGACTTGAAGGGGGAGTCTATGCGGAAAAAGTAGACGCGAAACCGGCACCCGACCTACCTTTCGGAGCGAGGCGTCGCTGCGCTCCGATGAGGAGGGTGCCGGACTCCGAAATCACCTGCCGGTTAGCGCCGAAACAGGGTGCCGCTTCAGCCGAAATACGCACAAGACGAAGCGACCGCTCGTCATCACGCAACATGGAAAAAGCTCAGCCGTCCTCCTCGACGTCAAAGAGTACGAAGCGCTTCTGGATAAAATCGAATTGCTTTCTGACTTGGCAGAGGCAGAAGAGGACATTAAGAATAAACGGGTTTATTCCAGCGAAAAAATTAGAGAGATGCTTGGGAAACGAACCAAAAAATGAAGGTTCAATGGACCCATGTTGCGTATAAGCGGTTGGAAGAAATTTATGCCTACATCGAAAAAGACAGCCAAGTCAATGCGGCGAAATGGGCCGAGAAGCTGCTGAAGAAAATCGAAGGGATAAAGGACTTCCCTAAAGCCGGGCGCGCAGTGCCAGAATTGGATTCGGCAAACGTAAGAGAAATTGTATACGGAAATTACGGCATCATCTACAAAGTCAAGGATGAAACGGCCTATATTATGACCATTCGGCACTTCAAGCAGATTCTCCCACTCAAGGATATGGAAGAATAAAATGACCACCTTCAATGGTCCGCCGTATAACAATCGATTCAA
>DAINDC010000539.1:2676-3231 GCA_036732085.1 Fibrobacterota bacterium | reverse complement strand
GATTATTTCACCATTGTTACCCGCCAATGAAATCGAATTAAAATTGCTTGCATCATCCAAAGGCATGTTGAATCCAATTGTAATGGATTTTTCTTCTCCATTATCAGCATCCCAACGCATAGCCTTTCCCAAAAAAATTGATTGAATTGGATTGCCGTCAAGCCCGGCTTCATACACTCCAAGTGGTTGGCCATATAGAACTGTAGCAGAAACGATTCTATCTTGACCATATCGGCTTTTAACTTGAAGCGTTACATTATTCTCTCCGTTCTTAAAATCAGATGGATTAACCGGGGCGAAAATCAGAGACCCTCGCAAAGTATCATTTTTATCAATGATGCCGTCTCCGTTTGCATCAACAAGCCTGCTATCCCATTCCCCAAATTCATGTTTGTAGGTCAGGTCCTTAAATGCTCCTTGATTTACGGATATTTGAACAGCATCGTTATTCATTAAATAATCTTTCAGATTACCAACTATCATTTTTGGTTTCCCTGATGCCGCCGTCATCGTCACTGTACCATCTTGGTTGGGGAGCCATAGTTCCTCCTCAGG
>DAINDC010000539.1:0-2666 GCA_036732085.1 Fibrobacterota bacterium | reverse complement strand
CCGATTCGTTCCTCCATATGTTCCGGACCAAGTTGACTCGTGAGTTGAACGTAAGCATTCGGTGAGCCCCGTATAGGCGCCTATTTCACGGAAGATTATTCTTCCGACCGATGCTTAGAATTTTACTTAGCGGTTATTTGATTACGTGCGGCGAGCCAACCCGCCGGAGTCAGTTCGGTGATGCGGCTGTTTGGATGTGTACTTATTCGCCCCAGAACATCTTCGACGTACTCCAATGGATTTATTCCCAACGCTACACACGACTGCACCAGGGAGTAGAAGGTTGCGCCTCGTACCGCCCCGTCTTCCGAACCAAAGTACAGGAAGTTGTTTCGACCCAACACCACCGGGCGCAGGGCCCTTTCGCTGATGTTGTTGTCCAAGGGGATGCGCCCGTCCTTGAGGAACACACTCAGCGGTCCCCATTGACCCAAGGCATAGGTAACCGCTTCGCCCAGGGGGTCCTGAGGCAGCGCCGTCTTGCCCGCCTCCTCTACCCATGTATGCATCAACTTAAGAAGAGGCTCAGACCGCAACGCCCGGATACGCAGGCGCTCCAGCACACTTACCTTCCGCTCGGTGCACTCCGCCTCAATGGCGAACAACTCGGTGTACATGTCCAGTATCGCTTGCACCTTGGGGTACTTGGGCAGCGCCTCCACGAACTTGCGCCGGGCATGCGCGTGGCATCCCGCCCGCATCAAGGCGTTCTCTTTGCAGATGGCGTTGTACCCCGCATATCCATCGGCCTGCAAAGTCCCATGGAACGCTTTCAGGAAGCGGGACGGATGTTCACTTCCGCGGCTCGCCGTATATTCATAAAGGCGATGGCCGCCGCCGATATACACCCAGAGATAACCCTGGTGGGTCTTGTGCTTCTTTTCCTCGATAACCACCCGGCAGATAGTTTCATCTGCATGGACGACATCTCCACCCGTAAGTTCGGCGGCCATGGCGAGGTAGACAGGACGAAGCATCTCGTGCAGGTCCTTGAGCCACGTGGCCATGGTGGAGGTGGCGAGGGGATATCCTTGGCGCAGAAAGATCTTCCGGATTCGGTCCAATGGGAGGTGGTCCGCGAACTTGGAGACCACCAGGAAGGCGAGGATGGATACATCGGCGCGTCCCTTTTCGATGGGGCTATCAATGGGCAAAAGGGGCAGCACGGTTCGGCTTCCGTCGGCCTCGACCCTGGCGAAGACTGGGCGGAGGAAGCGTTTGACATAGAGCGTCTTGGGGTGGATGGCGAGCCGCTCGGTCACCTCATCGCGGATTTTAATGAGCACGCCTTTTTCCATGAGTTCGCGTTGCTCGTCGGTCAAGGGCTGAACGACATCAACACGGGGCAGGTCGGCAGGGATTTCGCCCCATCCATGACCTTTTGCCTGCCGACCTTTGGGCTTCAAGGTGAGTAAAGGGTCGCATTCCTCCGAAGTGGATTGGGGCGTGGCGGTTAGCGCAACCTGTTTCTCCGCAGTTTTTAAAAGGGCGGCTAGAGTTTGTTGTTCCAAATGCATGGGGTGGAGTTTTTCCGAACTCGTGCCGAACATCTGCCGCTGGAACCATTCCAGGCGCTTTTCCAGTGACGCGATGCGTTCAAGGGCGGCCAGATGCTCGGCGAGCACGGCGTTGTGGGCCTTGGCGGCACCGGTGTAGAGCTCCATGAGGCTATCCATGGAGGGCGGCTGCCCGAGCTTTTCCGGAATCGGCGACATGATGCGTTTAAAGGTAACCTGAACGGTACCCTATACAAGCTGCCCAACTGATCAAATTCCCCGAGTTAATGGAAGTGTATATCGCTTTTGACGGCGTGTATGCGTGAGGTCGATGCCGGAAAGAAGTAGTGTCATCTCGCCCGCATCGAGGGTTAGCGTGCCTCCTGTGGGCTGCAATTGTGGCCGGTGAAAGCGCCCCCTCTCCAGGCGCTTGTAGAAAAGGGCGTAGCCGTCCTTGTCCCAGAACAGAATTTTGGCCCTGTCCCCGCGCTTGGAAAGGAAGAGGAACAGGTGGCCGGTCAAAGGGTCGAGCCCCAAGTTATTTCGGACGATCGCGGACAGGCCGTCGAAGGAGCATCGCATGTCCACGGGTGAATCACAGAGATAGATGGTAACGGCGGGCGGCAGCATTAGCATGGCGCTTCGCCTGAAAAAAGAATGGGCCGTAGAAGGTCGAGGGTTTTCGCGTTCAGCTCCAGAAGGCGAATGACGGCTCCACCGGGCAGCAAAATCTCCACGGCGGAAGCGGTCGATGGTGGGGCGGCATCGGGAACAAGGCGGACCAGCTTGAGTGATTTTACCAGAACGGCTTTTCGTGGGATACGGGTACCTTCGCTTTCCTTCCGGTACTTGCGAAATGAATTTGCACCCACTTGATACTTTCGGCAGTATTCGCCTACAGTCATGCCGCTCTTGCGGAAGCCTGCTACGAAGTTACGATAGAACTCTGGCGAACGAGCCAGACGAAGACGGGCACGGAGTTGATAGGACTTGGACTTTTGCATGGTGATTTCCTCCAGAGGGAAATCTGCTACCATCCAAATCAAAACCGAATACGGGGTTCACCGAATGCTTACACTATTTGGCTTCTCAGGATCGGCGTGGAAAATGCCTCTGAATTCGACCCCTTCATGAGTATACGCCAAGTCGGTATAGAATGAACCTGATGAA
>DAINDC010000538.1:0-3236 GCA_036732085.1 Fibrobacterota bacterium | reverse complement strand
CGGATTCTGGGTGCTGTAGTTGGTATAGCCGCGCGGTTCCAGGATCTTGCCCACCTCTTCAATCATGGCGGGGTTGCCGCATAAGAAGACCGAGGTCTTGGCCGGATCAAGATCCACTTCGAACCGATCCCGTAGCAAATGCGATTGGAAATATTGGGTGATGCGGCCGGATTCGCCCGTCCACCATGGATCTTCCTTGGTCCGGGTGATGGACGGGAGGTAAATGACCCTGGGAAGATACCGGGAATACATGCGCAGTTCATCCAGATAGCCGAGCTCCCAACTCCGCGGCGCGCCGTGCAGAATGATGAAGCGGAAGGGATAGGGTTTCACGGCATGCCTTCGCAACATGGACACATAAGGCGCCAGGCCCGTGCCGGTGGCTGCGAGAACGACATTCTTATGATCGGCGGGAACCGTGTCCAAGGTGAAGAAGCCGCGGATCTTGTCGCCGACCATCAGGCGATCGCCCGGTTTGATCTGCGAGAGCCGGGGCGTAAGCGTACCGTTCGCGACCACGGAAATGTAAAACTCGAGGAGTTCGGGTTCATGCCCGGAAGAGGCCAGCGAGTAGGCCCGGAGGATCATGCGGTCGGGCTTGGTCTCCTTGAATTCGGGTTCGGAACCTTCGCGGCGCGGCAGGTTGGAAGAGAGTCCCAGGAGGACATATTGGCCCGAGATGAATTCGCCATAGGGCTTGTCCGGCTTCACCTTGATGATGAACAGATCCGGAGTGAACGATTGCCTGGCGACCACCACGGCATTGTATTTTTCAGCGACCGGGTCCATGGTACCTCCTCGGTCAAAAAGTAATTTCGCTCGCACGCGACTTCGGATTCATTTAGATTTTTCGCATGTCGACTTATGTCATCAACAACCGGATCCCCCGATTTCCGCTCAAACCGCATTATCCGAATCGATCGGCCTTGCAGAAATGCCTGGAAGATCTTTTTCAGGTTTGGCTCAAAGAGGCTTTGATCTCCAATCTGATCCGTCGGAAGGCCTGCTCCCAGCTCTATGATTTTTCCTGCTGGATGGAAGATCAGGCCAAGTATGTGGAAACTTCCAAAGCGGAAGACTTCCAGGCCTGGTGCGCGACTCAAGGCATCCCTCCGCAATCGAACTGGGGTGAATTTCTGGCCTATGCCCGCAAACGCCTTCCGATCTTGGAGTGGGAGCCGACGGCCGCATAAAACGGGCAGCTTTAAAGCCGCGGATACTTCCGAAGGCTAGGGATGGATGTCCCGGTTTTCGCTGTCCCAGGAAGGCTCCGGTACCGGCTGACCGGAAATCGGAATCTCCTTCTGAATTTTTTTCAGATCCTCTTCCATGCGATTCAACTTGCCGTAAAACTCCCGGTTCGCGTCCTTGTATTCCTCGAGTTCCTTCTCCAGGAAGGACAGCTTGATCTCGAGCTCATCGATGCGGGCGATTTGTTGCGCGGAATCCTGGTTCAATTCTTTCTTTTGCATATCCGGCTCCTTGAGGGCTTATGGAGGGCTTTCGGAAGTCATTAGGCGGCTCAGGCGATTCCATGAAATAACCGATTTCACGCGCGAAGCCAAGGCATTTCCCCGGGGGGTCCTTGTACGTGCAGGCGGGGTTTGGTTAGCTTTCCCAGCCGGGAGGAATGGCATGAGCTATCACGATAAAATATCCGCGCGGATCCGCAAGTCCGGCAACCCGGTCTGCGTAGGGATGGATCCCATCCTGAAGAAAATCCCAGGATCCGATTCACCCGAAGAGCGGATCAAACGCTTCTATTCCGAGATGCTGGAAGCCATGCTGGCCCGCAATCTCCTGCCCGCCGCCGTCAAACCGAACTCGGCCTTTTACGAAGCCGTGAGCATTCCCTGCCTGATCGTCCTCCAGGATCTCATCAAGGCCTTCCGGGAAGCGGGAGTCCTGGTGGTTCTCGATGCCAAGCGCGGCGATATCTCCAGCACCTCCGGAGCCTATGCGCAAATGGCTTTCCAGGTCTTCGACGCCGATGCCGTCACGGTCGCGCCCTATATGGGAACCGATACGGTGCGGCCTTTCCAGGACATCGCCAAGGATCAAGGCATTTACGTTCTCGTGCGCACGTCCAATCCCAGCGCCAAGGATTTCCAGGAGCTCCCCGTCGGTCCGGACGCCGTGCCGCTCTATCGCAAGGTGGCGGAAAAATTGGCCGATTGGAATGATGGCAGCCTGGGCGCGGTGGTGGGCGCCACGGCGCCGCGCGAACTCCGGGAACTGCTGACGTATTGGAAAAGTCGTGGAAGGGAAGTGCCGGTCCTGATTCCCGGCATCGCCATCGCCGGTGTTTCCGGCGGCCAGACGGGGACCGTGTCCGATGTCTACCAAGCCATCCGCGAGGCCGGAAGCGACGTCCATCTGCATCTCATCAACAGCTCTTCCGGAATCAATTATGCCTATGAGAAATTCCCGTCCCTGAAGCCGGCGGCGGCTTCGGTCCAGGCCTTGCAGGAATTGGTCGAGGAAACCGCCCAATACATGTAGGCTGGCGTCAGAGCGGCTTCGGGAGGGCCGGGAACAGCCCGATGATTTCCTTGGGAGGCCGGATGGCCCGTCCTTCCGGATGCATGAAGGCATGCTCGGTATAGCCTTGGGCCAGCAATTCCCCGTCCCGCAAAACCTGATACTCAAACCGGATGCGCGCCGACCCGCTCCGCCAACGCGTGGTGCGGACCGTCAGTTGGTCCCCGTAACGTCCAGGTTTCAGGTAGTCGCAATGCGCGGACAGGACCGGAATCAGGACCTGGCGCTTTTCCATCTCCCAATAGGGATGGCCCAGTTCCGCCAATGCGGACGTGCGGGCCACTTCGAAATAGACCAGGTAGTTCGCATAGTAGACGAATTTCATCGCATCCGTTTCCGAATACCGGACCTGGATGCGGGTTTCGCTCTGGTTGGAGGCGTTATCCGGGAGGGTCAGGCAGCCACCGTAACGGGCGAGGCCACGGGCTCGGGCTCCTTCTTGAGCCGATGGACCGCGCTCAGGATCCAGGCGGAAGCGATGAGGGCCGTGCTGGCGCTCGCGATCAGGGGTGCATAGTGCAAACCGAATTCCCCCTTGGTACGGGCCAGGACATAGCCCAGCGGGGTGGCGATGAGGACCAGGCGCATGGTGTTCAGGAATAGGAAGGGCAGGCCGCGTCCCAGGCCTTGGAAGGCCCCGCTGGAGACCACGCTCATGCCGACAAAACCATAACCCAAGGTGGTGAGGCCCAGAT
>DAINDC010000537.1:594-3255 GCA_036732085.1 Fibrobacterota bacterium | reverse complement strand
CGTATTCCGTGGCTCATTGTCCCGCCCCTTCCCGCTCCCCTTTCAGGGACGTGATCTCCGCTTCCAATGCCGCATTCTTCGCCTGCTGCGCCGCCACCGCTTGCTTCTGCGCCTTCACTTCCTTGTTCAAGGCAATCAGGTTCAAGGTCATCTCCTCCATCGTCTTTAAGAGCCGCAGGTGCATCTCTCCCATCGCCATCCCGTTCTGCTCCATCTCCTTTGCGCTGGGAATTTCCGGCAGATGCTTGTTCTTCCGCACATAGCGCTCCACCTCCTCCAGGCTCTTGACCGCATAGCCCTTCTCGAACACGTAATCGGCCGGCTTGACCTTCCACTTATGCGTCCTCACTTCCGCCGCATCCACCGTATCGGCTTTCACCACTCCTCCGTCTATCGACGTCTTGTTGGTCTCGCCGCTGGGTCCCGTGACGTAGAAGTACGCCGTCCCCGCATACACCTTGGTCCAGCCCGATCCCCCCGGCTGTGACTCCAGGAGTTGCAGACTATTGCCGCTCAAGGTGGAATTACTGGATGTTTCGCCCATGTCGGGCCCCGTATTATGCACGCAGGTGAGGCCGCTGCGGGAGTCCATCATGGCAAAGGCCGTATCCCCTTCCGATTGCGGCCCGTTCACCAAAAAGCCGCGGTTGAACTCCGCCGTCGCGGGGGCACCGAGTGGGGTCGTCCCATCGAACCGCATCGCCCAGGTTCCCGCGTTTGGCTCCACGTACAAGGTGGGCACGCCTCCGGTGGTCGTGGAGCGGAAGCCCCAGGCGTTGGCCTCATTGTTGTCCCCGAAGTACAGCTTCTTGGACGGCAGGTTCAGGATGTCGTTGAACACCTTCAGCTTGGAGGAACCCTCGGTATTCAGGAAGGTGTAGTTGTTGCCGGACTCCTTGTGCCAGCCCAAGGTGATCTTGGAATTGGACGTGCCCGGGTCATAGAGGTCCAGCGTGGAGGGGAACAGCCCATCCCCATCGGAGGGTCTTAAGTACAACCGTCCCGCCGGAATCGGCCGTTCTTGTACCCCCGAAGGCAATTGCCACCCCACCTCGAGATGGTCATTGGCGGTGCCCTCCTTCATCAGCGCCTCGAGGTAATAGAACTGCCCCGCCGTCAGGTTCACCGTCGCGCTTTTCTGCGCAAGGAATTTCCCCCATTCCAGGTAATTGGTCCAATCCGGCACTGAGGCGATGAGGGTCTTGTTGACCGGATTGGCGTCGCTGGAGAGACGAAGCTCGCCGTTGTCGTCCGAGCTGATCCAGAAGGTGTAGAGCCCGGTGACGGGCGCCTTGATCCATCCGCTCATGCGCACGCCATAGTTGTCCGCGCGGTTCTGGAAGCCCTCGAAGGAGGGGCGGATCAAGGTGGTGGAGGGGTTGCTGGGGTAGGTCGGAGCGCTCACCAGATCCTCGATGGAGGTGCCCGTGACTCCCGCCCATTCTTCGTAGAGCACGCCCTGGCCCGCGATGGGCGCGGCGTTCTGGACCGTGGCGATGTCCTCGGAGGTCAGGGCACCGCTGCCGTCGCTAGCGCTGCCGAAAAGGCGGATTTGGCCTAAGAGCCCGCGGACCATCTGGTCGGAGCCGCTGTAGCGGGCGTCGACGTTCATGTTGCCGAGGGCGAAGGCATAGCCGGGGGAGGAACCGACGCTGCCGCGGGCATAGGTCTTGGGACAATCCAAATCGGCGATGCCGCCGTTGGAGCCGAAGAAGAAGCTTACCTGATTGGAGGCAAGAGTGGAATTGTAAGTAACCGCGAAAAAGCGCCAGTTGTTATAGGACGCGTTCGTGTCGGCGGTGATTTTGCCGCCATTGCTGCGCACGCCGCCTTGGTCATTCCACTGGTTGATGCCCAGCCCCAACGAGCCGTCTGCCTGGAGCGCGAGGTCGATTCCCTGGCCGCCCCCAGGGGCCAAGAAGATCAGGATGCGGTTTCCGCCCGCACCCACGGTGAGGTTCCGACTGTTTATCCAGCCGGTAATGGTAAAGGATTTCAGGTTTTTCAGAGCCGCCGGCGTCACCATCTCCACGTAATTGCTGGAACTGACGGTTTTGCCGTAGTCCAGACTGTAAGTGCCCGCATTGACGGGCGCATTGGTGGACCAGGTGGGGACGGTGGAGAACCGGCTGGCGGTGCCGCCAGCGGTGCCGGTGTTGGCCACGGAATTACCGGTTCCCTCGCTCATGAGGAACTCCATAATCGGCGCGGGAGTGGCGAAGAGCAGGCCCGGAAGGCCTAAGAGCAGACCTAAAAGAGCGGCCTTTGGGGAGAGGACAAAAAGAGAACCAAGGCGCATAGGAAAACTCCTTCCCGCATAGGGGATTCAACGCGAGGATTCCCTATGGAACCCTTGCGGTCATGTCTGGACGGCACACGCGAACTCGGCCCATTTTGGGGCCGAACCGGGACACCTTCACCGGCCTTCAGTCCGCCTCGTGCGAGGCGCCGCAGGTCAAGCGTTGCCGCTTAAGCCGGAGCGAAGGAATTGAAAGTAGGAGATATCCTGATGGGAAGTAAAATAATCATAAAGGAGGATCGTGTGAGTTGATTTCACAACAATTTTTGTTGCACTTCGGTCACACTGTATTCCATCCCGACACTCCTCACCAAGAATAATGGTGAATCGATTAATGATCTTCATCAAACTTACTATAGGTA
>DAINDC010000537.1:0-584 GCA_036732085.1 Fibrobacterota bacterium | reverse complement strand
CTGGAAGGGAGCCTAAAGGCTCCGTTACGGATGCAGGGAAATTCCCCGGGGGCAATAAATGGGGCCGAGGGTGCCTGCGGCAGCCGGTCCTCTTCGGACTGACGACACGCGCATCGTGTACGGGCAGAAGATGGTCGATGCGTTCGGCAATCCGGAGGTCCTTGCAGACAGCGGCGATGAGTCCGTGGTGGTCGAGGGGAAAGGTTTTCAGATCGGTGTCGGCGACTTCGAGCATTGGGGAACCTGCCTTGGAGAAGCCGCGATAACGAAAGGATGCCGCGGCGGACTCGATAAATTTAGGCTGAGAAAGCGAAGTGGGAATGGGATCCAGATGTGCAGTAGGATCCAAGTGTGCACTGATCTCTCTGGGTAACTGTGGCGCTACCCTGAATAGGGCGCTGAGTCAGGAATGGGAGGTAAAAGGTTAACTCGGATCGAGTTACGAAGAATGAGCGGCAACGGGAGCGGGGTGAAAGCCTAAATCATGGAAACCAGAAGCGGGGTCCATGAAGGTCTGAAAGAAACAGCGTTTCGGGAAATTCACTCGCACGGGGGGCGCTTCAAGTCTAGGGACTTCCCGGTTT
>DAINDC010000536.1:0-3282 GCA_036732085.1 Fibrobacterota bacterium | reverse complement strand
AGATGGAGGCGCACCAATTCAAGGAACGCGAGTTGCAGGCGCATTTCAAACAGCTTGGCCTGGTGCTATCCGCCAAGGCCAGGGAATTGCGCGCCGCTTTGGCGCCCGGCCTTCCCTATCGCCTGGACAAGCGCCTGGAATCCCTGGATCTGCTGGTTCGCGATATCGAGGGCGGTAACATCTCGCCTGAGGAGGCCATGAACCGGCTCTGGACCATCGAACAGACGGAACGTCGCCTGGCCCAGGAAGCGGAAGTGTATACGGGCGACTTCTCCGAGGACGCTGGCGAGCCGGTCCAAGTCAAGTATCTGCGCATCGGAAAGCAGCTGTTGGCTTTCAGTTCCCTGGACGGATCCCGTCTGGGTATTCTGAAACCCTTGGCTCCTCCCGCTGTCGGCTATGTCTGGGTCCGCGAGAAGGAGCTGGACCATGCCACCAGGCAGGCCCTCAAGCAGGCCCTCGCCACCGCCGAGGGCAAGGCCCTCCCCGGATTCGTGGGCTTGCCGATTTGGAGAACCGCGTTTCCATCCATGGTCATGGCCACCAAGGAACAGAAAGGTTCGGTCAAATGAATGCATCCAAGGCTCTGATCCTGGTCGGCATGCTCGCCTTATTTTGGCCGGCGGCATCCGAAGGCGCCAGCCGCCGCCGCGAGGACCAAAAGGTCCAGGAGGATTTGGACAAGGCGCGCCAGGAATTGCAGCTCTATCAGACTCAGTTGGAAGACGTGCGTGTCAAGCGGTGGCAGGACAAGCGCAATGCCGTCGCGGCCCAGGAAGCATTCAGCGACGCGTGGAACGAGATCAAGACCGATATCGATCGACTGGGGCAATTGAAGGATCAGAAGGAAGAGACTTTGCTTCGCCTCAATAACCAGGAGGCCGAGAAGCGCCGTGAGGTTGAGGAGCAGGAGAGCCGTCTCAAGCAATTCGGCTTGCAGGTCCGGGACAAGCTGGGCGATCTGGGCAAGGAATGGGAAAACGGATTCCCCTACCGTTCGTTGGAAAAAATGGGCGATCTTTCGGCGGCCAAGAAATCCGTCGAGAAAGGGGACCCGGCAGGCACGGCGGCCGTGGACCAACTTTTTACCCTCGCCTACGGGGATTTACAGGATGGCGAATCCCGTAGCATCGCTCGCGACAAGCTGGCCGTAAAAGGCGTGGCGGCAGCGAAAGCCTCCCCAGTGGGGAACGGGGCCCCTATGGACGTCGCCTCGCAGGCCAAGCTTGCCGCCGGCTATGTGGTGCGCATCGGCCAGGCGTATGAGTCTTTCGTCAGCACGGAAAGCGAGGACGTGGCGATCCTGGGAAAGACCGGTAGGCTGGACGGCCAAGCTTGGGAATGGATAGAGGATCTGCCGGACAATGTCCGCAAGGACCTGCGCGCGTCCGTGCTCGGGCTGGCTTCGGACCATGGACCGGACATGGTGATGCTGCCCATGGACGTGCTCCTGACCAAGGCCACGGGCGAAGGCTTCACCACCAAGGCGCGCGGCACCTTCTGGAAGACCGTCGAGCATGAATTCGACGGAGGCGGATGGGTGATGTGGCCGATCATGGCCCTGATGCTCTCGGGCATCCTCATCGTCTTCGAGAAGATCGTCGTTTTCCTGCGCAAGGATCAGGATGCCCAGAAATTGGCCGACCGGGTGCAGGCCCTGGCCGGGTCCGACCGCGTCCCGGAAGCCATAGACCTCTGCAGGAAGAGGCCGGGGTCGGTGGGGCGGGTCCTTCTGGCCATTCTCGAAAGCGCCGACGGCGCCCGCGAGGACGCGGAGAGCAAGGCGCATGAGGTGATGCTCCATGAATCGCCCGCGTTGGAAAAGCGCATCACCACCATGAACATCCTGGCGGCGGCCTCGCCCCTGGTGGGACTGTTGGGTACCGTAACCGGAATGGTACGTCTCTTCGACGTCATCACCGTGCACGGCACCGGGAACCCCAAGCTCATGGCGCCTGGGCGTGGCCATCCCCCTGCTCCTTGCGTACAATCTCCTCGACAACTGGTCGGGCCGCATCATCGGGAACATGGAGAAATACGCCGCTCGCCTGGTGAACACCCTGTTCTCCGCCCACAAGCGGGTGGAAGAGCATGTTTGAACATATCCTGGACGGGATGATCAAGGCCGGCTGGGTGCTCATCCCGCTCATGCTGGCGTCGGTGACGGGCTGGTTCATCGTCTTCCACCGCCTCCTGGCCCTCCGGAGCCTGGATTGGCGCGGTCTGGACCGGTGGAAGCAAAGCCTCGCCACGGGAGGCGGGGAGGCCGCCTTGGAGCGGTTATCCTCCCATGAACGCGCGACCGTGGCTGGTGCGGCGCTTTCAGCCGTCTGCGCGGCCAGGAATTCCGGCCGCGCGACCATGGAGGAATGTCTGGACGAAGTCATGAAATTCAAGATCCCGGAGCTGGAGCATTCCCTGTCCACCTTGGCCATCCTGGCCACGGCCGCGCCCTTAATGGGCCTGCTGGGCACGGTATCCGGAATCGTCCGCACCTTCCAGGTCATCAGCGCCTTCGGCACCGGCAACCAGGCCCTGATGTCGGACAGCATCGCCGAATCCCTGATGGCCACCCAGAATAGCCTCCTGGTCGCCTTCCCCCTGCTTCTCATGCACGTCTATCTGTCTTCGCGGGCGGAAGCCATCGAGCAGCGCGCCCTGGCCGCGGCCCATGCCCTCATCAACCGCAACGTTCCCGCGGGCCTCCCGCGCGCGCGCCGGGACGCCTATGGCGGCCATGCCCCCCAGAACGCCGACGGCTTCCGCGGCCCCGATGGCGCCGGTCCCGCGCCCGCCCTGGGGTACCCCGCATGATACCCTCCGTCCGCAAACGATCCAAGAAGGACGTGGAGATCGCCATTGTCAACCTCGTGGACGTGATCTTCATCCTGCTCATCTTCTTCATCATGACCACCACCTTCTCCAAAGAGACCGGACTGGACATCACCAAGCCCGCGGCGGGCTCCGCGGCGCAATTGGAGAAGGAGAATATCATGGTGGGCATCAGCAAGGAAGGCACCATCCACCTGGACGAGCGCCAGGTGGACCTGCCCATGCTCCAGGCCATCCTGCGCCGGGAATTGGCCGAGGACGCCGATCGCGCGGTAGTCATCGTCTCCGATCGCGACGCGGACATGGGCGTGGTGGTGGACGTGATGGACGAATGCAACATGGCCGGGGTCCACAAGGTTTCCGTCGCGGCCAACCAGGAATCGAAATGAGGCTCCGGGCCGCGGCCGCCTTGGTTGCCCAGGTGAGCGCCGCCGCAAAGTCCGGCTCGCC
>DAINDC010000535.1:0-3285 GCA_036732085.1 Fibrobacterota bacterium | reverse complement strand
CGCCGGCTCGGGAGTCCTTTCCTGGACCCGGCTGGATCGGCTACCCGCAGGGCCCCCTGCCCTTCCTCGACCATCCCGATCTGCTCCAGCCTCTGTTGGACGGTGGGGCTGGACGGACCGGGCGCGACCAGACGGCTTGCAAATGAGTTTCCATTCCCAACGATTCGGCCGGGCGGCGCAAACCTACGGGGCCCATGCGGAAGTGCAGTCGCTGATGGCGGAACGCCTGGCCGGCCTGCTGCCACCACCCGCCAAACCTGAAGCGCCGAGGGGCCAAGCGGCCGGAGCTGGCCTGCGCGTATTGGAAATGGGTTGCGGAACGGGATTGATGACCACGGCCCTGTCGCTGCGCCTGCCGCGGGCCTCCATGACGGTGACGGATGCTTCGGAGCCCATGCTGACGCAGGCTCGGGAGAACCTGGGTAACCGGCCCGATACCTCCTTCGCGATTTTCGACGCATCCGGAAATAAGGGCTCAGGCGCACCGCCGAGCCCCCCGCAATCGGCCGCGCCCTTCGGCCTGGCCGTCAGCAATGCCCTGGTGCAGTGGTTCCCTGCATTGGACGTCCACCTTCGCATGGTTTCAGGCCTGTTGGAACGGTCGGGCATCTATCTCGTCTCCGGCTTCCTGCGCGGCAACTTTCCCGAACTGAATGCCCTGCTCGCAAAGGCGCCGTTCCATTACCGCGATTTTCCCGGGCATGGCCGCGAAGGGATCGCGCAAGCCGCGGCGGATGCAGGGTTCACGGTGGAAGCATGGGATACGGATGCTTTCGAATGCACCTACCCTTCGCCGGAAGCCTTCCTGGGCGCCATCCGCGGGTTGGGCTCATCCCGGCGGCCCGGAGCCGCGGGCTTGACCCGCTCCGGACTGGATCACTTGGTGACCCAGTACCAGCAAGGTTACGCCTGCGAAGGCGGAGTGAGGGCGACCTGGAAACCCTGGTACGCCCGGCTGCGGCGCGTTTAAGCCAGCTGCGGCGCGCGTAGACCGGATCCAGATTTCCGAGGAGGGCCGCCTTTTACATCCTACGGCGACATCCTTCGCGGCGGGCCAGCCCCTTCGCCTTCAGCCCAGGGTCTGCCGGTAATAGTTTTCCGTAGTGCCCTCGACGCCGGAAGCCAGCAAGGCATCGAAATAGGCGATGGTCTTCTGCAGGCCTTCCCGCAGGGCCACCTTCGGCTCCCAGCCCAGGTTCTCCTTGGCCAAGGTGATATCCGGCTGCCGCTGTTTGGGATCGTCGCTGGGCAGGGGCTTCCTGACGATCTTGCTCTTGCTCCCCGTGAGTTCGATGACCTGTTCGGCCAATTCCCGGATGGTGAACTCGTTGGGATTGCCCACGTTCACCGGGCCCATCAGGGTCGGATGCTCCATGAGCCGCACCATGCCCTCCAGCAGATCGTCCACATAGCAGAAGGAGCGCGTCTGCTGCCCGTCGCCGTAGATGGTGATGTCCTGGCCTTGCAGCGCCTGCACGATGAAATTGGAGACCACGCGGCCGTCATGCGGATGCATCTTGGGACCGTAGGTATTGAAGATGCGGATGACGCGGATGTCCACGCGGTTCTGCCGCTGGTAATCGAAGAACAAGGTCTCCGCCACGCGCTTGCCTTCGTCGTAACAGGAGCGCAGCCCGATGGGATTGACATGGCCCCAGTAGCCCTCCTTCTGCGGATGCTGCTCCGGATCCCCGTATACCTCGCTGGTGGACGCCTGGAGGATGCGGGCCTTCACGCGCTTGGCGAGGCCGAGCATATTGATGGCTCCCATGACGCTGGTCTTGATCGTCTTCACCGGATTGTACTGGTAATGGATGGGCGAAGCGGGGCAGGCCAGGTTGTAGATCTGATCCACTTCGAGGAACAGGGGCATGGTGACGTCATGGCGGATGAGCTCGAAATTGCCGCGCCCGCGCAAGTTTTCGACATTCCTTTTCGACCCGGTGAAATAATTGTCCAGGCAGACCACGTCATTGCCGAGCTCGACCAGCTTTTCGCAAAGATGCGATCCGAGAAATCCGGCTCCGCCCGTGACTAGAATCCTTTTCATTTTTTCTTGCTCCTCTTTTTCCTGGCCTGGCCGTCCAGCAGATGGTTGATGCCGATCAAGGTCAGATCCGGCTCGATGATGCGTATGGATTTCGATCTCTCTCCGAGCAAGGGCGCCAATCCACCCGTCGCGATGATGGAGGGGTTGCGCATGCCCTTTTCCTTGATGATGGCCTTGAGCAGGAACTCGACCTGCCCCAAGGTGCCCATCAACATGCCGATGCGCAAGGCATCGTCCGTGGTCTTGCCCACGGCCTTGTCGATCCATTTGAGTTCGACTTCCGAAAGCTTGGCCGCGCTTTGCGCGAGGCTGCGCAGGGAAGTATGGATGCCGGGACAGATGACGCCGCCCCAGTAACCGTAGTTCCCGAAGACGTCAAAGGTGGTCGTGGTGCCGAGATCGACCACCACGCCCTGTTCATGGCCCAAAGCATAGGCCCCCAAAACATTGGCGAGCCGGTCCGCGCCGATTTGCCTCGGGATCTCGTAATCCAATTCCAACCCCAGGCAGTTGGTATAGTCGAGCACCTGCGGAGGGATACCGTATTCGCCTTCCAGGGCCCGGACCCAACTGTCGTCCAAGGCCGGAACCACCGAGGCCAGGGCGGTCGCCCGGACGCGCGTGCGTTCCGAGTCCGAACGCATGAGGCCGTGAAGCCACCAGGTGATCTCGTCGACGGTCGTGTCCTTGCGGGTGGCCAGGCGCCAGCGCCTGCGGATGACCCCGCCCTCGAACATGCCGATCACGGTATTGGTATTGCCGATATCCACCGCCAGGCTGAGCCCGGCTTGTTTCCCCGCAGCCATCAGATCCTTTCCCGGAGCGGCGGAACGGCCCCCGGTCCTCCATCCGTTCCCTGGATTTTCATGGAGATGTCCAAGGCCTTGACGCTATGGGTCAACGCGCCGACCGAGATGAAATCCAGACCCAGGCCGCGCAGCCCCCGGAGCCTCGCGAGATCCATGTTGCCGCTGGCTTCCAGCTTGATGCACGGGGCCTTCGCCCGGGCCAAGGCCACGGCGCGCGCCAAGGTCGCATCGTCCATATTGTCGAGCAGGAGGATGTCCACCGGCCCGTCCAGCAGGGTCTCCAACTCGGAGAGGGTCCGCACCTCGGCCTCCACGGGATATTTCCCCCCGTAACTCGCATGTACCCGATCCACGGCGGCGCGCACCGATCCGCACGCTTCCGCATGATTGTCCTTGACCAGCACCATATCGTAGAGACCCATGCGG
>DAINDC010000534.1:0-3293 GCA_036732085.1 Fibrobacterota bacterium | reverse complement strand
CAAACCCGCAATGAAAGTGCCATAATTTCCGTTGGACAGGGCCGTATGCAGGATCTCCTCCTTGGAGAAGAATCCCGAGAAGGGGAAGATTCCGGCGATGGCCAGGCAGGCGATCAAGGTCGACCAATAGGTGCGGGGCAAGGACTTGCGCAAGCCTCCGGCATCGCGGATATCGTTGCTATGGATGGCATGGATGACCACGCCCGCCGATAGGAACAGGAGGCATTTGAAAAAGGCATGAGTGAAGACATGGAACATCGAACCGGTGAAGGATGCCGAAGAACCCGTCCCCAGGGAGAACATCATATAACCCAATTGCGACAAGGTGGAGAAGGCCAGGATCCGTTTCAGATCGGTTTGCGTGCAGGCGATGAGGGCGGCGAAGACGGCGGTGAAGGCGCCGGTGAACTCGACCACGTGCATGGTATAGGCGGCGGCGGAGAAGAGGGGGAATAACCGGGCCGTCAGGTAGATGCCCGCCACCACCATGGTGGCGGAATGAATAAGAGACGAGACCGGCGTGGGGCCTTCCATGGCATCGGGCAGCCAGACGTGGAAGGGGAACATGGCGGACTTGCCCCAGGCGCCCATATAGATGCCGAGGGTGCCCAAGGTCAGGATGTTCACGCCCAGGAATCCGATCCGGACGGAATGATCCAAGGCGATGGCGGCCGCGGGCCCGTTGACCGTCGCGAAATCAAAGCTCCCCACCACCACGCCCACCGTAAGCATCCCCATCAGGAAAAAGGCGTCGGCGAAGCGGGTCAAGATGAAGGCCTTTTTGCTCGCGGCCACGGCGGAAGGTTTGGTATACCAGAATCCGATCAGGAGGTAGGAGGCCGTGCCCACCAGTTCCCAGAAGAAAAATGTCTGCACCAGGTTGCTGGAAACCACCAGGCCCAGCATGGTGAAGGTGAAAAAGGACAGCAGGGGAAAGAAGCGGCCCGCGCTTTTATCATCGTGCATGTATCCGATGGAATAGAGATGGACCAGGAAGGAGATGCAGGAGATGACGAGCACCATCATCACGGAAATGGGATCGAGATAAAAGCCCACCTTCGCCATCGGCATCGATCCGGTTCCGATGTCGAAAGCCATCCAGACATGCTCCCAAGCCAAGGCCGCACGGTTGGGGAAGAGCTCCGGATGCGCCAGGACTTGGGTATGATAACCCCAAGCCAAGGCCACGGCGCAGAACAGGGTCCCGCCCAGGAGCAAGGTGGCGGTCCATGCCGAGGCCAGCCAATGCTTGCGTCCCAGCCAGAGGCCATTGACCAAAAAGGAAATAAAAGGCAAGGCCAGGGTGCCATAGGCCAGCAGGCCCATATTGCCGCCCAGCAGCGCCACGGAGCCGTTATCCATGCATGCCGTCCAGCTCGCGGAGATCCAGATGCTTCCTTTGACGGTGCACGGTTATGACGATGGCCAAGGCCAAGGCCATTTCCGCAGCCGTCACGCCGACGGCGAAAAGCGCGAACAGGCTTCCCGATTCCGCATCATGCAATACAACTTGAGAGCCCGCGCTTTGGATTCCACCGAAGCGGGCGAAGGCGATGAAATTGATCAAAGCCGCATTCACCATGAGCTCCAGGGACATCAAGGCCGCGATCATGTTCCGGCGCGTGAGCAGGCCATAAGCGCCGATGGCGAACAAGGCCGCCGACAGGAGCAGGCAAGCGGTAAGATTCACGGGGCCTTCCCGCCCTGGCGCGCCAAGGCGATGGCGCCCACCATGGCCGCCAGCAAGAGCACGGAAATGAGTTCGAAAGGCACCAGGAATCCGCCCGGCCCGGGATCGAGCAGTCGCAAGCCCAAGGACTGCAGGGAGGCGATATCCACCAGGTTCGCAGGATCGCCCGCGGCCACGGCATTTCCATCGGTTCCCGTTTTCCTGGCCAATCCCACCAGGAAGGTCAGGACGGTTCCGGAAACCACGAGTGCGGCAACCACCTTGAGCACGGAAGGATGCTCCATCTTGCCCGCCAATTCGGAAGTCAGGAGCACCGCATACAGGACGAAGATCATGATGCCGCCGATATAGACCATCACCTGCACCAAGGCCACCATCTCCGCGCGCAATAGCAGGAAGAGGACGGCCGTGCAGACGAGCACGCCCAGCAGGCCCAAGGCGGATCGGAACAGGTTGCGGGCCAGGACCGTCACTCCGGCCAGTCCCAGCAAGGCGGCGCATAGGATGTAGAAGAAGAGATCGCGCACCCTCAGCGCCCCTCGGTCTTGTTCAGGACATAGTCCAGCTCATCGCGCTTATATGCGGCCATCTCGAAACCATGGCCCATGCGGATGGCGTCGAAAGGACAGGCCTCGATGCACAGGTTGCAAAGCGTGCAGGTGGACAACCTATAGACGAATTCCCCGAGCACGCGCTTGGAGGCGAGGTTCTTGGTGGTCAGGATGGAGATGCTGCCGTTGGGGCAGGCCTTCTCGCAAAGCGTGCAGGCCGTGCAATTATGTTCGCCTTGGGCGTCATGGGGCATCACCACCTGGCCGCGGAAGCGTTCCGGGAACTTCAGGGTCTCGCGGTTCTCCGGATACTCGCGGGTTACGGCCGTGCTCGGATGCGAGATATATCGGAAGGTCACGCCCATGCCCTTGAAGAGCGACAGGGTATCCTTCATGAGACTGCTGAATTTCATAAAGCCCTCGTCTTCAAAAGAGGATCAATTGTCATGGGAGGATCAGTTTGAAGGTGACCATGGTCGCGGCCAGCAGCAGGTTGGCCATCGAGACCGGCAAGAGGAATTTCCATTCCAGGGACAAAAGATGGTCGATGCGCAGCCGCGGAAAGGTCCAGCGGAACCACATATAGAGGAAGATGATCGAATAGGTCTTGATGAAGAACCAGAGCACGCCCGGAATCAGGGCCAAGGCATGATCGAGCGGAGCGATGCCGAATTGCGGCGCCAGGAACCCTCCCAGGAAGAAGGTTGCGCCCAGGCCCGCCGAAGCGAACATGTTCACGAACTCGGCCAGGAAGAACATGGAGAAGGAGATGCCGGAATATTCGGTATGGAATCCGCCCGTCAGCTCGGACTCGGCCTCGGAAAGGTCCAAGGGCCCGCGATTCAATTCCGCCGTGGAGGAAATCAGGTAGACGGCGAAGGCCAGCAGACCGGCCACCGGCAATTTGAAAATCCACCAGTCGAAGATGGTCCCCTGTTGGGAAAGCACTATCCCCCGCAGCGAACCGGTCCCGCTGGCCATCACCACCATCAGCATGCACAGCACCATGGAGAGTTCGTAGGAGAACAACTGCGCGCCCGAGCGCATGGAAC
>DAINDC010000533.1:0-3307 GCA_036732085.1 Fibrobacterota bacterium | reverse complement strand
CCATGGCTTGGCGCCTTTCCCGCAGATTCCCGATACCGGGGATTACCTGCTATACGGGGCGCGCTGGCGGATATTCCAGGAGTCGCTGGATTGGCTGAGCCGCTCCCGGGTCCGCGCGGTGGTGATCGTCGATGCGCCCGTCAATCCCGCCTGGCGCAAGCACCGGGCACGCTCCTGGTACCTGGATTTGCAGGCCCGCTTTTCCGAGGCGGTCGCCACCGAGGCGGCGCGGCATCCCAAGGTCCGCTTCCTCGACTTCGTCTCCAAGCCGCTCCTCGATGCGGACACGAGCCTCTTTTACGATGCCCTGCACTTCGACAGCGTCGGCGCCGATATTTTCTCGGCCTATCTGGGGGATTATCTCGCCCGGGAATTCCCGCGAGAACGAAATTGATCATGGAAGGAACGGATGGAAGCCTTAGGGAGCCTTAATTGAAGAGGAGCCTTAATTGAAGAGGTGCCTTAATGGAATAGGAACCTACATGGAAGAAAACCGGGCGAAGCAATTGCATATCTACGAGTCCCTGTTCGACTCGGCCAAGATCGATCACGATGATTTCCTGATCCCGCCCCATGATTTCGCCCGGGAAAAATATTTCCGGCGCCAGCATCCCAGGCCCGGGGAAAAACTTTTGGAAATCGGCATCGGTCTCACGCCCTTCCTTTATCGCGCCACCAAAGAATATGGTCTGAATTGCTACGGGCTGGACTTCACCCAAGCCTCCCTGGTTTCCCAAAAGGCGGCCTTCCCATCCGCCATCCATCTGGTTCGCGCGGACGGGGAACACCTGCCCTTTCCCGACGGGGCTTTCGATCATCTCGTTTCCATCAGCGTCATCGAGCATCTGAGCGATTACCCGCGGGCCTTCGCGGAGATCCACCGCGTTCTCAGGCCCGGCGGCCGGGCCCTGATCCAGATGCCCTGCAAGGATTTTCGGTACTCGCTCTTCGGCCGCTTGAAAAGCTATGAGGCCTTGCGCGCTGAGCCCTGGTTCCGCGATCTCAAGAATTCCATCGGCCATGACTTCGATCGCATTCCGACCAGGCAGGGATGGAAGGAACTCATCCGGGCGTCAGGCCTGCGGGTGGAAAAGACCATGGGCGTCGACATCGTCCTGGACTCCTTCCTCATGTACTATGTCTTCGCCGGAATAAGAAAGGCCTATGCCAAGGCCATCCGGTGGAAAAGCCGGAAACTTTTTTCGGGAGGAGCAGGAAAAGCAGATTTCCCGATCGGCCAGGCACCCGTCACAACCAGACAGGCACCCGACCCGCGCCCAGCGCCCCGCATCCAGACCTACTCCTGGAAGCGCAAGGCGATCGGTTTTCTATGGCGACGGATTTTCCTCGAAGCCTATTGGCTGCTGTGCCTGCCTGAAAGGCTGTTCCCGGAGCGGGGCATCGGAGCATCGGTCTACTTCGTGATCGCCAAGCCCGATAGATAGCCGGTCAGCCTTTTGAAGCTAAGGGAGCCGCAAATTGCTGGGGGAGGTGCCTATGAATTATAATTGGCTCCATGGAAACCCAAAACCGGAAGGCCTCGATAACCGTTGTCCAGATCTCCGGTTACGTGGCCGCCTGGACGGTCATGACCTTGGCCTTGACCCTGGCGTTCCACCGGCTGCATGTCCTCCGCGCTTTTCCGACTTTCCACCTTTATCAGAATGGCCCCTGCCTCCCCAATCCCCTGCCCTATGCCGCCATTGCGATGGGCATCAGTCTGATCGGCCGCCTGCTCCGGAAATGGATCCACAGTTGAAGGGTCAGCAGTTGCAGGATTCGAATGTGGATGGACCGCGGTTGGAATCCCAGACGGGACGCGCCAACCTCTTCATGGAATTCAAGCGAGGGGCCATGGTCTTCCTCGGCGACATCGCATCGTTCAATAACTTCATTCTCCTCTCCCTGACCTATTTCCTGGGCGTAGGGACGTCCGCGATCATCATGCGGCTGTTCGGGAAAAAGGCTGATGATGGCAAGGCGCAGAATACCTATTGGTCCGATGTGAATGTCGGGGGGAAGGACGCCGATTCCTACTATCGGCCCTTCTGATCGCAAGCCCATGTACATCCTAGGCATCAGCTGCCATTACCACGATTCCGCCGCCACCTTGCTCAAGGACGGCAAGGTAATCTTCGCCGGCGAGGAAGAGCGGTTCTCGCGCAAGAAGCACGATTCCTCCTTCCCCATCCTGGCCATCGAGGCCTGCCTGGCCTGGGCCGGGATTACCATCGACCAGATCGATCATATCGGCTTCTACGAGAAGCCTTTCCTCAAGTTCGAGCGCATCATGCGCCAGCATCTGGACCATTTCCCCAAGACGTTCAAGACCTTCCAGATGGCCCTCCCCTCCTGGCTTTCGGAGAAGATCCGCGTACGCTCCGTGATACGGAAACGCCTGGGTTACCGTGGTGATGTCTTCTTCGTGGACCACCACCTGTCCCATGCCGCCAGCGCCTTCCTCCCCTCCCCTTTCGAGGAGGCCGCCATCCTCACCGTGGACGGGGTCGGCGAATGGACCACCACCGCCATCGGGATGGGCCGCGGCCATTCCCTGGAACTGCGCCAGGAAATCCGCTTCCCGCATTCCCTGGGCCTGCTCTATTCCACCGTCACCGCCTACCTGGGCTTCTCGGTCAATAATTCGGAATACAAGGTGATGGGCCTGAGCCCCTACGGCCTGATGGACCGGGAGAAAAACCCCTGGTACCCGAAGATGCGCAAGGTCCTGGACATCAAGCCGGACGGCAGCTACCGCCTGAACATGGAATACTTCGTCTTCCAGCATTCCGATCGCATGCCTTCCCCGCTCCTATGCAACCTCCTGGGCGGGCCCGTCCGCAAGGAATCGGATCCGATGGAAAAGCGGCATGAGGATATCGCCGCGGCCCTGCAGATGGTGACCGAGGATGCCGTATTGGCCATGTTACGGTATGCCCGCGGGCTGACCGGCAGCGAGAACGTGGTCCTGGCCGGGGGCGTGGCACTGAACAGCGTCTGCAACGGCAAGATCCTGGCGGAGTCCGGCTTCAAGCGCGTCTGGATCCAACCCAATGCCGGAGACGGCGGCAATAGCATGGGCGTGGCCCTGTTCGTCCACAATGCCATCCTCGGGAACCCGCGCGAATATGTCCTCGAAGACGCCTACCTGGGCCCGGGTTATTCCCCGGAAACCGTGGAAGCCTTTCTCAAAAGCGCCGGCGTCAAATATACGCGCTTCGCCTCATCCGAAGAACTGGTGGCCCGGACGGCCGCTATGCTCAAGAACAATCAGGTGGTCGGATGGTTCCAGGGCCGCATGGAATGG
>DAINDC010000532.1:0-3312 GCA_036732085.1 Fibrobacterota bacterium | reverse complement strand
CGCCGGGAGTCAGGCTGGCCGGTTTGAAGACCACGGTGTTTCCCGCCATCAGGGCCGGGACGCATTTCCGGCAGGGGACGTTGAACGGAAAGTTCCACGGGGCAATGACTCCGACCGCGCCGCGCGGTTCCCGCGTCGAGTAGGCCAAAGTGCCGCCGATTTCGACCGGAATGGTTTTTCCGATCATGCGCATGCCTTCGGCGATTTGGAAATCCATTTCCTTGATGGCGGAATCGATTTCGCCTTTTGATTCGGCCAGGGTCTTGCCGTTTTCGCGCGTGATGACGACGGCGATTTGATCGCGCCGTTCGATGATGAGTTGCAAGGCGCGCTTGAGAACGACCTGCCTTTCCTGCGGCGACTTGGCCCGCCAAGGTCCGAACGCTTCATGCGCCGCGGCGATGGCTTCCAAGGTATCGGCCTGGGACGAGTCGGCGTATTCCCCGGTCACTTCGGCGAGGTTGGCGGGATTCCGTTGCTCGAAGGTTTTCGCACCGGTCGCTTTTTTCCATTGTCCCTGGATATAATTGCAGGCTTGCATCAGTTCATTCTCCTCAATCGTCTGAATGTCGTTCGGCTTTTTCGCTTGTGGTATCGTTCAATGGTCGTTAATGCCGGAAGCGAGAATATTCTCGGCCTCGGACAGCAAGGTCACACGTTCGGCGATTTCTTGGTAAACCGCCGGGGAGACATGCATCTCCTCCAGGTGCAAGGTGTTCTTGATGCGAATCACCCGCAGTTGATCCCAAGGCCGGCCGGCGACCGTGCGCAAGGCGATGTCGAAAGCCCGCTCAAGGTTGGCGGCCACAATCGGGGTTTTTCCGCGTTCCAGAAAAGTCGTGGTGATGACGTTCGCGTACATGGCTTGGAAATCGATTTTGTCGAACAAGGTTTTGGTGATGATGTCCGCGAGCCCGATTCCCAAGGCGTTTCCGTGCGACTCGGGGGACAAATCGGTCACGATGATGGTTCCGATTTCCGGCGCGGCCGGCTCCGGAGTGCCTTTCACTTTAATTCGCCCGATGATGTTCGGGTCCATGCCGGTTCCGCTCAGGTTTTTTCCGATCAAATCGACGATCAGGATGTCGATGCGGTCGGCGGGCAATTTGGGCATGTTGGCAACGGCGAGCCGCAGCAGCTCCGGTTCTTCCGCGAGGATTCGATCCGGCTTCATGGCCCTGACGCGCATGGTATTGTCATAGGCGTCTTCCACCACGGCCAGTCCGAAGAGGATTTTTCCCGTGGCGAAAATTTCCCGGGCGGCCAAGGGAATCAAGTCGCGGAGTCCGCGGACTCCCAGCCCATGCATGATTTTTGCCTGCTCGTGGTTGCCCAAACCCACCACGCTCATTTTTACGATTCCGCTTTCGTAGGTGGAATGGAAATCCGTATGCGGCTTGATCCGGTTCAGCAAGACGACGCCGTCGGATTCGAAAGCGTTCCTTCCCATGCACAGTTTGTGCTCCAGATTTTTCGCCGGCAACTCCACCACGTCCATGGAGGAAATGACAGGGACGCCGAGCGCCTCTTCCGTGATTCCCAAACCGGCCAGGATTTCCTCCTGTCCCACCGCATGGGCTCCGCCGTGGCTGCCCATGGCGGGGACGATGAAGGGTTGCGCGCCTTGGCTTTTCAGAAATTGGATCACGCCTTTGGCTAAGGTCACCAGGTTGGCGATGCCGCGGCTGCCGATTCCGATGGCGATGCGCGCGCCCGGCTTGAGCTTTAAGTCCAAGCCGGACAATTCCCGCTCAATCTCTCCGGGAAGATCCGCGATTTTTTGGGAACCGAAAGTCTGCCGGATTTTTTTGCCCGGCAGGCGTGGCGAGTTAGCGTCGCTCTTAATCACGCTCGACTCGGCCATGATAGGCTTTGAGGTAAATGGCCTCGGCGTCCTTCAATTCCACTTTGCGTGGATTATTGTCCATGAGGCGCGTGACCAACAGGGCGGCTTTGGCCATCTCCGGAATGGCCGCTTCCGGAATATTGAGTTCCTTCAAGCTTTGCGGAATGCCGCAGGCATTGGAGATTTGCCGGATTTTCAAGACGCCGTTGAAGGCCGTTTCCTCGTCGTCGCGGCCCTTGGCGGCGCCGATGGCCAAGGCAATGTCGGCGTATTTCTTGAGGTTGCCCGACAAGTTGAAGGCCATGACGAAGGGAAGCAGCACGGAATTCGAAACTCCGTGGGAAATTTTATAAGTCCCGCCCAGAGGATAGGCCATGGCATGCACGGCCGCGGTATTCACGGGACCCAGGCAAAGGCCTCCATACAGGCTGCCGAGCGCCATGCTCGTCCTCGCATCCAAGTCGGAACCGTTGCGGATGCAGCGCTCCAGGTTGGCGGCGATGAGGCGCGTGCCTTCGATGGCCAAATTGTCGACGATGGGATGGGCGTGTTTGTTGGTATAGGCCTCGATGCAATGCGTCATGGCGTCCATGCCCGTCGCGGCGGTCACGGCCGCCGGAAGGCTCAGGGTCAAATCCGGGTCCACGATGGCGACGTCGGGAATAAGGTATTGGCTGACCACGCCCTTTTTGAGCTTGGCCTGGGTATCGGTCAAAACCGCGATGGGCGTCACTTCGCTGCCCGTGCCGGCCGTCGTCGTGACGGTCACCAAGCGAACCACGCGTCCGGAAACTTTTCCAATCCCGATGATATCCTGGGTTTTCTGCTTGCCGTCAAAAAGGACGGCTACGAGCTTGGCCAGGTCCATGGCGGACCCGCCGCCTACGCCGACGATGGCGTCGGGGGAAAACGCACGGACCGGCGCCAACAGGATTTCCAAGGCCTCCAGCGGAGGTTCCGGCACGACTTCGGTGGAAACCAGCACGGTTTTTCCGGCTTTTTTCAATTCCGAAATCAGGGGATCGATTCGGGCCAGAATCGGCGCGTCCACTAAAAAGAAAATCCGGTTTTGATCTTTGAGATGAAAAGGCAAGGTGGAAAGTTTACCGCTTCCGAATTCAATGCAATTCGGAACATTCAGGGTCAAAGGGGTAATCATGGGGGGTTCCTTTATCCAATCCACGCGGGTTCGCACGCGCCGGAAACATTGGGAATCAATTTAAAATATTCCGCGCGGGGCGCGTTCTCCCGCCTGCCCTCCGACAGGCTCCTCCCGTCAATCCTGGGATTTTAAACAGGGCTAATATCCGCATTCTTAGGGTGAAAATTGTTACCCGGTTGCCTTTGCGATGAATTCCGGGAAGGTATTTCCCTTCGAAAGCCTACGCGCCGAGCCGCTAGAGGGTGTTATGCACAATTTTCGCGTAACGAGGCCGAGCGAGCGGGCTGCGGCCAAGGAAGGCGAA
>DAINDC010000531.1:222-3313 GCA_036732085.1 Fibrobacterota bacterium | reverse complement strand
CCCCGCCCCACTTCGGATTTGATAAAACGACTACCGGCTTTGGAGGCGGTTCGGGGTCTTTTACTTTGTCATCCTTCTTGTAATTCTCTTCGGAATCCTTCTCAAGCTGTTGCCTTTCGGCGTCCTCTGCTTTTAACTTTGCCGACGCCGCCCCGGCTCCACCGCCACCACCCGATGGTTTTTGGAATATTTCATCGGAGGATTTCTTGGGTGGCTCGCCCTTCTTTTTATTGAAAGGGTCTAAAAGCGGATCATCCATGGACAATTTCGGCTCCAATGAAAATATTTTCCCTCAAAATAGAAACTCGAAATTCTTTTAGACTTACTACCGTGCATTGGATCACATGCTGGAATACGTAGGCGGGTGATTTAAAAAGCCAGTGAATTTTTTCCGAAACGGAAAGAAACGCGAAGCCTGCGCTGATCATGGCGGTACAGGAGGCCCGAAGCGCCCATCTTCCTTGTTCATTTCCCTTGTTGCTTGATTTCATTGTCGAACCATCAAAAACACGACAAGCCCACCCCCCAGAAGGAGCGTAAGCACGAGAAAGAGGATGAGGGGAACATTGATTCCCCGCTTGGCGGAAATCTTTTTGCGGCTCTGCTCCATGTTCGAAATGATCACGGCCAAGGCATTCCGATCGATCTCCGAAGTGATTTGTACGCCTTGCCGGGAGAGGTTTTGCACATAGGTTTCGATGGCCTCCATCGGGTCAATGACCTGCTCTTGCATCAGGTATTTCCTGAGTTGCCGCTTGAGCCATTGCGGCCCACCGCCCCGCTTCTGGGGTTCCTTCTCAAGCAGGATATCGATGAGCCTGCACAGCTCTGGATCCAAATCCGACCGAAGCTGGGAAAGGGAAACGTGGGGCTTGGAGACGATGTGGTGGTACAGCTCGGGAATGTTGTCGAAGTGGAACGGCGGTTTTCCACTCAGCAAGGAATAGAAGACGCAGCCGATGGAGAATAGATCCGACTGCGGCGTAATGGGCTTGACGCCCTTGGTCTGCTCCGGTGACATGTACAGGTGGGACCCGAGAACCATTCCTGTCCGCGTCAAGGTTTGGTCTTTCAAATGCGCGAGGCCGAAATCGGCGATCTTCAAATACCCGCGAGGGGTGATCAACATGTTCGCGGGCTTCAAATCCCGGTGAACAATGCCGCATTCCGCTGCGGCGGTGAGCCCTTCCGCTGCTTGACAGATCAGGGCGGCGGCTATCCTTGCATCCAGAACGCCGGGTTTCACCTGGTCCAGAATGCCTTGAAGGGTTTGACCGTCCACGAACTCCATGACCATGTAGGGGCTTTTGCCGTTCTGGCCGATGTCGTGAATATCGACTACATGCGGGTTCTTGATTCTCGCCACCGTCCGGGCTTCGTGGAAAAACCGTTCCAGGACCCGCCTATGCTCTATAAGTTGCGGGTGCAAAACCTTGATCGCCACGAGGCGCGCCAATATGGGATCCTCGGCGAGATAGACGGTCGCCATGGCTCCTTCTCCCAATTTGCTACGGACCTTGTACCGCCCTAATTGGCCTTTCATGGCCTTTTCCGCCCACGGGGTGAAAGTTGACGGTTCCATAGGAGGGGAGGTCGGGTCAACACTGGAAACACTCCTCGGATTGGCTACCCGGCAAGGTAGAAATTCCAGATGGGAGGGCAGCCAGGTTTTTACCGCGCCGGGGCGGCGGCGAAGGAAAACCCCTGCAAAATGGGCACTGGACAGGGGATTGCCAGGAATCGGACAATGGGTTATACTAATCAGCATATTCTATGAGATAATAAGTTAACTTAAATGTCCTGGGAAGGGAGGTCGAAAATAGGGTGTTAAAAACGGTTAAAAACCGAAGATATGCGCGTTTGGCGAAAAATGTTAAATTTAAAGGGATGAAAAAGAAGAAGATGGGCAGACCCCCCAAAAAGGAAGCAGACAAGCACAAGCGGCGGATTACCCTGCCGTTGACGGATTCGGATTTCCAGGACTTGCTTGAATATGAGCAGGAGTCGGGCACCAAGGAACACGCACAGGCTGTGCGTACTTTGTTCCTGGACAGCCTTCGGAAGTACCTGACCCGGAAAAGGAAATCCGCAGAGTAGCTTGTTTCCCGCCGCCTACATGCGGCACCGCCTTCTTTTTCTCCCATGATTTACGCTACTGGGGCGGGTCGAACCGCTCCGGCACTCTCCCAAACTCACGCAAGCAACAAACATTTGGACCGGCTTTTCCGTTTGGAGGCCGTGTACTGGAGGGACGGTGGGAATGCATTCAGGGTTACGGAAAATGAAGGTGCTCTTGGCCGAGGAAGACCCGTTGCAGAGACAATTTGTCCGGGAATATCTGGAAATTGATCCGCAATTTGAAGTGCACGAGGCAAAGGGAATTTTCCATCTTCTGGCCATGTGCGAAAGCAGGTTGCCGGGCGTCTGCATTGTGCTCTTGGATATGGAAATGACACGGGTGGATGGGGTCGATCTTATTTTGAAGATTCGGAGGACCTGCCCGAGCCTGCCCATTCTGGGAATGACGGATCGACGAACGGAGCTATACCAGGACGCAAGGCTCCGCAATAGCGGCGCCGGGCTTATCCCCAGACCTTTTTCCGCTTTTCTTTTGCTCCGAAGCATCAAGGCCGTGCTCCGATCCACGGCGGCAATGACAGCCATTCAGAAGGGAATACGTGGAAAAGAATTGTTTCCACGTTTTGGCCGGGAAGGTCAGTTGAATCGATCAAAGCTCGGGTATGGCCAAAACCCTGTTTGAAATCCTGCGCCTGTCCTGGGAGAGGCAGGCGGATCACCTTCACGGCTTGTCCCTCCGGGAATTACAAGTTCTACTCCATCAGTTGCATCGTATGGCCGTGGAGGAGAAGGACAAGGAGGCGTTCGACAAATTTGTCTTGGCAGTTATTTCCGTTATCCGGGATTATAATGAAAGCCGATGAATTTGTGGGCCTTAGTGTCTTATGGGCGGGCTTAGGAGGGGGCCGAAAAGGCCCATCCGAATTTTTATAGTTTGCTGGACCTCCGGGAGGTTGATCCGTTGCGCGGGTAAATAACGGCATCTCCCCATGGGCGGGCGACCCTTCAAGGT
>DAINDC010000531.1:0-212 GCA_036732085.1 Fibrobacterota bacterium | reverse complement strand
CAGGGGATGAACGATTCCTGCCCAAGGTCGCCCGCCTCCTCCTTCCCTTCTGGATAGTGATGGATGGCGATTCCTTCGAGTTCGAAGAGTTGAGCCAATGGCTTGTGACACGACAGCAGGGATCAGCGGTGTTAGAGGCGAGTTTCGAATTTCCTTGAAGCTGCGGAGTTGCGACCTCAGCGTCTTACGGGCGGGACCGCGAAGAATGGACC
>DAINDC010000530.1:0-3315 GCA_036732085.1 Fibrobacterota bacterium | reverse complement strand
GCTAAGACCTCGCGCCCTAACGTCGGGCCGTCCCCTATGGGGACCGGTCGGCTGGAAAAAAATTCGCCCCCAGTCCATGGGCCCGGGGCCCCAATTTTTTTCCGGTCCCGGCCCGCGGCCGGGACTTCCCTCCCTCGTCCCTCCTTATACCCTCGCCATCTGTGGGTCATCCAGACCCGTAATCGGGCTTCATTCGCCCGGAAAGGAAAATCATGAATCTGGAAAACAATCAAATCCCATCATCCGAGGAACAGGTCTCAGCTTCGGAGCACCTATCTGAGAATCCACAATCTGATTCGGATTTGAAAGAGGAGCGCATCAGGGCATTCAATGAGCGTCGGCAAGGACGGGTTGACCGCCTGCGGGAGCGTGCGGACAGGAAAAAATCCGAAGGGTCGGCTTTCTTGAACCGTGCCGAATCGATTGCCTCCCACATTCCTCCAGGGCAGCCTATCCTTGTGGGTCACCATTCGGAGAAACGGCATCGCAAGGATTTGGATAGAGTGAACAATGCCACTTCGAAAGGCGTGTCGGCCTGTGATGCCGCCCAGAAACTGGGTGAACGTGCCGAGGCGGCGGAAAATAACCGGGCCATTTTCACGGAGGATCCCGAGGCCAAGGAAAAGCTGGAGAAAAGAATTTCTGAACTCACGAAGATGCATGGGCAGATGAAGGAGATCAATAAACGTATGCGTAACGGCAAGAGCTTGGCCGAATTCGGCATGACCAAGGCCCAGGAAGAGGCCCTCCGCACTCCGGATTTTCTGGGGCGCACGGGAATAGCCGACTATGCCTTGAAGAATAATAGCGCCAATATCCGCAGGCTTAAAATCCGGCTTGCCGCTTTGACGCGGCAGGAAAAACTACCCGAGCCTGAGGATGTGGAGCGGAATGGAATCCGGATCGTTGAGAATTTGGAACTCAACCGCATCCAGATCTTTTTCCCGACAAAACCGGATGAGAAGGTGCGCGACCAATTGAAGGGGAACGGATTCAGATGGTCGCCATTCAATGGTTGCTGGCTGCGTCATCGTTCGGCATATGCCACGACTTTGGCGCATCAATTCCTGGGCGAACCCGCCTGAGTCTTTCCGTTCCTTGAAACGGGGCGGTGGATCATTGTGATCCATCGCTTTCTTTTGTGAACTTGGGAATGCAAAAAACTGCGGAAAAAGTGCGCGTTTTCAAGCCACGCTTGGATCCTGAAGCGGATCTCCTTGCACCCAATGCCTTCGTTGGTTCCGTCCGGGGTGTCGCTCGGAAAAACGGGCATTCCCTTTGGCCCTCCCCTCGATGGGCCGTCGCTCCGCTCCTAAACAAAATCGGCTCCTTCCACGGCAGGGCCGCGGACGCCTCCCAATTTTGTTTACCCCTTTTCGGTTCGGACCAATGTCCTGGCCCGCTTTGCAGGCCCTGCCACCGGGGAGTCCCGTTTTTCCTCGCCCGCTTTGCGGCCCGGTCGGAACAAACGAATTCCGGGTTTCAATTGAAAGGAAATGAAATGACAACGACAACCCTGAAATCGACCCACGCGGTGAAACCGATATTCAAAAATGTTTGGATAAAAATAGGAGATATCATCCCGACCAAGGATAATACGCGGAACTTTGACGACCCTGCCAAGATGGCGAAGCTCCAGGAGTTGGCTGATAATATCAAGGCCAAAGGTCTCCTGCAACCCATCATCGTACGGCCGCATCCGCTTAAACCCGGGAAATACGATCTCCGGGCTGGGGAAAGGCGTTGGCGGGCACATAAACTAGCGGGACTTCAGAAGATCGAAGCCAGGGTAATGAAGATGAGCGACTTGGATGCAGAGGAAGCGACCTTCATCGAGAATTATCACCGTGAACAGCTCACTCCCATGGAAACCGCCCGGGGAATCAGAAGGCTCGTGGATTCTAAACAGAAGCAGATAACCCTCCGGGAAATCGGAGTCCATCTTGGAATGACACCGAGCATGGTTCTTCGCCGCGCCCGATTGACTGAACTCACCAAGGATTGGCAGAAGGTCATGGAGGCGAAATTGTTTTCTGGGTGGGGTGTTGGCCACTACGAAAGCGTATCCCGCTTTGACGGGTCTATTCAGGACGCGCTCCTTGAGGACATGCAAAGTCGGTCCCATCGTTATGGAACCTTGACCCTCAAAGAATTGGAGAAGGCTCTTGCGGACCGCACTCGGCTAATCCACTTGGCCAAATGGTCGGCAACGGATGAAAACCTGGTTCCCGAGGCGGGGGCCTGTAGCAAATGTCCCAAGCGTTCGGGATGCAAGCCCGGCCTTTTCGATGATTTGTATGAACCCGAGAAGGCCGGCAAGAAGGATCGGTGTCTGGATCTTCCTTGCTGGGAAAAGAAGGAATCCGTTATCTTCGAGCGCACGAAATTGGATCTTGTCAAGACGCATCCTGGCTTGGCTTTTGTCACCTCAGAATACAATGCCCAAGGACAGATTCCCGGCCGTCAATCCTACGACCTCGCCAAGAAGTCGGAGAAGGGGGCGTACCTCGCCCACATGGAGGATGGCGAGAACAAGGGAAAGCTCATCTGGGTCAAGCCAAAAAAGGAAGAGGGCAGGAAGGGTAGAGGAATCAAAGGGGCGAAGAAGTCCGGGCCGACTCCCTTGAAGGATCGGCGGGCTGCTTACACCAAGCGCAGAAACGTCCATGTCCTTTTGGCTCTGGCTGAAGGGCTTTCCGCCGAGGGAGGCAAGACGCCTTCTCAGGAAACCATTCTTCTTTGCGCTACGGTCTTCGGGACGCAGCGCAGCAATGGATTTGTGGAGAGCAAGTCCTGGCCTTGGTACGATGAATTGGCGGCGGGGCTGAAGGAGGATCGCCTTGCCTGTCTCTGGGGCAACCTCGTTCCCGTGCTCTGTCACCGACTCAAGAGGTCGGCGGCGCAGCAAGAACCGTCCATGGAGGAAGCGAATCGTGTAGCTGGTCTTGTTGGATGGGACTTGACCAAGCTCCACGAGGCCGCGTTGGCGGCCATTCCCGACCCTAAGGTTTGGGCTACGCTGAACGAGAGCGGGTCTCCTAAAAAAGGCCCTACCATTGCCAAGGTGGTGAAAGGAAAAAAGTAGCCGGGGATCACCTCGGGACGATCATATTGAATCGGGGTTCACATGAGATCCCGATTCAATTTCCATTTGGGAAACGGATTTGTTGATGCATACAACCCCATTTGACCCCCGATTTCGTGGAGGAGATTACTTCGAATCATATTCTGTTTGGCCTGGACACCTTGACCCAGGGAAACTCCGGAAAGCGGGCGTTCCCTTGGGCCTGGTTTCTGGGTGGGCACGAGCCTCCT
>DAINDC010000529.1:0-3320 GCA_036732085.1 Fibrobacterota bacterium | reverse complement strand
GTTCGTGCCATTGCGATGGACTCTACAGACGGATTAAGCCGCGGAACAGAAGTGCGTTCTTCGGGAGCTGCCATCAAAATGCCTATTGGAGAAAAAATAAATGGCCGCCTTTTCAACGTGGTGGGCGAAGCGATCGATGGACTTCCGCAGGTGGATAAATCAAACGGATATGCCATACACCGCAACCCTCCTAAATACGAAGACCTTTCTACTTCGTCCGAAATTCTTTTCACGGGAATTAAAGTAATTGATCTTCTTGAGCCGTATGTGAAAGGCGGAAAGATCGGTTTGTTCGGTGGTGCAGGCGTAGGAAAAACAGTTTTGATCCAGGAGCTCATCAACAATATCGCCAAGCATCACGGCGGTTACTCCGTCTTCGCGGGCGTGGGCGAACGTACCCGTGAAGGTACGGCCCTATACGGCGAAATGAAGGAGTCGGGCGTGCTGGACAAAACCTGTCTCGTCTACGGCCAGATGAACGAGCCCCCGGGAGCCCGTGCGCGCGTAGCCTTGACCGCCTTGACCGAAGCCGAATACTTCCGCGACGACAAGAGCCAGGACGTGCTTCTCTTCGTGGACAATATGTTCCGCTTCACCCAGGCCGGATCCGAAGTGTCCGCTCTCTTGGGCCGTATTCCTTCCGCCGTGGGTTACCAGCCCACCTTGGCCACGGAAATGGGCGACCTTCAGGAACGGGTAACCTCTACGTTAACGGGTTCCATCACTTCCATTCAAGCCATTTACGTGCCCGCCGACGATTATACCGACCCGGCCCCGGCCACCACCTTCGCCCACTTGGACGCGACCACGAACCTTTCCCGCGCCATTTCGGAAATGGGAATCTACCCCGCCGTGGATCCGCTGGAATCCACCTCGCGCATCCTGGATCCCCTCATCATCGGCGACGAGCACTATAACGTGGCCCGCGGCGTGCAGGCCATCCTCCAGCGCTACAAGGAATTGATGGACATCATCGCCATCCTGGGCATGGACGAACTCTCCGCGGAAGATCGCAATATCGTGAACCGCGCCCGCCGCATCCAGAAGTTCCTGTCGCAGCCCTTCAGCGTCGCGGAAACCTTCACTTCCATTCCCGGCAAGTTCGTGAAGCTGGCGGACACCATCCGTTCCTTCAAGGAAATCCTGGACGGCAAGCACGATGAACTTCCGGAAAACGCGTTCTACATGGTCGGCTCCATCGAGGAAGCCGTCGAGAAGGCGAAGACACTCAAGTAATCGTTCCGACGATTCCCAAAGCACAGGATAATCGAGCCCATGAAACTGCAGATATTGACTCCGGACAAGGCCGTATTCGACGGCGAGGTGGAATCCATCCTCGTCCCCGGCGCGTCCGGTCCTTTTCAAATCCTCAAGGATCATGCGCCCATCCTTTCCAGCCTGGTCCCGGGCGAACTCCGGATCAAGGTCGAGCACAAGGAAAGTTTTTATCATGTTGCCGGTGGCTTCCTGGAATTCCATAACAACCTGGCCGTGGTCTTGGCCGAGGCCGTAGAATCCCCTGCCGAGATCGACATGAAGCGCGTGGAAGCTGCGAAACAAAGGGCTCTGGATACCTTGACCAATCCCGCCCTCGCTGCCTTGGAAAAAGCCCAAGCCAAACAGGCCCTGGCCCGCGCGGAAGCCCGCAAGAAGCTCGCGGAAAAACCGCGCACCTGATTCTTTCGAAGCTCTGCGAATCTTTTCGACTCCTCTCGTTTTCCCTGCACCTCTACATATAGGAGGATGATTCGATGCCGATAGCCCTCGCGGAAATTCCTGGCATTCTCGAGCGTTTCCAAAAAGAAATCAGCAAGGTGATCGTGGGCCAGGACGAGGTCCTGGAAAAGATCCTCATCGCCCTTTTATGCCGCGGCCATGTGCTCCTCATCGGCGTACCCGGTATGGCCAAGACCACCATGGTCAATAGCTTTGCGCAAGCCTTGAGCCTCAAATTCAATCGCATCCAATTCACTCCCGATCTCATGCCTTCCGATATCCTGGGCACGGAAATCCTCCAGGAGAATAAGAGCACCGGTTCGCGCGAACTGGTTTTCATCCATGGACCCGTCTTCACCCAGATCCTCCTGGCCGATGAAATCAACCGCACACCGCCCAAGACCCAAGCCGCCCTCTTGCAATCGATGCAGGAGAAGATGGTCACCGTTTTCGGCCGCACGGAAAAGCTGGAAGAACCCTTCATGGTTCTGGCGACGCAGAATCCGATCGAACAGGAAGGCACCTATCCCCTTCCGGAAGCCCAACTGGATCGATTCCTATTCGCCGTCCAACTCGACTATCCCAGCTATGAGCAGGAACTGGCCATCGTCAAAAAACATACGGGCAAGATGACGGAAAAGATCGAAGCCGTACTCGACCGATCGCAAATCCTGGAACTCCAGGATAAGGTCATGACCATGTCCGTTTCCGATCATATTTTCGAACTCGCCGTAAAGCTCGTCCGCGCCACCCGCCCCACTTCTGACAATCCTTATAAGGAAGTGTTGAAATATGTTAAATGGGGAGCCGGACCCCGAGCCATCCAATTTTTCGTATTGGCCGCCAAGGCCCGGGCCCTGCTGCATGGGCGCCCCACGCCCGTCGAGGAAGATCTCCGGCATATCTTCAAATCCGCGCTGAATCACCGCATCCTCCTCAATTTCCAGGCGGAAGCGGAAAATATGACCACGGATAAGCTCCTCGACCTGCTCCTCAAAAGAGCCTGATCCATTACAATCCCATTACCAAATCCACTACAGGTTACCTGGCCTGGTTTTTGATGTTCTATTTCCCATATGCATACCGAATCGATCCAAACCGGATTCATCGAAGAAACCAAATCCACGCGTGACAATCAGAATCTCTTTCTCTATTATCGTGAGATAGGCAAACCCCGTCCTTTAAGCTTGGATGAAGAAGCTTCCTTGGCCATCCGCATCCGTCAAAACGATCGCGAAGCCTTGAACATCCTGATCCGCGCCAATCTTCGTTTCGTCGTTTCCGTTTGCCGGCCTTATCAGCATCATGGTTTGCCTCTATCGGATCTCATCAATGAAGGCAACCTCGGACTCATCCGCGCGGCCAAACGTTTCGATGAAACCCGCAAGTTCAAATTCATTTCCTATGCGGTATGGTGGATCAGACAATCCATCCTGCAAGCTTTGAGCGAACAATCAAGGACGATCAAATTGCCGGCCAGCCGCATCGGTCATTTGTCCCGCATCAATCGTTGCATAACCCGGATGGAACAGAAACTCCAAAGGCCGCCGACACCGAAAGAAATGGCCGAGGTCCTGTCTTTGGAAGTAGGCATGATAGAGAGC
>DAINDC010000528.1:0-3326 GCA_036732085.1 Fibrobacterota bacterium | reverse complement strand
AAAAAGGAAGAGAAGGAACCCCCGCCCATGACGGCCTTTCCCTCGCTCCCGAAATTGGACGCCGATATCGACGTCAAGCTCGCCAGGACGCGGCTGATGAATCTCGATATGACCGATTATTCCTCGCACTCCAATTTGTCCGGCGGCGTGTTGACCACGGCGATGAAGGGGGCTTTGTATTCCGGCGGTTTCACTTCCTCCCTGCGCGCGGACCTGAAGGATACTACGAATGCGAATATCGGCCTGAAGTTGGACGTGGCCAAGGTGGAAGCCAATGACTTCATCTCCCGACTCAACGATCGCCTGCCGACATCCAATCGCCTTATGAAGACCCTGTCCAAGGCCGACAGCACCATATTCGGAAAGTTCAACCTGAACGTGGATGTCAAGACCCACGGGCTTCCCCAGACCATGGCCGACAACCTGACCGGCAAGGTGGACTTCGGTATCCTGGACGGCAAACTGACGGAAACCGGTTTGGTGAAGGGCTTGTCGGATGCCTTGGGCAAGGTCAGCAAATCCTTGGCCTTCCATGATTTCACCTTCTCCAGTTTCAAGACCGAGATGGAAGCCGAGGCGGGCAAGCTGATAATCAAGGACTGCCGCATCAACGAATCGGTGGTGGGCGCCATCGCAGCCACCGGTTCCGTCGGCTTCGACAATAGCCTATCCTTGAGCCTGGAAAACCATCTGCCTCCGGGACTGAGCCAGGCCGTGGCGGGCGCAGGCGGAGCGCTGACTTCGGAGATCGCCAAGCTGAGCCAGGTCCCGGCGCTGGGCGGCGTCAGCCTGGTACCCGTGGACAAGGCCGGACGGGCCGTGCTTTACTTCCTGGTCGGCGGAGCCATCACCAAGCCCAGCTTCGCCTTGGATTCCAAGCGGATGGCCTCGGAGGCCGGTTCCGGAGCCAAGTCCGTATTGAACGAGACGCTCAACAAGAAGAAGGAAGAGGTCAAAGCCAGGGCCGAGGCGGAGAAGACCAAGCTGGAAAACGAAGCCAAGGCCAGGGCCGATGAAGAGAAAAAGAAGCTGCAGCAACAGGCCGACCAGCAGAAGCAGAAGGCCTCGGACGAGGCCAAGAAGCAAGGGAAAAAGGTTTTGAAGGGCCTGGGTTTCTAAAACGCCAGGTCCAGGCGTAACGGGAAGGTTACGTTAAAATCCGTCTCCCCATGGGCCATCATCCTCCTTTGCGGTTGGCTCCCCGGTTGACGGGCGGCGGCGGCGGATCCGCCTGGAACTTGAAGAAGCATGCGGCCAGAGGAGGCGCGGTCAGCTCCAGCGAGTAGGGGAAGTTGTGCATCGGCGCGGCTTCCGTGCGTTTGCCGCCCAGATTGCCCAGGTTTCCGCCGCCATAGACCTGCGAATCGCTGTTGAACAGCTCATGGTAGAAACCATCCAGGGGCACGCCTACGCGGTAGTTGTGCCGCGGCACGGGGCTGAAGTTGAACAGGCATAGGATCAGCTCCTGTACGCCTCCGGAAGGCCTTGGTTCGCCCTTCCGTAAGAAGGAGACGATATTGTTTTCCTGGTCCTGGAAGTCCACCCATTGGAAGCCGGAGTAAGAGGAATCGAGCTCGTACAGCGAGGGCTCCTGCTTGTAGATCGCATTCAGATCGCGGACCAGCATCTGCAGTCCCTTATGTCGATCGAATTGGAGGAGATGCCAATCCAGGGACACGCCCGGATTCCATTCCGACCATTGCCCGATTTCCAGGCCCATGAAATGGAGCTTCTTGCCCGGGTGGGCGAAGAGATAGGCGAAGGCCGTCCGCACGTTGGCGAACTTCTGCCATTCATCGCCCGGCATCTTATTGGGCAGGGAACCCTTGCCATGGACGACCTCGTCATGCGAGAGCACCAGGGCGAACCGCTCCGAGAAGGCATAGGACATCTCGAAGGTCAGCAGGTTCTGGTGGTAGCGCCGGAAGAGCGGATCCTTGGAGAGATAGGTTAGGATATCGTTCATCCAACCCAGGTTCCATTTGTAATGGAAGCCCAGGCCGCCGCGATCGAGCGGGTGGGTCACGCCGGGAAAGGCCGAGCTCTCCTCGGCGATCATGAGGCGATCGGGGAAATGCTGGATGACGATCGAATTCATATGCTTGAGGAACTCGACGGCCTCGTGGTTGGTATTGCTTCCGTCGGGATTCGGGATCCAGGCGCCGTTCTCGCGGGCATAATCCAGATAGAGCATGGAGGCCACGGCATCCACGCGCAGGCCGTCCACGTGGAATTCATCCAGCCAATACAGGGCGTTGGCGATGAGGAAGTTGCTGACCTCATGGCGGCTGTAGTTGAAGATGCGGGTTCCCCATTGCGGATGGCTGCCCTTGCGGGGATCCTCATGGGCATAGAGGCTGGTGCCGTCGAAGAAATCCAAGCCGTGCAGGTCCGATGGGAAATGCGCAGGCACCCAGTCCAGGAGGACGCCCAGGCCGGCCTGATGGCATCGGTCGACGAAGGCTTTGAACCCCGCGGGCGATCCGAAGCGCTTGGTGGGGGAGTAGTAGCCGATGACCTGATAGCCCCAGCTCTCATCCAGCGGATGCTCCTGCACCGGCATCAATTCCAGATGCGTGTACCCCATGCCCTTCGCATAGGGGATCAGCCGTTCCGCCAACTCCTGGTATTCGAGGAAACCGGATTCACGGCCCGGCGACTTCTGCCAGGAACCCAGATGCACTTCATATACGGACATGGGCTGGGCATCGTTCTGCAAGTGGGGCCGCTGGGCCGACCAGGCATGATCGTTCCAGATATACGGAGTCGGATCCGCGATGATGGCCGCGGTCTTGGGGCGCAATTCCGCTTCCTTGGCATACGGATCCATCTTCTCGATCTTGGAACCGCCCAAGCTGTGGATCAGGAATTTATACTTGGGCCCATGGTCAAGGCCGGGAATGAAGATTTCCCAGATCCCAGCCGCCGATAATTTGCGCAGCATATGGCTGCGACCGTTCCAGCCGTTGAAATCCCCGATAACGGCCACGCCCCTGGCATTGGGCGCCCAGACCGCGAAATGGACGCCGCGGTAACCCTGATGCATGATGGGATTGGCTCCCATCCTCTTCCAGATCTGGTAATGGGTTCCCTTGCTGAAGAGATAGACGTCATAGTCGCTGAGGACGGGGAGGATGGAATACGGATCTTCATATTCCGATACCTGGCCGGAGTGGAAGGTGGCGCGGATGCGGTAGGGGAAGAACTCCAATCGGTTGGGAAACAGGCATTCGAAGCAGCCGGTTCCGGAAGCATATTCGCATTCCGCAAGCCCTCCCTGAGGGCCCCCACCTTGTGGGCCCCCTCCCTGAGGGCCCCCACCTTGT
>DAINDC010000527.1:891-3334 GCA_036732085.1 Fibrobacterota bacterium | reverse complement strand
CGTGGATTCCTCCGTGCTCGTCCGCCTTGCGGATTTGGAAGCCTATATCAATAATACCGCCGCCACCAAGCTGACAGGCGTTCCCGGTCCCGGCCATAACGGATTCATGATGATTTGCGCCGCCCTGGTGCTCTTTATGACCTTGCCCGGCTTGGCCCTGTTCTACGGCGGTCTGGTTCGCACCAAGAACATCCTGTCGGTGGTGGCCCAATGCTTCGGCTGCGCGGGCCTCGTCACCATTCTGTGGTGGGCCTTCGGATACAGCTTCACCTTCGCGAATGGCACGCCGTTCCTGGGCAGCCTGAAGTTCGCCTTCCTTAAAGGCGTGACCAGCGCGCCCAATACGGACTACTCCTATTGGGTCTCGCATAATGTCTTCTGCATGTACCAGTTGATGTTCGCCATCATCACCCCCGCCCTGATCGTCGGCGCCATCGCCGAGCGCATGAAGTACAGCGCCATCATGCTGTTCATCCTGGGCTGGATGCTCATTGTCTACTTCCCGCTGGCCCACATGGTCTGGGGCATCGACGGCTTCATGAACGGCGTCTGGAACGCGGCCGCCAAGATCCACGCCATCGACTTCGCCGGCGGCACCGTGGTGCATATGTCCTCGGGCTGGTCCGCTCTCGTCCTCTGCCTCATCCTGGGCAAGCGCGTCGGCTTCGGCCAGAAGAACTTCGCTCCGCATAGCCTGGTCATGACCATGATCGGCACTGGTATGCTCTGGGTGGGCTGGTACGGCTTCAACGCCGGTTCCGCCGTCGCCGCCGATGGCGTCGCCTCCAATGCCTTCATGACCACCACCCTCGCCACCGCCGTCGCCGCCTTCGTCTGGCCGATGCTGGAATGGATATTCCGCGGCAAGCCCACGGTCCTCGGCTTCTGCTCCGGCGCCGTCGCCGGCCTGGTCGTCATCACTCCCGCCACCGGCTTCGTCAATGCCAATGGCGCGGTCATCATCGGCTTGCTGGCCGGCCTGGTCCCCTTCCTGGCCGTCACCCAAATGAAGAACTGGTTCAAGTACGATGATGCGCTCGATACCTTCGGCGTGCATGGCGTGGGCGGAACCATGGGCGCCTTGGTTACCGGCTTCCTGGCCACCTCGGATGTCAACTCCAACCTCAGCACCAACCTCAAGGCTTATCTTGGACACAACCTGTGGATGGAGCAGGTCAAGGCCATCGGCGTCACCATGGCCCTGGCCATCGTGGGCACCACCATCCTCGCCTTCATCGTCAAGGCCATCGTGGGCTTGCGTCCCGCCTCCGACGACGAATTGCAAGGCCTGGATTTCATCGACCACGGCGAAGCCGGCTATCACTTCGACGAGAACTAAATCATCAACGCGGAGGCCGGAGGGTTAGCCTCCGGTTGCGTCCTCAGAGTCAACCAAGGCGGACCCAAAGCGGGTTCGCCTTTTTCATATCGGAGGAATTATCGGGCACAAGCGGCCAATCTTGGGATTCGCCGATAAAGGGGGTCTCGGGCGGTTGGCATTTCGGGGCCGAAAAACTAACTTGATTTGCTCTTGGTCGACGGGATGTGGCTCAGTCTGGTAGAGTACTTGCTTCGGGAGCAAGGGGTCGTGGGTTCGAATCCCGCCATCCCGACCAACTTCAAAAGCCCGGTTCTCCGAGAGGGGAGCCGGGCTTTTTGCTTAATATCCTCCTAAATACAATTAAATTTTGGACCGGCACGGGCGATGCTCCGGGTAAATCTAGGTTGGTGCAGTTAAGTCGCTGCAGGCAAATTGGGCTCTTCCAGAAAATTTTTTACGTACCGTTTCCGTACATCTAGATCAATTAAGGTTGATCTTTAACGGCCCACACAGATCGGTATAAAACCCGAGCTCGCGTTTGGCGCTTATCAGACCTGAGATCCCGAATGCGTATGACCGCGATGCAGAATCGAAGGCGGTCTTGACCCAGCCCCGGATTGTTGCGCAATCATCTTCCAGCGAGACGCGCGCTCCCCAGAACAATGTCGGATCAAGAATTTTTGAGGGAATCCAATGCCATGATGTTGCATCGGAACCATCCGGAAAACGGTTAGGAGCAATGCCTTTCGGAAACCCCTTCCCGTCTATCCTTGGGGGGACTGGGTACGGGATTGGCAAAGGACCTCGGATGGCGAAAACCGATTGAAACAGCGAATTTTCAAATTTCTGATCAGAAGGCTGGTGGGGTTTCCGAAAGGCATTGCGGTTAGGAGAAAGAGCTGAGGGATTGGCGGTAATTCGTCATCCGAATTCAAGCGCCGCACCGTTGGAGAGATCTACCGGTAGCGCCGCCCTTTTCTCCCATGGCCGGTCAAGCCTCGTGTGGATCGGCGTTGGATTTCGTACCGAACCCTGGATATGAAAAAGCCTCCGGGACCCCCCGGAGGCTTTTAAAGCAGAGGTTTGGCCCGAAGGCCGGGCCATCCGGATTACGGGAGACGG
>DAINDC010000527.1:0-881 GCA_036732085.1 Fibrobacterota bacterium | reverse complement strand
TTCCGAAAGGCATTGGGGCTAACCCTTTCAACAGATTCTCCGATTAAAGACAGGACTACTGCAAACATTGTTGGGGGAAGCGGGTTTGTTGTGTTTGTATTAGGTGTAGCCGAAATTTGGAATGGAATGGTTAAGAGAAGCAAAGAAGAAATATTTTATGAGGAAAAGTAGACTCTATCCAGGTCAAATAATAGCCATATCAAATTATAAATTCATGTCCCAAGTTCTTAAATGTATATGAATCGGTAAGGTAACCTGGATGATACGGCCGTATAACAAAACGGTTCAACCTGACTGCGCTCGGCCGTCACGCCCTTTGCTTAGGCAAAGGACGCGCCGGTGACGCTCCAGGCTTCCGCTTTCCAGCGGAAGCCCTCCGCCCGTGCTCGCAGGTTAACCGGTTGTTATACGGACATATCAAGAAATGAAGAAAACGAAATCAATAAACCTGGAAGGTAAGGATGTTTGTCCAAATCATTATTTCAAAAACTAAACCAGAGATAGCCAAGTCCGACGTGATCAACTTGACCCGTAAAATGTCCGATTGGCTTAAGAGTCAGCCTGGTTTTTTAAGCTACGAGTTATTCGAAAGCAAAAATAATTGGGCAGACAAAATTGTGTGGGCAAACCAAAGCGATGCGCTCTTGGGCATTGCCGCTTTCCAAGAAACCGAAATCGGTAAAGAAATGATGGGCTACCTTGAACCTGGTTTTCGGGCATTCATGGGTATGCCCGTTGCCCTGTAGTACGGATACAATGGCTTCGAGCCATTGCGCTGCCCAATGCTTGGACTCGGCATTCGGGATCTATTTCAGATTGGGGGCCTATCGGCCTTGGTGATGTTTTCACGACTCAATTGCATTCTATACAGGGGCTTCGAG
>DAINDC010000526.1:0-3340 GCA_036732085.1 Fibrobacterota bacterium | reverse complement strand
CGGTAATCCCCATACTGCAAAGTCCCCTGCATTCCCAGCACCAAATAGCTCAAGCTATTTTGGCCGGTTTGGGCGCGGAAAAGATCATGACCCAGGAAATGGTTCGGCTCCCGGATCCCGGCCAGGGATAGGACCGTGGGTCCGATGTCCAATTGGGAAGCCGTATAGTCGTGTAGCCGCGGCGCGCCCAGCTTGGGGTGATTGCCAAGGATGAGGAAAGGGATCCAGGCCGATTCGGTATAGAGGCCGTAGCCGATGCTGGAGGATCCATGCTCCGAAAGCGGAAAGCCATGATCCGCGAGCATGATGAAAACGGTATTCGCGAACCAGGGCTGGTCCTTGACGGAGGCGAGGAATTTGCCGACGCTCGCATCGGTATACTCCATGGTGGCCAGCATCCGCTCCTGCAGGCTCGCGCTCCCAGGCAGCCTGCGCACGCCCGGTTCCGGGTTGAAGGGATAGTGGTTGGTCTTGGTCATGGCCGTGATCATGAAGGGCTTATCCGCGGACAGGCTGTCCTTCATCCATCGGGCCATATCCTCGAGCATGGCGGCGTCGGTTTCGCGCGTGCGATCGTAGGTGATGCCCTGATACCATTGGCGCAGCCACGGCACTTCCCCATCCCAAGTGGGATCGGCGGCGGAGAAGAAATGGGTCCGGTATCCATGCCGGCGAAGCACATCGGTGAAGGCGCGATGCCGCAGGGTGGCGAAATCGCTGGAGATATATCGCATGGGATGTTGGAGGATGGACAGGTGCACGCTTATCAGGGCATTGATGGTGGGGATGCCGGAACAGGCGAAGCGCGTCCAGGCATGGGCCTTGTCGGCCGCCAAGCTGTCGAATACCGGCGTGGCATCGGCCAGGGCTCCGTAGGGTTTGAGATAACCCACGTTGACGGCGCGATGCGATTCCATCAGGATGAGCACGAAGTTCTTGGGATGGCTGTCGATGCCGTCGCAGTCCTCGTCCACGCCATTGCCGGGAATTTCCGTGGCGCCGGGATGGATGCGCGGATCGCCATCGTCGCAATCGTTCGCCAGGGTATAACCGTCCCCGTCCCGATCCTGGTTGCAGCGCGCGAGGATATCCGGCCGGTCCGCATCGAGGCATGCTTGGTTGATGGGAACCTTATAAAAGGGCAAGGCCGAATCCGGGAAGACGAAAGAACTGTCGCCCTGTTCCAGCAGCCACTGGCGATGGAACTCGGCGCCCAGTCGCGCCACGTCGATATGCGCATGGGTCCTTTTTTCCAAGAGGCCCGCCAAGACCGTGGACGGGAAAGGCCGCAGCTTGAGCATCCGGAAGCCGCCAGTCCAGATGAAATTGAGAAAGACATAGGCCGCCATGCAGCTGGAAGCCAGGATGAGCATGGGTTTGGATCGGAAGTCCGCGCGGCGCGCCCAGGTCCGCTTGCGCAGGTACCCGAAGTACAGTCCCAGGGCGACGGGCACGCAGCCGATCATCAAGGCATAAGGCAGGTATTCGAAGGAGGCATCCGAGACCACGAACTTCCTGACCTCGCGCACCGCGGCCCCATTGCCATAGGTCGAGAGCATGGACAGGTCCAGATGCATGCCCATGAAGCGCATGGTCTCCTGATCGGCGACCGTGAACAGCAGCATCACCGCATGCAGGCATCCGAGCAAGATGAAAACCATCCGGCCCGTCCGGCGCCAACCGGCCGCGCCGCAAAGGACCAGGACGATGAGGAAGGGCAGCGACCAGCCCGCGATCCATAACGCGTCGATGCAAAGCGCATGGAAGATGTACCAATCCGGTTTGCCCACGAAAGGGAATCCGAAGGCATCCTTGCGGAAGAGGACGAAACACCGGAGGATGGCATGGGTTATCCAGACGGCCAGCAGAAAGGCCAAGGCCGGGTTCAGCCAAGCGCCGCCATGGTCGCGCAGCCGGGACCGCCAGGTGGAGATGCGTTTCGTCATTTGGCTTTAAAGATACAACCCGTACCTGCAAGGCGGTTGGCGACGCCCCCGACAACCTTGCTTTGCTACTTTACTGGGACAAAGCGGAACCAACCTTCGTCACCACGGGAGCTCCTATGGAAGAAACCAACGAGTTCAATCAAGCCCGGATCCGCGGCAAGATCCGGGTCGCGCAAAAAGGTCTGCTCGCCGGCGGCCGCTCCGCCGATGGGGAGATCCAGGGCAGCGGCCCTCCCAATCGTCATGGCATGCCCCAACTGCCTCCCGGTCAGCATGAGGTCAAGAACTGGCCCGTCCTGGATTTGGGCGTGCAGCCGGCCATCCCCCGCGACCTCTGGGAACTCACGCTGAAGGGTTACGTGGAAAAGCCCACCGTGCTCGACTGGAAAAGTTTTATGGCCCTTCCCCAAGTGGAGGATGTTTCCGACTTCCATTGCGTTACGTCCTGGAGCCGCATGGATAACCATTGGGGCGGCGTCCGCTTCCGGACCTTGGCCGAGCTCGCCATGGTCAAGGCCACGGCCACCCATGTGCATATCAAGTCTTATGACGGTTACTCCACCAACCTCGCCTTGGAAGAATGCATGGATGACGATGTCCTGCTGGTGCATACCTGGGAAGGGATCGATCTGCCCAAGGAACATGGCGGTCCGGTGCGCATGATCACCCCGCGGAAATGGGCCTGGAAGGGTGCGAAATGGATCAAGGAGATCCTGTTCCTGCCCCAGGATCTATTGGGCTTCTGGGAGCTGCGCGGTTATTCCAATACCGCCGAGCCCTGGTTCAACGACCGTTATTCCTGAACGGGAATCTTCCCGTACTCGGAATTCCGTTCCCTGGGAGTCCGGCCCTGCGCGCGGATCCGCCCGCGCAGTTCCTCCGAGGTCACGGCCGGATGGGCCATGCCGCCGGCCATGGAATAGATGCGGGTGGTATCATCCACGGTACCGTCCAGATCGTCCACCCCGTAGTTTAGGGCCTCCGAAGCCAGGTCCAGCCCCAGCATCACCCAATAGGCCTTTAGGTGCGGGATATTGTCGAGGAACAGGCGCGCCACCGCATAGTTGCGCATGTCCTCTTCGATGCCCACTTCCTGGATATGGCTCATGGCATTGGACTCGTTGCGGTAGCGCAGCGGGATGAAGGATTTGAAGCCGCCGGTGCGGTCCTGGAGATCACGCAGGCGCGTCATATGATCGAGGCGATGCCGGTATTGCTCGACATGACCATAAAGCATGGTGGCATTGGACAGGAGCCCGATACGATGGGCAGCCTCGTGCACTTCCAGCCAGGTATGGGCCGGAGCCTTGCCCCCGGCGATGCGCTTGCGGACCTCGGGATCGAAAATCTCGGCGCCGCCGCCCGGCAGGGAATCCAAGCCCGCGCGCTTAAGG
>DAINDC010000525.1:0-3340 GCA_036732085.1 Fibrobacterota bacterium | reverse complement strand
AACTCAATACGGGGTTCACCGTATGGTTACCTTTTAAAGCTCAATGTATTGCATCTTCACCTCACCGACGACCAGGGATGGCGCATCGAGATCAAGAGCTACCCGAATCTGATAACCGTAGGCGCAGCCACCCAGGTCGGCGGAGATCATCCGCCGAGCGGGACACGGTGGTACTACACGCAGGACGAGATGAAAGCGCTGGTCGCCTACGCCGCGGCCCGGAAGATCACCGTTATGCCGGAAATCGACATGCCCGGCCATATCCAGGCGGCCATAGCCTCATACAATGAACTGGGAACGAGCGGTTCGTGGAGCCATACCCAAGTCTATACGGGTTTCACTGTCGGGCAAAGCTGTTTGGATATCAATAATGGGATCACGGCGGTGGTCGATACCTTCGCCCGCAAGGTATGGACCGAACTGGCGCCGATATTCCCCAGCGAATATTTCCATATCGGCGGCGATGAAACCAATAATTGCTCGAAAACCGGTTATACCGCATTCGTCAAACGCATGGAGCAGATTATCCACGGGCTGGGGAAAAAGATGACCGGATGGGACGACATGTACGGCATCGCGTCGGATCAACAGGTGCAGGCCTGGCACCAGAGCAGTGACCGTCCCGGCTCCGTTTATTCCTGGTGCAGCACGATGTACTGGGACCAGAACAACCGAGCGGCGGACACCGGCGCCTATTCGTGGTGCGTATCGCAAGTCACGCTTCAGGACGTGTACGGGGCTTCTCCGCAGATTACCGGCCCCAATTCCCACCCGGGCGTGGAAGGGTGTCTCTGGGGCGATAAAGTCATCGCCGCGAGCGACGACCGGCAGTTGTTTCCGCGCACCGTCGCGGAGGCGGAAATCGGATGGACGGCCACGAATAACTGGTCCGCCTTTACAAACCGGGTCGCCCCCTTCAGCATCCGCTTCAATCTGATGGGAATGTCCTGGTATACCAACGAAAATCTCGTCGCCTGGCAGACGGGGTACGCGCAATACCGGGACAGCTCCGACATTTCGGCTTTTTCCGGTTTTATGCCGGCTTCGGTTCCGGTCGATACGATCGGGGCGACGTTTATCATCGGATCCAATTCGCACCGGCCGCCGGCGCTCAAATCAGATTCCAATTACAGGATTTTCGACCATCGCGGACGGTTCATCGGTTTGACCGACGGACGTGGATTGGAAAACGCGGAGAGGTCAAGGGTTTATCCAGAAGGCGTCTATTTCATTGTCGAGGAAAAGAGCGGGAAGGCTCAAAAAATCCTTAAGAGCCCCTAACTTTATGGGGGCGAAGTAACGAGGCCGCGCAGCCGGCCGCAGTCGAGCCCCCATGAAGTTAGGGGCTCTATATAATTCAGCAGGAGGACCGTGGTTATGAAATTATTGTGGCAATTACCGGTAGTCTTGGGTCTTGTCGCCGCGGCAAACGCGACCACGCCGAAGCAGGCCGCTGCGCGGTGGGCCTCGTTCGCCCCCGGTATGACGGGTAAAATCGTTTACGGAGACACCGCGCCGCAGGGCAGGATATGCGTGCTGGATCTGGTCGCCGGCGAGACAAAGCAAATCGCGAAGTACGACGTGGAAGCGTATAAGACTGTTTTCGGGAGCGCCTGCTTTCGCTGGTCGCCCAGCGGTAAAAGAATAATGATCCAGAACTACGATAGCGTCAATGTGCTCAACGAAGACGGTACGAATTTCAAACGCATCGCAAAAGCCAGTCCATGCTGCGACATGATCTGGGGTGATTGGGACAACGACAGCGCAATCGTATACAGCACAGGCAAAACGGTCGTTCGCACGGCAATCCATACGGACAATACTCCCGGGGCCACCGAAGTGCTGGTCAGCACGCCGCCCTCCGGGGAGGGCTATACCTGCGTCGGCATCAACGGCGATTGGCTGACTTACATCGACTACCTGGCCAATCAAAGGTGCTGCGGCGGAGGGCACCGTCCGCTGCTGAAGAACCTGAAAACCGGCGTCGTCACGAAGTTGATCGCCGATAAGGACGATATGTGCCAGTTGACCAATATCCCCGATCTCCATCCTAAATCGGTTGGGGAGATGTGGACCCATCTGGTGCCCGGCACCATTTCCGATACGAATGGGAACCATATCGAGGAGCTCCCGAGAATCGGACCTTATCCGCAACGGGAGTTTTCGTGGTCGAACCAGTTGGAATACTTCATGAGCCAGGGCGAAAACAGTTCCAACCAATGGGCATGGATCCGCAGTTGGTCCAAACGCGCCTCGAGCGCGAACATCGTCGTGAGCGATACGGGGAGCATGGTGATGTTCTTTCCCGACCTGTGGGTCGCGCCGGTAGGCGCGGAAGGGACGCTGGGCCGGACCGGCTCCAACCACTCCGGGCTTCCTGGGAGCAAAATATCGGCGGCGTGGCTTGCAAAGCTCGCGGCCAGACCCGGCGCCGTGATTTTCGATGCCAAGGGCTCGGCCACCGACCCGCGGCGCATCGGTCCGGTTCCCGCCGGAATCTATATTTTCAAGACGCCCGGCGCCGCGCCCGAACGTGTTCCGGTGCAGGAGAAATAACATGAAATACCCGGATACTACGATAAGCGCAATAGTGAAATTCACTACTTTTGCATTACTGTTGTGCGCGCTTTCCGTCTGCCTTTCCGCCTGCAATAACGACAACGGCAGCGAGCCGAAATCTCCTCAGGCGCCGGAGGTACCGAAACTGCTTTCCCCAACCGCGTCCGCCGTTGCGGTGGCGATTAAGCCGACGCTCACCTGGAGCGCTTCCGTTGGCGCGACGTCATATACGGTGCAACTCTCGGCGGACGCGGCCTTCGACAGCGCGATTGTCAACGATTCAACGGTTGCGCGGGATTCGTTCACCGTTTCAGGTTTTCTCGCAAACAACACCCCGTATTACTGGCGGGTGAAGGCGAAGAACAGCGCCGGTGCAAGCGCCTGGTCGGCCGTCGCGAACTTTACCACCGATTTGGAACGGCTGGTCCTGCTGGCGCCGAACGGCGGCGGGATCTACCATGCGGGCGACACCATCCCGGTTTCGTTCGAATACCGGAACCGGCCGGATACAACCTATTTCGTCAGCTTGTGGTTCTCGCTTGACGGCGGCAAATCGTTCGATATGCCGGTGTGGGGCGCGCACAATACCGTCCACTGGAGCGGATCGCCGCGTATAGACACGACTTGGATTGTCCCGACCGATACCACCGTTTTCGGCAATTACGTAACCAGCCAAGCCAAGATCAGGGTGGAGGATTATACGAAAAAAAAGACCGAAAACGATGCGAGTGATCAACCCTTTACAATACTAAGGTAGTGTCAATAAATAACATTTACAGTT
>DAINDC010000524.1:0-3356 GCA_036732085.1 Fibrobacterota bacterium | reverse complement strand
AGGTAACCCTTCGGTTCCGGGTCGGTATCGGCCTCGCGCAGCATGCGCACGGGGGACCGCTTCACCGCGGGTCCGGCGGGAGGCGAGCCAGAGGTCGCGGCGTGAAGCAAGGTCGAGTGCGCGGGGTCGGATTCACCGAAGCCTTCGCCCAGGACCGCGTTCACTTCATCATCCCCAGGAGCGGCGGCGAAGGTGATGACGCCGCGCTTTTCCAGGTAACGCAGAATGCGGGTGCGAAACGGTGTTTCACCGTCGGGCCCGTTGCACGACAAACTCGATATCCTCCTGGGTGGGCTTGGGAGCGGGATGGAAGAGGGGTGCAGGTGATTCGGCATCCGGTGTCTCGGGCTGCTGCGTAGGCACGTAGACGCCGTCCAGGAACAGGGTGTGGAAGTGCGGGTTGAGGCGAAGGTCGGAGGAGGCGCGTTGGATGACCGTGACCGAGCCGGTCTTGCTGCCGGGGTGATGCCGGCCATACCACGCGCTGACCGTGTCGGTGAAAAGCCACAGCACACGACTCAGATGTCGGGCGTCGAATGCCAGCGGGTAGCGCAGGGGATACGGTAAGGTCAAGACCCATTGCCGGGTAGCGGCGCCGTTACCTGGTCTTGACGAAAAAATCCCTGCGGGAGGTGGAAACCGTCGGCCTCACTTCCGGCGCACGAAGCCCAGGGTCTTCAGCAGGCTCGCCTCCGTCGCCACCCCGATGGGGACGTTGCGCGCATCCAGAGCCTGGGAGATGACGTTCGCCCTCAAAATATATGCCCCGGTGCCGATCAACTGCCCGTCCGCCGCGACGGGAATCCAGCGGAAGCGCAGGGCATGGTATCCGGCGGAATCGCCGAGCGTTTGGTTCAAGACTTCCCGGCTCACTTCTCCGCTTTGCTCCACCACGAAATTGCCGATATTGTCGTAAATCTGAAATTGATAATGGAAAGGATCGCGGCTCACGGTCACCCATTCCGGGAATTGGCCCGGTCCCAAGACGACGCTCTCCGATCCGGCCGGGCAGGCCAGGCAACGGGCAATGCCCCGGTCCAAAGTGATCAATGCGACGGGACGCTTCAGACCCGGCATGGACTGGATTCCGTTTCCGGATTGCGTTTCGGTCACGGCCCGTTCCACATGCAGGGAAACCGCATTGGGAGGCACGATCAGCGTGTAGGTTTCCGTCATCACACCGCTTTGAATCCAGCCGGTTTTCACCGCGATGGCTTTCACCGTGGCATTGCCCGTCAGGACGATCGGACCCGTATACACGGGGCTGGCCGCCGTGGGATTGGAGCCATCCAGGGTATAATGGATTTGCGCATCGGGTTGGCCGGGAACGGAAAGGCTTGCCCTTAGGGTATCTTTAAAGTTACTCCCGGGGAGACTGGCGACCGGCGTGGGCAGGGTCCGGGGATCACGCGTATACACTTCCGTCATTACGGTCGATTCGACGAAGGTCGCTTGGAAGGCCTTGGCCTTCAGCGTGGTCGTCGCCGTGAGGTTGATGCCTGCGTTATACAATGGGCTCTTGGCCGTGGGCTCGCTGCCGTCCACGGTGTAGCGGATTTGCGCGTCCGGATGACCCGGCACGGACAAGCGCACCGCGAGGGAATCGGTGAAGTGACGGCTCGTCGGATCGGCGAGCGGCGGGGGCAAGACCTGCGGCTGCAAAGTGTACACCTCGGTCATTACGGGGGAGTCGGCGTAGTCCACCTGGAAACCCTTGGCCTTCAGCGTGGTCGTGGCTGCCACAGTGACTGCGGAGCCATACAAGGGACTCGTCTCCGTAGGCTCGCTGCCGTCCACGGTATAGCGGATTTGCGCCTCCGGGTGCCCGGGCACGCTCAGCGCCACTGGCAGGGACCCCTGAAAAGATTGCCCCGCCGGGGTGGCCACGGGAACGGGAAGCGCGGGCTTTTGCAGCAATTGCAGGCTGGTGGTGATCTGGCAATGCGATCCGGTGGAATGGCGCTCCGCGAAGAAAAAATCCAGCGGGTAACTCGCGCCATCCACGAGCCCCAAGGACGCGGCCTTGGTGTCGAGATTCACCGTCGCCGAGAGGGCCGAATGCAATCCTCCGAGATCGATAGCCAGCTGATCGTTGATGAACACCCAGACATCGTCGTCGCCTTTGAAGGAAAAGACCTGCCCCTTGCCGGCCGTGTAGGTGAATTGCGTATGCAATTCCATGGTGAAACCCCAAACGTCGGTGGGGTTGATTTCCGGACGGGGACCGAACGGGTCCGGATCGGTAGGGTGGAATTTCTGATAGCCCGCGCCGGCATTGAGCGGGAGGAACGTGTCGTTGTTATAGATATAAACGCCTTGGGCATTGCGCGTGAGAACGAGGTCGGTATAAAAGCTGCGGTTGACCGAGGGGACATCGTTGTACCAGTCATGGAATTTATCGATCCCGGTAAAGCACGGCTTGCTCGTCAAGGGATTGTTCAACGTCTGGAGGATGGGATCCCGATTATCGCCTCGGAACAAAGACGTATCGACCGGGTCGGTGAGCCCGATGGTGTTCTTCACATACCCCAGGTTTTCACCACCGCATCCCAGGTAGGCGTCGTTTTCAAAATCAGGATGCGTGGTCGCATCGGTCGCGACGTAATCCTTGAAATCCCGCAGCTTGGCCCGCAGCGTGACCGTGGCCGGTTGGCTCGATGCCATGCCGACAAATACCGTAAGAATTGCCCATTTAAAAATGCGCATTCGACTCGCCCCCTCTGACTTTCGAAACTCTGTGATAGACCGTAATATAGGGCGATGGAATGCGGTGCGCTGGCAAGATTGGCTGTTTTCAACTGTTTGGAAAGAGGGGGAGTGGGTATTTCGACGATTTCGGGCAAATCTTCCGGTCCCCATCTTAATAAGTTTTTTAGTCCTACGCACCCAAACGAAGCGGCACATTTTGGTGAAGGCCTATTTTTTTCCTGGATTAGGCGCTGATGAATCCCTGGCGAATCATCATGCCGTGGCCGGAATTGAACAAATTTGGATTCGCTGGCCAAAGACAATTGCTTCGAACTGGAGTGATTTTCTAACTGCCATGCAAAATGAAAACATAATCGAACCGAATTCCATCTGGATAGGGATTTCCTTCGGGGGAGTGGTTGCCCAAAAGCTTGCGACCCTGAAAAAACCGAAGGCGATTCTTTTAATCGGATCCGCAAAAAACCCCGCGGCAATCGCCCCTATGTTTCGTCCCTTTCAAAAACTGGTGGGAGCATGCCCGGCATTTCTCTTCAATCTCAATTGGGTTCCAAAAATTTTCTGTAAATGGTTTTTTTGGATCGATGCGCCCGAAGGCGCATAGGTAAATCGAACCCTGTTGTCCGTCAATCGCCAGGTTCCCCAGCCCC
>DAINDC010000523.1:575-3359 GCA_036732085.1 Fibrobacterota bacterium | reverse complement strand
CAAGCCCATGCTATTGTATTCGTAGGTCGCATCCTGCTTGAGGGCGAAGAATTCCAGGTTGAAGCGCACGCCGCCGGTCATGCAAAGGAACGGCGTCAGAAAGTGCCGCATCTCGATGAAGTCCGCATCCCATTTCAGCTTGGTCCAGGGCGTGATTTTCCAGTCGACGAAGATGAGCGGGTACGGCTGGTACTTGTGGAAATACTGCTGGACATCCAGGCCCAATCCCCAGTTGAAATCGGCATTGACCTTGAAGGACTGGACATAGATCCATTCGGTATTGAAATCCATCAGGCCCAGATCCGCGAAGTCGCTGTTCACGCCCAGCCCGGCCAGCACCATGGAGCTTTGCTTGGGCGAATCCGAAAGCATGCCACCCCCGCTCAGCCAAAACCGCTTCAGGATCCCGTCGTTGAGCAAGGTGTCGTGGTAGACGATGTCCCGATCGATGAAGGTGGACTTGAAAGACCCGAAAAGCTGGTGGTCTCCGATTTTTCCGGCGGGAAAGGCCATCTGGCCCGCGAGGCGCCAGAACCGGTGCTGGCTGGTCTCGGCCGGAGCCTTGCCCGTGAAACTGGGATAGGGCTCGAACTCCAGGAAGGCGAAATCCGTCGCCGGATCCACCATGCCCATGCTCAGGATCGAGGTCGCGAGGAGACCGGTTAATACCAAGGCCCGGAGAAGTATATTATGGCAATGAAGACGCTGGCGCAGCAGTTGGGTTTTTACCAAGGCTACCACCGCACTTGGGGATGCAAGGCCACGCATTGCTTCGGCGTACCATTGGTCACGTTTTCCATTCTTATCCCCATGGGATGGCTGGGCATGGCGCCTTACGGTCATCGTCTGACCTTGGCCATGGCTTTCGTTTTTTCCACCCTCATCTATTATTTCCTCTTAACGCCGCTTTTGGCAACGATAATGACCTTGATCATGGTTCCGATATGCCTGGGGGCCGATCGGATTTCAAGGTTACCCTTCCGGGAATCCCTGCTGGCATTCGCCGCCACCTTCCTGGCCGGCGTGCTGCTCCAATTGCTCGGCCATTTCATCGAGGGACGGCGACCGGCCCTGGTGGATAATTTCACCCAGGCGGTATTCACCGCTCCGCTCTTCCTTTTGGCGGAAGCGCTCATGGCCTTGGGTTGGAAAGGGCCGATAAAAAAAGCGCCGCCGCATTCTCATTCTTAATGCGCGCAATCTTAAGCGCGCTTTCTTGAGCCCGCATTCCCAAGCGCGCCTGCCTAAATATCGTCTTTTATTTCCGTTGGTGGGAGAGGAGGCTTACGCGGTTGCAACTCCGCGAGCTTACAACCCCAGGGTCTTGGAGTCAGGCATACGGCCCGCTTCCCTTAGAATTTCAGAGCGAGCCCAAAATCCATACGGGATTCCTCGGAGTCTTCCGCGGCGTCATGACCCGGTTCGGTGAGATGGGAGCCTGGCATCGGTTCATGCGCGGCTTTGCGATAGCGGGTGCCGAAAACGAGGTCCCAAAAACGCATGGTCACGCCATAGTTGAAGTTCGGGAAATGATGGTGGATGCGATGATAAGCTTTCAGCTTGCGGAACCAGGTGTTGCTCAGATTCCAATGGTGATGGCTATGGTGAACCACGGAATAGAAGACGAATCCGGCCAGCCAACCCGCCAAGGCGCCTGAAAAATAGGGGACTTTGAGTGTCACTGACAAAAAATACCAAAGCCCGAATACGGTAATGGTGGTCACGGCCCAGGGCATGGCGATGAGGACCATGGCTTCGGTATGATGAATGCGATGACCTTCACTGAATATCCCCTCCTCTTGATGGTAAACCCACCGATGGAAGATGTATTCGGTCAAAGTCCATAGCATGTATCCCCCAACCATGGCGGTTCCCACCAAAATCGGATGCCTGGGCCGCGCCAGGAATTCCCATATAAGGAAGAAGAGCGCACTGGATGCGTCAGCGATAAAGGCAAACCAATAGTTTATGGTGCCCATCGCAAATCGCTTCAGGAGCCAGCTTCGGGTTTCGGACCCGTAAACCGCCTTTTTTACCATCTGTCAATGCCTTTCCAGAGCTCGATCCCACAGAATGTAAAAATTCCGCCCCCAATGGCCGGAACCCCCGTCAAATTTAATAAGAAAAGGGGTCAAAACAATTAAGAAGGGGTTTCGTTAAAAATCATCCCTATCCGGCGTTTACCGGGTGGTGGAACGCCAGAAGGAATCTTGAAAGTAACCGTCGGCATCCCAAAACAAGGCCGATTCCAAAAAACCGCTTTCCAGAGCCAATTCAGAGGTTTCGCCGGGGCTGAATTTGAAGGAGCTTTCGGTATGGATGGACTCCCAGGCCTGGAAGGAAAAAGCGGCTCCGGCTTGCCGGATGTGGACGGTCTGATCGCGGCGGGAAACCAGATAGCTGCGGGCGACTCCTTCTTGGGGATCGTAAACCACATGATGTTGGAATTGGGGCAGGGGGAATTCTCCGCCCCATTCCCGATTGATGCGCGCGAGTAAATTCAGGTTGAAACGGGAGGTCACGCCCGCGGGGTCGTCATAGGCCCGGAGGATTCGCTGCGGTTCCTTGCGCAGATCGAAGCCGATCAGCAGCCCGTCTCCCGGATTCAGGACCTGCCGCAAACCCTGTAGGAACCCCACCATCTCCCGCCGATCGAAATTGCCGATTGTGGATCCGAGAAAAAGAACGAGCTTGCGTCCGGGCGATCGTTTTCCCAACTGTTCCAAAGCCGGGAAGTACTCGCCGATGATGGGTTCCACCGGGAGCCCGGGCAGAGCCAAGCGC
>DAINDC010000523.1:0-565 GCA_036732085.1 Fibrobacterota bacterium | reverse complement strand
TTTTCCACGCCAAGCCCGCCAGCGCCGAAGCGGATATATCGATCGGAACATAGGCGCTTACCGCTCCCCGGCCTTGGAAATATTCGAGCAGGATCCTGGTCTTCGCGCCATTGCCCGCGCCCAAATCCACCAACTGGAAGGGGCTCGCGCCTTCGTCCGGCCCTGCATTCATCGCATCCAGAATGCCTTGCCGGTCCCGGAGCAGGATCCCGGTCTCGCAGCGGGTGGGATAATATTCCGGCAGGGCCATGATCTCCTCGAAGATCCGGCTGCCTTCCGAATCATATAGGAGGCTGCTGGGAAGCCGCTTGGGCCGCTGGGAAAGGCCCGCCACCACGTGCTCGAGCAGGCTGCGGGTTTCCGGGTTTGCGGCCCCAAGCGGCAGGGCCTGGGATCCCTGGGACGGGGATCCGGCAATCGGTTTTTTCAGATATCCTCCGCCAGCCGGATGCCGCTGAATTGCCAACGCGTTGCGGCCGGAAAGAAATTCCGGTAGGTCGGCCGCGCATGCCCGGACGGAGTAACGCAGGAGCTACCCCGGAGGATCATCTGGTCCATCATGAAT
>DAINDC010000522.1:1902-3372 GCA_036732085.1 Fibrobacterota bacterium | reverse complement strand
CAGCCGCGCGGAGCAGCGCCACCGCATCGAGATCATCGTGCGCGCGCGTGCGCGGCGCCAGCGTACCAGCCACCGTGCGGGGACGATGCTGCTGGCTGTCACCGCCCTGGTCCTGTTCTCCGGCGGACCCGGCCGCGAACCGGCGAAAGCGGCCAAGGCCCTGGAAGCCAAGCTCCTGGCATCGGGCAAGCATGCTTTTTTCATTGGGGTCGAAGACTCGGTCCCCGCCGATGCGGCGCATGGCGCGAACGGAACCTCGGCGGAAGCCCCGCGCGGCGAATCCGCCTGGGGCATTTCGGTTCCCGCCTCCAAATTGGGTGAGGCCGCTTCCCTCCTGCTCGATGCGGGCCTGGTGGTAGTGGCCTCCGCCAAGGGACTGGATTCCCAGGACGTGAAGACCTTGGAGACCTTGGTGGCGCCGCATGCCTTGATTCAGTTGGAGTCCCCGGCCGATGCGGAGGAAGCCTCCGGAGCGCTGGAAGGCATCGTCTCGGAAGCCTTGGCGCGGTTGCAGAAACAGGGTTCCGTTTAAAAATTAGATTGAACCTATGGCCGAAAAGAAAACCGAAAACGTAGTCTGGCACCACACTTCCGTTACCCGGGAGGAGCGCATCGCCATCTGCGGTCGGAAAAGCGCCGTGCTCTGGTTCACGGGACTTTCCGGCAGCGGCAAATCCACCATCGCCAATGCCCTGGAAGCCCGCCTCAATAAGGCCGGGCGGCTTTCCTATCTCCTCGACGGCGACAATGTGCGCCTCGGGTTGAGCGCCGATCTCGGGTTTTCGGAAGAGGACCGCAAGGAGAACAACCGCCGCGTCGCCCATGTCGCGCGCTTGCTCTGGGACGCCAATGTACTGACCCTGGTCTCCTTCATTTCGCCTTTCCGCCATGAGCGCGAAGTCGCACGTTCCTTGATCGGCCCGGACTTCCTGGAGATCTTCGTCGACACCCCGCTGGCGGTTTGCGAGACGCGCGATCCGAAAGGGCTCTACTCCAAGGCCCGCAAGGGCGAGATCCCTTTGTTCACGGGCATTTCTTCACCCTATGAATCGCCGGACCATCCGGATCTCACCGTGCATTCCGATCAGGAATCGGTGGAAGAGAGCGTGGATCGGATCATGGACTTGTTGTCCACCCGGGGTTACCTCTAGGTTACGGGTCTTCCAAAACCCCCCCGACTTTTGTCGGAGGGCTTTGTCCATGCTTATAGACCCGCCGCCTTTACTACCGGAAGGAGCGACCGGAAGGAGCGACCGCAAGAAGCGGCCGGAAGGTGCGAGGCTTATTATCGGATCTCGATGGTCCGCGACAAGGCTTCCTTGGCCTTGGGAATCCTGAGCGTCAGCACGCCATTCTGGTATTCGGCCTTGATGGCCTCGCCGGAAACGTTCCGGGGCAGCTCGAAGGATCTCGTGAAGGTCCCGTAAGCCGATTCCACGTGTCGGTATTCGCCGCTACGCGCATCCGCAT
>DAINDC010000522.1:0-1856 GCA_036732085.1 Fibrobacterota bacterium | reverse complement strand
CTTGACCCCCACCTTGATGCTCTCCTTGGGTACGCCCGGAAGCTCCGCCCGCAGAACATAGTCTTCCTTCTCCTCGAGGATATCCACCGTGGGTTTGAAGGAGGCGGCATTCAGGGAACCGGAACCGGGGTTCAAGGAACCGGGGTTCAAAGAACCCTTGGCGTTACCGCCCAGGACCTTGTCGAAATCGTTAAGGAATTGATCGAGCCAGTTCGCGGAGTTGTAGACGATTCCATTTTGCATGGGCTTGTTCCTTCTGATGGGAGATGAGTGAAAAATTTCCTGCCCTTTGAAAAAGCAACGGCCATGCCACCCGCAACCGGAAAGGGGAAAGAGGGGAAAAACCAACGGCAGGCGGTTACCCTTCCGGAAAGCCAGGGTTGCCGATCGCTTTCGGATCAGAAAGCGGCCGAAAATTGCGACAACGCTTTGAAACACTTGTCGCAACCTGAGACCAGGGACCCGGGGCTGCCGGTCGCCGGGGTTGCCGGTTGTTGCGGTTGTATATTGGACCGCCGATATGCCAAGCTGGGATCGGAATCCAGATGGGGGTTTTAACTATTTTAGACGGCGAGCTTTAAGCAGATTATGCGGAACCTTAAGCAAATACCTTCCCGATCCGATCGGGCGCAGCGGAAAACCCCATTGGTACTGTCACATGCCTCCCTGGAAAAAATCTTCCAGGCCTTCCATGTGCCCCTTGGAGAGGGGCTCCTCCTGTTCGCCTTCCGGGGTTGCGTGCCAGCCAGGAAAATGCCGGGTTGGGGCCAACGCATTGAACTCCGACCGATGCCGGTCGATTACGTGCATATGCATTGCACCTTGGGAATCTGGGATCGTGCCGGCAAGCGACTCTTCGCTGCGGTGGGTTCCACCGTGCCTCAGAAGGCCAATGTCGAGAAAGCCGCCGCGCGCAAGGGCCGCCTCCAAGGCAAGGGAACCAACCAGTTGGAGCCCGGCTTTTACACCGATCTCACCAAGGGCGAACATCTCCAGGGAAAGATCAACGGCCATCAGGCCCTGCGCCAGACCGCGAACCGTTTCTATCGGCGAAGCCTGACGGGCGTTCCTTATACGCCTTCCTCCCCGCTTTTTTACGGTAACCCCTATGATAACCTGCACTGCGGCTGGAACCTCGCGGGTATCGAACCCGGCTTCTCCAGCGCGGGCTGCCTGGTCGTCGCCGGAATCCCGCATTGCCATCGCCATGATTCGCCGCAAGCGGATCAAGGTCCCTGGAAGATCTTCCATGATCTCCTTTACGCCGCGGACCAGCGCCGCTTTCCCATCCTCCTATTGCCCTTCCCGGCGGCCATGTCGGCTGTGGGCGAAGGTGGAGGCAAAGGCTCCCGAAAGAATCTGGTGTATGGATCCACCGGCGAAGAGGTCAAGCGGTTGCAAAAGGAATTGGCCGCTACGGGCGCATACAAGGGCAGAGCGACCGGCAACCTGGATGCCCGGACCTATCGGGCCTGGAGAAGTTCAGAGGACTAGAAGGCCATCTGCAGTTGGACGTAGAGGTTGTCGTCGGGAATGGTATTGCGCGCGCCTTCCTCCAAGGAGCGCACATATTCTCCGGTGATCTTCAGGCCCGGATAGGCCACCGGCGAAGGTTTGAGGATCGCTCCCAAGGTGAACATCTGGAGATTGTCGTCCGGGTAGTACCCATCGCTGGGATCCAGGAATTCATAGCGGAAGAAATAACCCCAATGGGCGGAATGGTCGAAGCGTAACATCGACGATACGCCCCAAGTTTGGGTGGCGGCGGAGTCGATCGGGCTGGGCAAGGTCCGATTGGAAATAATCAGTGCCTCATTCAGGAGATGCAAGCGGGTGAAGTCCATCTGGTGATAGAG
>DAINDC010000521.1:0-3384 GCA_036732085.1 Fibrobacterota bacterium | reverse complement strand
GAGTTAGGCATACCCTTAGGCTGGCATCAGCACTGATTTCGACACCTGCCCCGGTGCAACCCGGTGTGGTTCGGAAATCTGCATCATCATCACCATCCCAAACCCTTCGGCGTAATACTTGAAGAAATATCTATCCTCGACGGGAAGACCTGCGGAGGTCCACAACGGAAAGCCGAACAGCTTCATCTGCAGGTCGGGTTTCGCGAGGGGGAATATGCCGGTATGGCCCTTGTCCAATTGAACTTGGGTGCGAAAGGATTCGGCCGCTTCGAGGCGCTGGAGAATGCGTATCAGAACGCCTTCAAACTAGGAAACCTGTCCGGGAACGGGAATCACCCCTGGGCCCGTGCATTCAGGGCAGGGGGACCGTTCACCCAATGTTTATTCAAAAAGGAATGACATCCAACCCCATATCCCTCCAAACCCTAAACAAGCCCAAACACCTGCTGACAAAGCGGTCATGTTGTATAATATGGGAAACCCCGCGCTTCGACGTGATTCCGGGGCGATGGACACCATGGAAGGACCTATGATCCAACCCACTCCCAAAATGACCCCGTTCGGAGCCGTAAACAACCGAGTCACCCGTGCTTCGGAGCTGCTCGGCATCAAGGAAAACTACCGCCGCCTGCTCACCACCTGCTGGCGCGAGACCAAGGTTTCGCTTCCCATCATCGATGATAAAGGCGATCTGCAGGTCTTCGAAGGCTATCGCGTGCAGCATAACGGCGTGCGCGGGCCTTACAAGGGCGGGGTCCGGTACCATCCCGAGGTCGACCTCGACGAGGTCAAGGCCCTGGCTTCGCTCATGACCTGGAAATGCGCCATCGTCAATATCCCCTTCGGAGGCGCCAAGGGCGGCATCAGCGTGGATCCCACCAAGATGTCCGATCGGGAATTGCAGGCGCTCACGCGCCGATTCGTCGTCAGCGTCAAGAACATGATCGGCCCGTATAAGGACATCATGGCCCCGGATATGGGAACCAATCCCAAGACCATGGGTTGGATGATGGATGCCTACGGACAGATCAACGGCTATTCGCCCGCCATCGTAACCGGCAAGCCCGTGACCTTGGAAGGCACACCCGATCGCCTGGATGCGACCGGCTTGGGCGTCGCGATGATCACGCGCCGTATCCTGGAAGAGCGCAAGGAATTCCTGAGCGGCAAGACCGTCGCGGTGCAAGGCTTCGGCAATGTGGGAAGCTTCGCCGCCTTGCATCTGCACCGCATGAGCGCCAAGGTGATCGCCGTCAGCGACTTCGGCGGCGTGCTCATCGATCGCAAGGGCCTGGACGTGGAAAAGCTGATGATCCATATGGAGGCCAAGCATACCTTGGCCGGCTTCCCGCAAGGCGAGTTCGCGAGCCGGCAGGAAGTGGATATCCTGGGACTGGATTGCGATATCCTGGTGCCCGCGGCCCTGGGGCATGTGTTCCATGTGGGCAATATGGACAAGGTCAAGGCGCGCTATATCATCGAGGGCGCGAACGGCCCCATCACTCCCGAAGCCGACGACTACCTGAACAAGCAGGGCGTCATCATCGTCCCGGACATCCTGGCCAATGCCGGCGGCGTGGTGGGCTCCTATTTCGAATGGGCCCAGAACATCCAGATGCACCATTGGGAGCGCGCCGAAAGCAAGCTCGAGCTCGACAAGTTCATGTCCGCGGCCTTATTGGGCGTCACCCAGGCGGCGAAGAAGCACGGCATCAATTATCGGGACGCGGCTTTCGCGGTGGGCGTGGACCGCGTCTACCAAGCGGCAATTGCCAGGGGACATTGAACGTAGGACGTGCCTGAGGAGCTGTCGCCAGGGGGCATTGACTCCGGGGGTCAGGGCAGAACGTAGAACAGTCTGAGGCCGGTGGTGATGTACACCAGTTGGGAGCGGCCCAGCAGGTGCCCGGTGATGAGGCGCGATAATTCCAGCGACAGGTCCAGGCCATAAGGCTGGTTCTCGAAGGGCATCCAGTATTTTCCGAGCGCGAGGGCGCCCAACGGGTTGATCCAGGTCTTGCGTCCGTTGAAGCTGTACGCGAGGTAACCTCCCAGGGACAGGGAGAAATATTCCGAGTTGCTCACGGGATCGCCGCCTTCGTCTCCCAGCCATAATTTCCGGAGTTCCAGGCTCACCTGCGGCAGGTAATCGTAGCTGGTCCGGGATTTTTCCAGGATGCTGCGCGCCCGGAAGCCCGCCTGCCAGCTATTGGGCAGGTCGAGGTAACCTGCAAGTTCCGGCTGAATTCCCAGATCGCCGCCGATGGAATACGCCGCCCCCACTTCCGGGATGAAGGCCTTTCGCGCGGCCGCCTGGGGCGTGCCGTCCAGGTTGATGGCCGTCTCCGGAGCCGGATTGGCCGCGCCGAAGCATGCGAGGCAAAGGAACAGGAGAAAGACGCTGAGGAGCAGGGGAAGGGGAAGGGGACCGCGGGCGCGGAGGGCCGGGTCAGGCCGCCGGCGCATAACCGTCCAGGGATTGGATGCCCCGGGCGCGCATGGCGTCCAGCAATTCGCGATTCATCTTACGCACGGCATTCCAACGGTAGGCGAGGACGGTATAGCATTGGACGGCCTCGGCGCCGGCATCCAGCAGATCCAGAACCTTGGAGCCATGATCGACACCGCCACTGGCGAATATGGTCAGCTTGGGCAATTGCCGGCGGATATATTGCACGGCCGGCAAGGTGTTCTTGTAGAGGATGCGTCCCGAAAGGCCGCCCTTGCCGCCCGCGGCCGTCACTGGACCGATGCCGGACTCCGGCGTCTGCATGCGCAGGTAACGGGCCTTCTCGGCGGGGAAGGTATTGAAGAGGACCAGACCCGTGACTCCCGCATCGGAAATGATCTGGAGATTGCTGTCCAGGGCATGCGCGCTCAGGTCGGGCGAAAGCTTCACGAAGACGGCCTTCTTGGGCGCCAGGCTCTTGCGGGCTTCCATGATTTCCCGCAGCAGATCGGTGAGGAAGGCCTCCTGTCCGTCCATGCGCTCCAGGCCGGTATTGGGGCAGCTGACATTGAGCTCGATATAATCGGCGGCGCGGTAGGCGCGTCGGAAGGTGGCGAGCACGTCTGCGATTTTGGCATCCGCATCTTCCACGCCCGGAGTATCGGCGACGCTGATGCCCAAGGCCAGCCTGCGGCGATGGCAAGCGCCCAGGGCCTTGTCCACCTCATGCGCGATGGTTTCGATGCCGGGATTGTTGAGCCCCATGGAATTGCTCATCGACCGGTCGAGCGGCAGCATGCGCATGCGGGGCCGGAAGGTATTCCCCTCCCGAGGCGAGCTGGTGGCCGAGCCCACGCTTACGGCGCCGAAGCCGAGGGCGCTGAAGGCGGGCAGTTGTTCCGCGAACTTATTGCCGCCGGCCGCGAGTATGATGG
>DAINDC010000520.1:0-3385 GCA_036732085.1 Fibrobacterota bacterium | reverse complement strand
CGCCACGCACGTCGCGACGAGCCGCGAACACAGGCGCCTTGTCCTCCTGGAGGTCGCGGTCGTACGCGAGCGGCAACCCCTTCACCGTCGCGAGCAATCCGGTGAGGCGCCCGATGGCGGTCCCGGCGGCGGTGGCGGCTATCAGGGCGGTCAGGGCGGCGGCGGATACAACCGCGGTCCCGGTGGCCCTGGTGGTCCCGGTGGTGGCGGGTATCAAGGCGGTCAGGGTGGCGGAGGCTATCAGGGCGGCCAGGGCGGTTATCAGAATCGCGGACCCGGAGGCCCTGGCGGTCCCGGTGGTCCCGGCGGATTCAATCGCGGACCCGGCGGTCCCGGTGGGCCCGGCGGCGGATATCAAGGTTATCAGAATCGCGGACCCGGAGGCCCTGGCGGTCCCGGTGGTCCCGGCGGATTCAATCGCGGCCCTGCCGGTCCCGGAGGCCCTGGCGGCCCCGGCGGATTCGGCGCGCCCCGCGACGTCTATGCCCAGCGGGCCCAGGAAGCCGGCATCGTCAACGCCTTTGCGGGCCTCGCCGGCAAGGACGGACGCCGCGGCCTCGACAAGGAGAAGGAAAAGGAGAAGGAGCGCGAACGCACCACCTTCGCCCAACCGCAGAACCGTTCCCGTTCGGGCGGACATAAGCGCAAGACCAAGGAGCAGATCGAAGCCGAGTTGCTCGAGGCGCGCAATAACGTCACCAAGGTGATGGCCAGCCTTTCCAAGGGCGGCAAGAAGCAGATGAAGGGCCGCCAACAGGAAGACCTTTCCCAGAGCACGGAGAAACGCATTCTGAACGTGGGCGAGTTCGTCACCATCGGCGAATTGGCCGGCCTGATGAACGCCATGCCCGCGCAGGTCATCGCCAAGTGCATGGAAATGGGCATGATGGTGACCATCAACCAGCGCCTGGATCACGAAACCATCGCCCTCATCGCCGACGAATTCGGGTATGAAGCGCATCTCATGGACGAATACGCCCAGGATGCCATGAACGAGAACGAGGTTCAGGATACGGCCGAAAGCCTGATCACGCGCGCCCCGATCATCACCGTCATGGGCCATGTCGATCACGGCAAGACTTCGATTCTCGATTATATCCGCAAGGCCAATGTCATCGCCGGCGAATCCGGTGGCATCACCCAGCATATCGGCGCCTATCAGGTGAACACCAATTTTGGCCCGGTCTGCTTCCTCGATACTCCCGGCCATGAGGCCTTCTCCGCCATGCGTTCGCGCGGCGCCGACATCACCGACGTGGTGCTCCTGGTGGTCGCCGCCGACAGCATGGTCATGCCTCAGACCAAGGAAGCCATCACCCTGGCCAAGAACGCCAATTGCCAAATCGTGGTGGCCATCAACAAGATCGATTTGGCCACCGCCAATCCCGCCAAGATCAAGGCCCAGCTGGCCGAAGCCGGCGTGGCAGTGGAAGAATACGGCGGAAACTACGCTTGCGTCGAAGTCTCGGCCCGCAGCGGCCTGGGCATGGACAAGCTCCTCGAAACCCTGGCTCTCGAATCCGAAGTGCTCGAACTCAAGGCGAATCCCAATCGCGGCGCCGTCGGCGTCGTCATCGAATCCCGCCTGGACAAGGGCAAGGGCGCCGTGGCCACCATCCTGGTGGAGAACGGAACCCTCAAGGTCGGCGACGTCTTCGTCACCGGCATCTACTCCGGCAAGGTCCGCGCTTTGCTCGACGAACGCGGCAAGACCCGCGCTGACGCCGGCCCCTCGACTCCGGTCCAGGTGCTCGGCATGGAAGGCGCGCCCCAGGCGGGCGATTCCTTCGTGGTCGTGGCCGATGAACGCGAGGCCCGTGAAATCGCGACCCGCCGCCGCCGCGCGGCCAAGGATCGCGAGATGCGCCAGAAGCGCCATATCACCTTGGATCAGCTGTACGATCAAATCAAGTCCGGCGAGTTCCACGAACTCAAGGTCATCATCAAGGCGGACGTGGACGGTTCGGTGGAAGCCATCGCGACCGCGCTCGAGAAGCTGTCCACGAAGGAAGTCCGAGTCAATGTGATTTCCAAGGGCGTCGGCGCCGTCAAGGATGCCGATATCCATCTGGCCGCCGCTTCGGAAGCCCTCATCATCGCCTTCCACGTGCTGCCCTCCGAGGCCGTACGCGCGCTGGCCGAGGCCGAAGGCGTCACCATCAACAACTACCGCATCATCTATGAGGTGGTCGATGAAATCAAGCTGGCCATGGAAGGCCTGCTGACCCCGGAGATCAAGGAAGAGGTCGCCGGCGAAGCCGAGATCCTCCAGATCTTCCGCATCCCCAAGGTCGGCATCGTGGCCGGTTGCAAGGTGGTCAGCGGCGTGGTGGAACGCGAGCTCAAGGCCCGCGTCTACCGCAACGGCATCGAGGTCGGGGAAACCAAGGTCGTCTCGCTCAAGCGTGAGAAGGACGATGCCCGGACCGTCAAGGCCGGATTCGAATGCGGCATCGGGCTCGAAGGCATCAAGGATCTCCAGGAAGGGGACGTCATCGCCTTCTTCAAGAAGGTCGAAGTCGCCAGGAAGCTCAGCGCCGCGCTCACGTAGGACGGGAAGCAGGGGTCAGGGTTTAGCGGTTAGGGAAAGCGAAGAGTAAGCGGGGCGGCTGGGGTTATCAGGCGGGGCATTCACTGCCGCATCACCGAGTCCCAAGCAACCCCGAAGCATTCCGAGCCTTCCCCTAACCCCTCACGGAGTCGAGACCACTCCGAACCCTAGCCCCTAATCCCTCATCTAGTCGAACCCAAGAACCTTTACCAGATCGCACCGAACCGACCATGACCCGCAGAACCGAACGCATAGCCCATCTCATCCAACGCGAGATCGGCGAAGTGATCCTGAAAGAGCTGACGGATGTCCGCATCGGTTTCGTCACCATCTCGCGCGTGGAAGTCACCACCGACCTCGCCTTCGCCAAGGTCTTCATCTCCGTGCTCGGCAGCGACAAGGAGAAAAGGGATTCCATGGCCGGCCTCAGCCATAGCGCCTCCTATCTGCGGACCCATCTGTCCAAGGTCCTCAAGATGCGCACCGTCCCGCGCCTGACCTTCGTCGAGGACAAGAACCTGGACCACGGGTTCCGGATCAACCAGATCCTCAACGACATCAAACGCGAAAAAACGGAACCCACCCCTCCCGAAGATGAATGACGACGCGGTAGCGCCAGACTCGGGCGCGAGCGCGCAAGGCACGGGCGCGCAAGGCGCGGGCCTGCGGGACGTCACGGCCTCGGCTCCAAGTCCAGCCGGGGGCGTGCTGCTCCTGGACAAGCCCGCCGGCATCAGTTCCTTCCAAGCCCTCCGGCCCGTCAAGCGCGCTTTCCCCAAGACCAAGATCGGCCATGCCGGCACTCTCGATCCCGCCGCCACCGGCCTATTGCTC
>DAINDC010000519.1:0-3393 GCA_036732085.1 Fibrobacterota bacterium | reverse complement strand
ATATAGCGGTGGGAGCCGGGGGCGCCATTTACTCGTCCCCGGATGCGATCACCTGGACCCCCAGAGAATCTCCCGTCACACGCATCCTGAACTCCGTCCTTTGGGGCGGGGGAAAGTTTGTGGCCGTGGGCGAGGTAGGCTGTATTCTCACCTCGACGGACGGCGTGGCTTGGTCCTCGCAAACCCTGAGTGATGTTCCGAGCCTCCTTTCCGTGACTTGGACGGGAAACCAGTATGTGGCCGTGGGAGGATTCGGCACGGGCGGTAGACGCGTTCTGACCTCCCCGGACGCGGTGAAGTGGTCTTTGCAAACCAATCTTCCCGGTAGCAATGTCATTTTGTATTCCGTGGCTTGGGGCCGCAACACCCTGGTTGCCGTCGGAGGCTGGGATGGAAATACCAATTTGCCAGCCATTTTTATTTCCCAAGACGGCGTCGCCTGGACCCAAATATTCCACCATATGAGATTTTCAGCCGGCTACTTCTCCGTGATCTGGGCGCAAAACCAATTCGTGGTATCCGGCTACAATGGAGTATTGGCCACCTCTCCGGATGGAGTGACTTGGACGGAGCGGGAATCCGGATTAACCACGCCCTTGTATACGTCAGCCTGGACGGGGTCCCAATTTGTGGCCTTGGGCTCGAACGGTGGATTCACGTCCTCCCCGGACGGAGTGACTTGGACCGCCGCGGAGGCGGGGACTGCAACCCAAGCCGTTGTCCACGGAATGATTTGGGCCGATAGCCAACTGGTGGAGGTCGGTGAGCTATTCGGAAAAGGAGCCATTGTGATTGCCAAGCCCCAGGCTTCCGCTGGTATCCGTGCTTTCGTGAATCCCATCACGATTTCTTCCCATTGGATAAGTTCATCCGACTTCAGCGTGGACATTTCATCCGATTTTCGAAACACGCCGCTTCACGCTGCAATTTTTTCAACTCGCGGGATAAAATTGAATGCAGTGAGGCCCGTGGTTGACGCCTCCCGCGTCACCGTGTCCCTGGGTCCATTGCCCGCGGGAAAATATTTTTTGGAAATCCGATCGGCGGGAAAACGTTTTGGAGCGCCTTTCGAATGGCCGCGCTAAAGACCCTCGGAATCAGGCTGCGCCAGCGGCTATTCGAAGCCAAAAGTTGATGTCGTCCATACCAGACGCCCACCGTGTCCGTGATTAGGCGCAACACAGGGCCCAGGGAGGCCTTTGATGGCCCGCGATCGGGTCGGGCTCGGCCCGCTGGCGCCCCTACTTGAGAAAATACCGTTCTTGGGCCCGGGCGTGCGGAAAATCCTCCAACCTTGCGGCGGGCGCTTGCTACTAATCGTGCCGGGGCGGGGTACTAAACATATGCGATATTTTTCCATTCTGCTGGCAGCGGCGCTGCTTCCACGCGTCGTTCCGGCCCAGGCCTTGAAGACCGACGATTACCGCAAAGCGTTGTGGATGGCCACGCGCTTCTACGGCGGGCAGCGTTCGGGCGAAGGCCCCAATTGGCTGACTATGGACCATGGGTCCGGCAAGGATTTCGTCGGCGACGCCGACGGCGATTACAGCCTGTCCGGCGGCTGGCACGACTGCGGCGACCATGTCAAGTACGGCCAGACCCAGTTCTACAGCGGTTACCTGCTTTTGAAAGCCTATTCCGAATTCCCGCGGGGCTTCGACGATTTTTACGGCCCCGACTATTCCGGTTACCAGAAAAGCGGGGACTTCACCTGGGAGGGCGGCAAGGGCGGGCCCAACGGCATCCCCGATATCCTGGACGAAGTGCATTATGCCACCGATTACTTCATCAAATGCGCCCGCAGCGAATCCGTGTTCTACCATCAGGTAGGCGACGGCAACCTCGACCATAAGCATTGGGTGACCTCGGTGAAGATGGCCACCCTGCCAAAAGCCGACGGAGGCCAGCCGCGCCCGGTCTTCAAGAACCCCGACGACGCGTCCATGCCCTCGTTCTGCGCCGCGGCCCTGGCGGTGATGGCCCGCGTCTACCGCAAGTTCGACGCCGCCTATGCCGATCTGTGCCTGCAACATGCGCGTTACGCCTTCGCGAAGGTCCATCCCGGGGCGATTGGGACGCCTGACGGCGGGTTCTATCCCGCCAATGCCCGCTGGCAGGACGATTACGCCGCCGCGGCCGCCGAGTTGTACCGGACCACGGGGGAATCGGGCTTCCTGGACGAGGCCAAGGCCAAGGCCGGCAACGTGGCCGATCACAACTATACCTTGTGCTACAACAACAACGATGATCTGGCCGCTTATGATCTGGCGCAAGCGGGCGTTTCGGAAAAGGCCGCGCTGCTGCAGAAGCTCGCCGATCGGTACAAGGGCAGCGTCAACGGGGCCGGCGTGGGCACCATAGGCGATTCCTGGGGCCGACTGCGCTTCCCCATGAACCAGGCCTTCGTGACGGGCCTGGCGGGCAAGCTGAACGGCGCCACGACGGTCGATCCCTTCGCCTGGAAGAACCTCGACTACGTGCTGGGTTCCAATTCGGCCGGACTCTCCTTCCTCGTAGGCTTCGGGGCCAAGAGCGCCCAGCATCCCCACCACCGCAACGTCTACCTTTCCGACGACGATAAGGGGCCCGAACTGGCTCCTCCCATCCCGGAGCGCAACCGGCAGTTCGGCGTCCTGGTGGGCGGGACCTTGGATCCGTCCCAATTCAAGGATGAAACCGGCAGCTATTCCTTCACCGAAGGCTGCATCGATTACAATGCCGGATTGGTGGCGACCCTCGCGTATGTCCTGGCCATGACCGCGCCCGTGGACACGGCGAAGTTCTCGGGGCACGGCTCGGCGTTGGCGCCGCGGCGCGGGCGCATCGAACTGCGCGGGGCCGGGGAGGCCCTGATCAACGACGCGCTCGGGCGCACGCAGCCAGTCAAAGCTGAAGGCGAGGGGTTCGGTTGGTTTTCGCCGGTCCTAGGGTCGCGGCCATAGGAAAGCAAAGGGGCTGACATCGGAAGAAAGGGCGAGGGTGGATTCCCGAGCCGAACGTGTCAGTGGAGATCGATTTCCCGGATTTCCGGTTTCACGGCGCCGGCCTTTTCCACGCCTCCGTTCATCGGAGTAATCTCAGCATAATAGATTCCCGGTTTTCCGATCGGAATTTCCAATTGGGTGGGTCCGATGGCCTGGGTCGAGAATACTTTCTGTCCACATGTATTCAAAAGCCGCACGGCATGACGCCCCTGACCTTGGATGGGCAGGATGAAGGACAAGCCTCCGCGCTGGACACCCTGAGCCTCGATCTTGGGCGCATCCCGCCGCAGGCCCGTGGGAAGCTTTAGGATGCAGGGTTCGGGATCGGTGGCGTTCAACTTGGCCACGCTGGCCTCGGGATTGAACTCTTTATAAGTAGGGCTTGCTGAATAGCTCGCCGTCAGTTTTT
>DAINDC010000518.1:0-3430 GCA_036732085.1 Fibrobacterota bacterium | reverse complement strand
CGCCATAGCCGCCGCTGCTGCTGCTTGAGCAGTCCGCCAGCGACACCTACGCCCAACACATACATCCATCCCTCGTGGAAATCGAATATATGAGAATTGAACAGCGAGGTGAAAATATTTTGCACAACCACCATCAATCCGATCCATGTTACCAACCCGTCGCCGCGGAACATCAGCAGATGCAGCATCGGCAGCGCAAACCCGTGGAAGTGGAGAAGGATTGGTGAAGACCTTGCGCCTCTCTGTATGCCTCCTGCTCATGGCGTTCGCATGGTCTCGGACCGATGCGGAGATTTCCGCCGACGCCTCCATATCCGCCACCCAGGTGGGAACCGGCGAGCCCTTCCAGCTCACCGTCCAGGTGACTTCCGACGAGAAGCTCGACAACCTGCCCTGGCCGCAGGTGGAGAACCTGGACAAGTTCACGGTCACCAGGAACATGGGGACTTCCCGGAGTTCCCAGACCAGCATCGTGAACGGACGGATCTCCAACCGCAACCTGTTCATCACGCATTTCTCCTACAGCCTGACCGCGGCCAAGCCCGGGACCTATGCCATCGGCCCGATCCGTTATGCCTTCCGGAATTTCGACAAGACCTTGGGTAGCGCCAGCGTTACCGTGAGCAAGCAGGAGGCGGGTCTCTCCACCGAAGCCACCTTGAGCAGGCATACCGCCTTCATCGGCGAACAGGTGCTCTATAACCTCCGTATCATCCCGTCCCAGGGCGTGCAGCAAATCAACCTGGCCCAGGACCTGCAGAAACTCATCGGGGAGAAGTTCTGGTTCCAGAGGCTCGATAAAAATGTGGAGGCCAAGGTGGTCTCCATCAACGGCCAGAATACCCATGTCTACGATGTCCGCATCGTGCTGTTCCCCCTGCTTGCGGGCAAGGCCGAGCTGTCCGGCATCCCCGTCGAATACCAGCAGGCCAGCCGCACCCAGAGGCGCAGGCAGGGTTCGGTCTTCGACATGTTCGACGACGATATGTTCGGCGGCGGCGGTTCCGTGGTCAATATGAGCGCCATGGCCAGCCCCACTTCCATGGAAGTCCAGCCGCTTCCCGATGGGACCCCCGCCGACTTCACGGGTTCGGTCGGGACCTTCACGCTTTCGGCGAATGTCGACAAGCCCTCCGTGCCTTCCGGCGACGCGGTCACCCTGACCATCACCATCCGCGGCGATGGCGAGCCCAAGACCATCACCAAGCCGCGCCTGCCCGATCTGGGCCAGTTCGAAATCTTCGATCCGGAAGTCTCGACCGCTTCGGCCGTCCAAGGCTCGACCCTGATCACGACCAAGACCTTCAAGTACGTCATCGTCCCCCATCGCAAAGGCGAATATATCCTGGGTCCCGTGGCCTTCCCCTACTTCGACCCCGCCCATCGCGTCTATGCGGAGGCCAAATCCCTGCCCATCACCCTCTCGGTGAGCCAGGGCAAGGAAACCGCCGCCTCGACCGGCCGCGTGATGAGCCAGCGGGAAATCGCCGATATCGGATCGGACATCCGGCATATCAAGATCGGTTCCACCCCCCTTCGCAACGAGGATGACTTCCTCTACCGCCGCGCCTGGTTCTGGTTGCTCTTCACCCCCACTCCCACCGCTTTCGCCCTGATGCTCCTGGCCCGCCGCCGAAGCCGCCTGCTCGCTTCCGATGCGACTCTCAAGCGCAAGACCCAGGCCGGTCCGCAGCTCCGTCGCCGCCTGAAGGAGGCCAACGAGGCGCTCAAGCAGAAGAATGCGAGGGAATTCTACAAGGCCCTTTCCCAGGCCATCGTCGGCTTCGCCAGCGACAAACTCAATGTCGAATTCCGGGGCATGACCATGGAAGAGGCAAAGTCCCGGCTCAACCGGCACGGGCTTTCGGAGGCCACGGCCGAAGAATACGAGAAGGTCCTGCAACATTGCGACTTCGGCCAGTTCGGCGGATCCCAGCGCGACGACAAGGCCTGGAAGGAAGCCCTGGACGGGGCGGAAACCTTGCTGCGCAAATTGGATCGGGAGCTATGAACCCTATGCGTTACCTGAACCCTATGGATTGCCTGAAACCTGCGCGTTACCTGTCCCCGTCCTCGATGGCCTCTCTGCTCTCGGCTGCCACTACCGCCATCATGACCCTGCTGCTCCTGGCCTCCCTGGCGGCCGCCAAACCCGCTTCCGAGGAAGCCCTGAGCCGTGCCACCAAGGCTTTCCAGCAGGCGAACGGCGCCTATGAGAAGAACGATTATTCCAAGGCCGCGGATCTCTACCGCCAGGCCATCGACGAGGGCGTGGCCGATTCCCGGCTCTACTTCAATTATGCCAACAGCCTGTTCCGCTTGAACCAGCCCGGCATGGCCATCCTCTACTACGAGAAGGCCAAGAAGCTGAATCCCGACGACGAGGACATCGACGCGAACCTGCGCTTCGTCAACTCCCAGATCGTGGACAAGGTTCCCGCTCCCGAATCTAATATCTTCACAAGGATCCTCTGGCATCTGCATGCCGCCTATTCGATCAATCAAGGCTTGTGGATCTGCCTGGGGCTCTTCAGCGGAATTTTCCTAGCGGGCATGGCCGCCATCTTTGCCGGACCGGGGCTGCGGGGAGTCCTGTATGCCGTCATCGGCCTCTCGGCCATGGCCCTGGCGACCTTGGGGCCGTCGCTCTTCTACAAGATGAACCAGCAGGAAACCCTGCAGTTCGGGATCGTGCTCAAACCCGCGGTGGAGATGTTCAGCGGGCCGGGCGAGAATTTCCAGCTCCTGACCAAGGTCCACGAAGGCACCAAGTTCGAAATCGTGGAAACGCGCGGGGACTGGGTATCCGTGAAGCTGTTCAACGGCAAGGGCGGATTCGTCCGGTTGTCGGACCTGGGCAAGGTCTAAGCCTAAACGGGGATTTTCAGAATTCTCAAGGCCCGCCACGTGCGGCCAACCACGCGCCCGCACCCGGGCACAGCCCCAAGACCAGCAGTAACACCGAGAATACCCCCAGGGCCAGCTTCCGTGACCACGAGAGGCGGATGGCTGCCGCCGCATGCGGCGCATCGCCTGCGGGCTCGGTGATATAGGCTTCCTTGACCACCAACATGTAGTAGTAGAAGGAGATCACGGCATTGGCGACGGCCAGGCCGACGAGCATATAATGGCCTTGCGCGGCCGCGGCCGAAAAGAGCATGAACTTTCCGAGGAACCCGGCCAGGGGCGGTATGCCCGCCAGCGAGATCATGCAGAGGACCAATAAGGCTGCCAGGCCCGGATGACGGCGGCTGAGTCCCCGTAGCGAGGACATATTCTCCGGGCCGTCCTTGCCCACCACGCTCATGATGAAGTAGAGCCCGAAACTGGTGACTCCATAGGCGACCAGGTTGTATTGCAAGGCCGCCCGCGCGGTCTCGCCGTCCCCGAGGAAAGCCACCAGCATATAGCCGACTTGGGCGATGGAGGA
>DAINDC010000517.1:0-3435 GCA_036732085.1 Fibrobacterota bacterium | reverse complement strand
ATATCGGAGCCGTCATCACTCCCGTCATCAACTGGAATCCCAACAATGCGACCAATAAAGGTTATACCCTGACCGTCAATGCCGGCCATACGGGTAACTTCTCAGTTACTGGCGGGTCGGTGAATGCCTTGCATTTGGATGATGCCACCACGGCGACGGTCACCGTCACTTCCGCTGATGGCGCCAAGACGGCAGCTTGGACCGCCAAGGTGGTACGGACTTCCTACCAGGGTGCGGTGGCCAATTTGTTCTTCAACCGTTGCAACCAATGCCACACTAGCGCAACAGGCCCGACCCAGCCGAATTGGCAGGACTCGGCTACGGTCGTATCGGGGACCTTTCCGGATTTGATCAAAACCCGGATCAATATCCTGAACGATGGGAATGCCTCCAATGACGGCAGTCTGATGCCGCCCACCTATGCCTTGATACCCGGGCCGCTACCGGCTGCGGATATCAAAACCCTGACGGATTGGCTGAATCAGAAATAGAGGCTAGCGGGGATCAGGAATGGGACCGCTATGTGGAGCGGTCCCGAGGATCAAAGCGCGTTATACAGACCTTCATCCAAGGTGAAATACAACTGGGCCCGGAAGGTCTGGCTTTCCGGTTGGTTCTGGCCGGAGACGGTGAAGGGCACGTTGACTTCCAGGCTGACGATCTTGTTCAGGGTATAATAAGCGCCCGGCGCCAATTGGAAAAGCTGGGCCCCGGCATCGACCGATTCTCCGTTGACCATATGGTTGAAATAAAGATTGTAGCTGGCGGACAGGTTCAACCCGACGTATTGGTGATGGGCCGTGAGCCACGGGGCCTGAAGCGGATACTCCGGCTTCACGAAGAAGTGCAGATTGTCGATCTTGGTTTTGTCATTGTCCTCGGTATTGAACGAATAGGACAGGTTGGAAAACAGCCGGATCTGGGAGAAGTCCTTGTCGTACATGCCGCCGAAAGTCATGGTCGCGAAGTTGCCCGCATTCATGATGTCCTCGAAACCCACGGGCAGGGAGATGGCCAGGAAGCCGCCGCCGCCCGATACGACATCGCCGTATTTCAGGCCGAGAACGGGGCGATCCAGGCCGGTATGGCCTTTGTCGTCCTGTATCAGATAGGTGATGGCCATGGAGCCTTCCAATTGATCCAGGAGACCGAATTTGCCTTGCATGGGAATGGACGTCGGGTTGTTGGTATAGGGAATATTATTGCTCTCCCAACTCTCCTGGAAATAGCCGGGCATGGACGTCCTTTCCACTCCCATATTGATCTGCATGACTCGGCTGGGAACCGGCATATACTCGTCCAGGGCGAAAAGCGCGGTGGCCATTCCAAGGACGGTAAAGGTGGATCGCATCATTTTGTGAGACATTCCATGCTCCTGAACAAGTTTGCTGACAGCTCTATTTAACCGTTTTTCTAAAGTGATTTCAATATTTTGATGCATAATCCCATAATTTTACTCCAAGGAGGGAAAATGGGATATATTAGTAAGCAAATAACCAAATATTCCGACGATGAAATTCACCAAGAAAACGGACTATGCCCTGAGAACCATGGAGTTTCTGGCGCGCCAGCATTCCCATGGGGAAGCCGAGGGTGGAAACAAGCCGATGCCGGTTCCCGTCCAGTCCATCTCCGAGCAATCGCACCTCTCCCTGCGATTCCTCCAAGGCATCGTCTCGCGGCTCTCCAAGGCTGAACTGCTCCGCACCGTACCCGGCGTGAAGGGCGGCATCATGCTGGCCAAGGATCCGGCGGATATCACCATCCTGGACATCATCCAGGCGGTGGAGGGGAAGATCAATCTGATGGGATGCCTGGCGCATCATGAGAACTGCGGCGACTTCCATCAATGCTCCATCATGGGCGTCCTGCAAACCGCCCAGGCGGCCTTGGTCAATAGTCTATCGAACACTAATCTAAAATTGATGGTAAATACCAAGCACGATCCCTTTAATCGCTTGCCAAAAAAGCATTTCCTCAAGCCTCAATTCGGCTGCCCCGTTCTGAAATAGCTCCGGCCTTCCTGTCAGGGCAAGTCCCCGCATGTCCCGAGTAAATTCGCAGTTCCTTTTTCCGATTTGGAGCTCAAACTCATTGAACCCGCGCCCATTTATGAGCATTTTTTAGCCGTCTTAAACCCCATGAATCAAGGGATGTTCCATGAAGTTGCATGAATACCAAGCCAAGGCCATCTTGCGCCAGGCGGGCTTGCCCGTGCCGAAAGGCGAAGTTGTTTTCAAAGCCGAGGATGTTCCGGGCGCATTGGCCAAACTCGGGATGACCTCGGGCGTGGCCAAGGCCCAGGCCTATACCGGTGGACGCGGCAAGGCGGGCGGTATCAAGCTCTTCAAGACAGCGGACGAGGCCCTGGCCCTGACCAAGCAGTTGTTGGGGATGACCTTGGTCACCAAGCAAACCGGTCCCGAGGGCGTGAAGATCCATGCCGTGCTGCTCGAAGAGGCCAGCGTCATCAAGCGGGAGCTTTATGTCGCGGTCACCTTGGATCGCGCCAAGGCCAATATCGTCTTTATCCTCAGCCCCGAAGGCGGCATGGACATCGAAGAGGTGTCCGAGAAGACGCCGGAAAAGATCAAGAAATTCTATCCCGCCTGGGGACGTAACCTGGATGTCAACCTCATCGCGGAAGGCGCCGGCTTCCTGGGATTGGTGGGCCCTCAGGTCAAGCAGTTCGGGGACGTCCTCGAAAAGCTGTACCGGCTCTACCAGGAGAAGGATTGCACCTTGCTCGAAATCAATCCCCTGGTGGTCAATGGCACGGGCGCCCTTTCGCTCCTGGACTGCAAGTTCGACATCGATGAGAACGCGGTCTTCCGCCAGAAGGATACCGGCGGCGATCCGGACGGAGAGAAGGACCCATCCGAAATCGAGGCTTCCAAATTCGGCCTCAGCTATATCAAGCTCGACGGCGATATCGGTTGCATGGTGAACGGCGCCGGCCTGGCCATGGCCACCATGGACATCATCGCGCATTACGGCTCCCAGCCGGCCAACTTCCTGGACGTGGGCGGATCGGCTTCGGAGGAAGCGGTCACCAAGGCTTTCGAGATCATCAGTTCGGACAAGCATGTTAAGGCCATCCTGGTAAACATCTTCGGCGGCATCATGCCCTGCGATCGCATCGCCCGCGGCGTGGTCAACGCCGTGAAGACCACGGGCCTTAAAGTGCCTCTGGTGGTGCGCCTGGAGGGCACCAATGTGAAGGAAGGCAAGGAAGTCATCGACCAATCCGGTCTTGATCTCTTTAGCGCGGCGGACCTTGAGGATGGCGCCCGTAAGGCGGCCGAAATAGTGAAAAGCATGCAGGCCGCGGGCTCCTCGGTCTCCAAAGGAGTGAAGTAAAATGGCCATCCTGATCGGCAAAGACACCCGTCTCATTACCCAGGGCATCACCGGCAAGGCCGGCCTGTTCCATTC
>DAINDC010000516.1:0-3479 GCA_036732085.1 Fibrobacterota bacterium | reverse complement strand
TCTCGATTCGGCCCTGGTTAAAATCGATAAGGTGCAGTTCAACGGGACCGCCGTGGTCGTCCACGTGCAGACGCCCATACAATGCAAGGTGTTCATGCAATTCAATGGCATGGTCTTGGCGGCCGCCTTCAATGCGAGTACGAACAATGTGACGGCCACCCTTCCCGGCCTTCCCGCGGCCGGGACCTATCTGCTCACCTTGCGGAAAAACTATCTCTACTCCACCATAGTGGATGCCTATACGGTTGCCGGGACCATAGTCACCTATGGCACCGTCGGCCCCCAGGGACCGCAGGGCCTGCCGGGCGCCATGGGACTCCAGGGGCCCATCGGCTTTACCGGTGCTACCGGGGCTACCGGGGCCATGGGAATCACGGGAGCCAAGGGCGACAAAGGCGACAGGGGCGAGCCAGGCCTTGCCGGAAACATGGGGCCGATTGGGCCGATTGGGCAGGTTGGGCAGGTTGGGCAGGTTGGGCAGGTTGGGCAGGTTGGGCCGATGGGACCAACGGGATTGATCGGGCCCCAGGGTCCGAAAGGGGATCCAGGTGACATTGGCGGTACGGGTGCCACCGGCGCTACTGGATTGACCGGTACGCAAGGCCCTATTGGACTCACTGGCATGACAGGACCCACAGGCGAACAAGGTCCTATCGGCCTTACGGGAGCGACTGGACCTACGGGCGCGCAAGGCCCCATTGGGCTGACGGGAGCGACTGGTGATAAGGGTGATAAAGGAGATAAAGGCGACGTAGGTACCACCGGTGATACCGGGCCAATCGGACCGGTCGGACCCATGGGCCCGGTGGGATTCACGGGGGCGCCTGGCCCCGAGGGCGCTCCTGGGGCGACGGGACCGGCAGGAGCCGGCCTCAATGCCAATCAGATCGCCATCTTGAGATGGTACCCGGCCAATGAAAACGGAATCGCCTACCCTACCGGAGCCGGGCCCGCAGGTCTCGCCTTCGATGGGACCAATATGTGGGTCGTCAATTCGGGAGCCAATACCGTTTCCAAGCTCTCCCTGACCGGAGGCAGCCAAGGGAATTTCACCGTGGGAAATCAGCCCAAGGGCATTTGCTTCGACGGAACCAACATGTGGATCGCCAATCCCCTCGACAATACGGTCACCAAAATTCGCGCGAGTACGGGAGCCCTCGCCGGCACCTTCGGCGTGGGCAACGGCCCCATGGGCATCGCCTTCGACGGGAAGTTCATCTGGGTGGCCAATACCCAGAGCGCCACCGTGACCAAATTGCTCGCGAGTACCGGGGCCTTCGTGGGAGCCTACCCCGTGAGCGCCGGCCCCAGATCGCTTGCCTTTGACGGGACCCATATCTGGGTATCCAATGCCGGATCCAGCTGCGTGACCAAGCTGCTCGCCGCCACGGGAGCCGTGGTCGCCACCATCCAGGTGGCCGCCAACCCCAATGGCTTGGCGTTCGACGGGACCCATATCTGGGTGGCGACCAATCCGGGATCCTCCGGAACCATTCAAAAGCTGCTTGCGAGCACGGGCGCGATCCTGGGAACCTATCCGATTGGCAGCGGACCCGCCGGCTCCGCCGGAGTGGTATTCGATGGCACCTATATCTGGTCGGCGAATTGGAACTCCGTGACCAAGCTCCTGGCGGCTACCGGCGAGGTGGTCGGAACCTATTTCACTTCCGGGAACGGGATCGGCGGGGCGGCCTTCGATGGCGCCAATGTTTGGATTTCCGTAGGGAGCGGAGGTTCCGTCATCAAGTATTGAACCCGGGATTCACGCGGTGAGGCTTGCCTCTGCGGATTCGGGGGGATGGAGATCGAGGTCGGGCGGGACATGATCCGTGTATCCGGGTTCCAGCTTGATCGTGTTCGGCCGATCGGCCTGGGCCGCGCTTTCCGGCTTCTCGATTTCCGGCTTCTCGCGCCAATTCCGGAAGAGGACGGCATTATCGTGGTTGAGCAAGAGGATGCGCGCCGGATTGCCGGCCGCCAAGGATTTGGCGGGAAGGCTGCGGGAAAGTACGGAACCACAATTAATGGTCACGCCGTCGCTGATGCGGATCTTGCCGTAGAGGATGGACCCGGCGCCGATCCAGATATCGTTCCCCAAGGTCGGGAGCCCGTGCGACTCGCCCGAGAACCCCTGCCCGATGGTCACGTTATGCGTTACGCTGACGTTCGACCCAATCGTGCACCTTCCGATATAGATGGTGCCCACATGGCCGATATAGAATCCCGGACCGATGGTGGCGGCGAAGATATCCACGTGGTAGATGCCTTTGATGAAGAAGCAAGCCATCTCATAGGGGATGAAGGCCACCAGGACGAGCCGGCTGCCGGCCCGCCGCAGCCTTTGGAGCGATTGCCCCAACCGGTAGACCGCGATGCAGTGGAGTCCCAGGTTGGTCATCCACAACTTCAACCTTTGGCGGAAAGTAGGACGATCAACCCCGAATTCGATCCGGTAGTATTTCTCCAAATCGGCTTGGAAGTGGCCCATGGAATTCTCAGCCCCTATGTATCACGTTCCCGAGGATAGCGGGGGATTACCCCGGATGAGGTTCCCGTATCGCATGCCGCATGCAAGTGTGGCAATGGCATATGTGGAAAATAGACTTTGGCCCCCCGGAGTGAAAGGCTTTTCCCCAGGTCGGAAATAGGCTTGCAGGCAGGGTCAATAGTGGAAAGATGCCCGACAGTGCGGGCTTCGGTGACGTTTGAGGCTTCGGAGGAGCGCGGATCAGACTTCGTGCTTGCGCAAATCCGCGATTGCGGAGAATTCGCCAATGCTCACGTTGAGCGTCTTCTCATGATGGATGATGCCCCAGGCGTTTTTCCGTTCCAGGCGGCCGGCGAGGCTTTCCAGGAAACCCGGCTCGAGCGAATAGATCTCCATGGTTTCCGCATGATGGACCTTATTGCCGCGGATCTCCTTCAAGAGCGGCTCCGGATCCTTATAGGTATAGACCTTGACCTGCTTCGCGGCTTTGCCGGCCTTGTGGAGCTTGCGCGCGCTGGGATTGCCGATTTCGATCCAGAGCAGGATTTCCCCGTTCGGCGTGGTCGCGCTGATCGTGGGGGCATCCGGATCCCCGAGGCCTTCCGGCGAGAACTCCAGGTATTCCCTTTCATTGAGGACGAAGGCGAAGAGACGCGTCAACAGGTAGGCATGCGATTCCGAGGGATGCATGGCCAAACGCAAATCGAGGGTCTTATAGGCGCCTTCGTCGATATCGGAGAGGCTGATCTGGAAACGATAGAGAGTGGTAGGCTGCCCCAAGTTTTTCCGCCTTTGTAAAGTCGCTAAAGTATAACTTTGCGATAAGGCTTGTCACTGCGCGAGCTTTTCCTTCAGCAGGTTTATTTCCGCGGGATTGCGCGTCAACTCCAGGACCAGCCCCCAATGGGTGTCGGCCGCGAGGCGATCCCCTGCCAGCATATGCAACTCGCCCAAGGTGGCGTAAAACAGCGGGTAGGCTGACAGCGCCTGG
>DAINDC010000515.1:0-3503 GCA_036732085.1 Fibrobacterota bacterium | reverse complement strand
CGTATCTTCCTTGCGAAGGCTCTCACCGGGCACGCGCTCAGACAAGCCTCCGGCCCGGCCCTGCGCACCGCCGAGCCCCTCTATAACGTCCGGCCCCATGGCCTGGGCCTGTCCTCCGCGAGGGGGAAGGCGGAAGAGAAGAAGAGGGAGGGGTGGGTCGCTAGCGTACCTGCGGGGAAGGCGGATGAGAAGAAAAGGGGAGGGTGGGTCGCTAGCGTACCTGCGGGGAGGGCGGATGAGAAGAAGCGGATAGGGTGGGTCTTGGTGGTTGTGTTGGCTCTGCTTTTGGCGCAGTCGGCGCTGGCGCAGGCCTTGCGTTCGCGGCAGGATGGGTTGAGTACGACGATTTCCTCTTCGACGGAAGGGGAGGGTAATCTGGACCTGACCTTGTATGGCCGGACCTTCCTCTGGGACAATGCGGCCGCGCAGAAGTTGCCGCCGGTGTTACCGCATGTGGAACTCAACTATGGTCTCACCGATTACCTCGATCTGACCGGAGGCATCAATGCCTTGAGCTATACCTTCTCGCCGGGATATTTCTACGGCCGCGCGAAGCTGACCACGCCGGACAACAAGTCCATCCGGTTCCTGGGCTTTGCGGAGACGGTGGAAATGAAGAAGAGCATCATGGACTACTTCCCATCCAACGGCTTCCGCATTCAGACGGAAGGCTTCGGGCCGGAAGGATTCATCCTGGGCAATTCGGAAACCATCACGTCCTGGAAGTTCACCACCTCGGCGGATATGGAGCTTATTCGCATCTCCTCTTACCTGCCGTTCAAGCTCTACGCCAACCTGGGATGGGAAGGCGAATTCGGATCGTTCATCAACGACGACAATGCCGCGCGCGTCAAGGCGAGCAGGAACAAGCTCAAGTTCCCGGAGCAGGATTTCTCCCTGTTGCCTATGGCCTTGGGCGTGGAACTCAAGACTTATACCACGGACTTCTTCACCGAACTGGAAGCCCAGCCTTTCACGAGCCAGATCCTCAAGAAGATCCGCGCGGACCTGGGCGTGGAAACGGACGGCCAATGGAAACGGTTCACCGTCATCGGCAAGACCTTCGATTTGAACCTGATGGAGATGCCCATCTACGTGAATTCCGGGGCCAAGCTCAAGTACAAGAATGGGCTGGAAATGCAGGGCGGATTGTCCTGGCTTCTGAGCGCGGATCGCGGACCCAGGCTGGGCCCGTGCGACAACCTCAGCAATCCTTGCAAGGACGGGGCCACGGATGGCTACTCTCCGTTCTTCCCGCAGTGGAAGGTCTTCTGGTTGATGCGGTACCCGCTCTGGTTCACCCAGCCTTCGAGCGAGCTTTACCGTTCGTTCCTGTTGAAGAGGTATCAGGACAAGCGGAAGAAAGTGAATCTGGACGAGCAATTGGGAGCCCCGGCCGAAAAGGCGGAGGAGCTGGACGCATCGGAGAGGAGAAAGAGGCTGGAACAGCGTAGGAAGGAGGCGGATGGCAAAGCCGTCGACCTCAACTAGGATCGGGATGCCGCCGTTGCGGCTCCTCTTCCTGGTCTTATTAACCTTGTGCGCCTTCGCAGGCACTGCTCCTGCGTTTGCTGCGGCTCCCGTCGCCTCAGGCTCAAGCCTTGGCTGGAATCGTGGCGTCGCCTCGGGATCGAACGAACCCACCGATAAGGGTCTTTGGTCCCAGGCCGATGCCATGGTCAACCGCCTGCGCGAAGAGCGGAGGAAGCTCAACCTCATCCTCGAGGAATTGGAGCGGCTCCAGTATATGGGACAGGACTTCCGCGATCTGCAGCTCTACCCGACGCGGATCACCCATCTGGGACCGGACGACGACGTGAAACTGGATCGCACGATCGAGGGACTGGAAAAGAACCTGAACAGGACCCGCAAGCAGGTCCTGGATCTCGAGACGCCTTTGGAAGACGCCTATTTCATCGCCAAGGAAATGCTGGAGGAGAGCCCGAACCAGGATATGATCGACTTGCTCCTCAAGGACAATGTCGAGCGGATCGGCCGCCTGGTGGTGATGCAGAAGGAATTGAACAAGCGCTGGGACGATGCCTTCGCCCTCCTCTCCGAATACCGCGATCGGGTGGGCCTCTCCAAGTCCGGCGGCAACGGCGGTTTGATTGAGGACGATTTCTTCAAGGTCTTGATGGCCAATGCCGGCCGGGCTTCGCAACGCTTCTACGGCGAGATGAACGACTATAAGGATTCGCTCGCGGCCCGTAGCGCCAAACCGGAATGGGAGAAGATGGCCAACCTGGATCTGCAACGCATCAAGACGCGCCTGACCTCGAAGAGCATCGAGATGGTGCAGGAGGATCTGGAACGGCTTTCCCTGCGGTTCAACGGGCGCATCTCCATCGGCATGGTCGATTACTACCTGGGCGCGAGCTTCATGCGCGGCGGCAAGCCTCTCAAGGCCGCGGAAGCCTATGCCAAGGTGCAGGCGGACAGCCGCATGTATGGCCCGGCCGGCCTGGGCCTGCTCCAAGCCCTGTTCGAATCCAAGCAGGACGATTCCCTGGTCGTCCATTACCTGGGCTTCAAGAAGGCCGGAGTCCTGGATGACAAGTTGCTCCCGCCCGCGCATTTCCTGGCCATCCAGAGCTGCTATGCCCTGGGCATGGATTCCCTGTTGGAAACGGAGATGGCTTCCACCCTATCCAAGAACGCATACCACTTCAAGTCCCTATTCGTCTATGCGAAATCCCTGGTGCGGCAGAAGCGTTATGCGGAAGCGCGCGGCGTGCTGATCACTCTGGTCAGCGAGTCCCAGCTCGACAAGCACCTGCACAATGAGGCCGTGCTGGCCCTGGCCCATCTTAATTTCGAGGAAGGCCATTATGAGACTTCGCTCAAGGGTTACCAGAACCTCCTGGATCAACAGGGCTTCCAGGCCGAGGCGCTTTACGGCATGGTCTGGTCCAATATCAAGATGGGCGATCTGGACGCCGCCGAATTCATACTCAAGAAACTGATTTCGCAGTACCCGGACAACCCCTGGGCCATCGAGGGCTTCATGGTCCTGGTCCGCAAAGTGATGCTCAAGGCCAAGAACGAATGGGCCTTCCGCGTGATGGTCGACAAGGAAAGCGATCAGCTCCGCGAATACACCAAGAAGCTGGACGAGCGCTCGGATGACAAGCTGATGTCCGAGGATCAGATGAATGCGATCCGCGCCAAGCTGGGCAAGGCGGAGGCGGCCCTGAGTAGGCAGAAGCCGCTTTCGGCCGAACAGATCGCGCAGCTGTATCAACAGGGATTGGGCCTCTGCGACTTCGTCGAGGATCGTTATAAGACCGGCGAGTATTCGGAGCAGACCTTCAACCGTGAGCGCGAGGATGTCCTGGCCAAGCTCGTCGATCCCGGGCACGGGGCTCAAGGCGCCACGGACTCCGTGGTGGCCGATTCCACCGGCTTCCGCATGGAGATCAAGCAGAAGCTCTTCGAGAGCCGCGCGCTGGCCCTGGACATCCACGTGATGCACAAGGCCTGGCTGGAGGACCTGCTGAAGT
>DAINDC010000514.1:0-3509 GCA_036732085.1 Fibrobacterota bacterium | reverse complement strand
GGATATGGAATTCATCCGCGCGCATACGGACGGGTTCGCGGACTTCGCCGCGTCGGCGGCGGCGGAGCCTTGGGAAATCCTGGAGCGGGAAAGCGGATTGACCCGGTTGGAAATGGAGGAAGCAGCCGAAACCTATTTGCGGTCGCGGAACGTGATCGCCTGCTGGGCCATGGGGTTGACGCAACACCGCAAAGCCGTGGCGACCATCCAATATGTCGTGAACTTCCTCATGCTGCGCGGCAATATGGGGCGGGCCGGGGCGGGCGCCTGCCCCGTGCGCGGGCACAGCAACGTGCAAGGCGATAGGACCATGGGCATTACGGAAAAGCCGAACGCCGGTTTCCTGGAAGCCTTGGAAAGGGAATTCGGATTCGCGCCTCCGCGCGGGCACGGGCGCGACGTGGTGGAAACGCTGAAAGGGTTGGCGGACGGCGGTGTGCGGGTCGTTATCGGCATGGGCGGCAATTTCGCCGCGGCCACGCCCGATTGCGAGGCTACGGAGCGCGGTTTGCGCCGTTGCGATTTGACCGCGCATGTCAGCACCAAATTGAATCGGAGCCATTTGATTACGGGGCGGGCCGCCTATATTCTGCCTTGCCTGGGGCGGACGGAGATCGACGAGCGCGGCGGGCATAACCAGCGGGTTACCGTGGAGGATTCCATGAGCATGGTGCACGCCTCCATCGGAAGCAATGCGCCGGCGTCGCGGCGGCTTTTATCGGAACCGGCCATCGTCGCGGGGCTGGCCCAAGCCGCCTTGCCGAAGTCAAAAGTCCCCTGGTCCGACCTCGTTTCCGATTATGATCGCATCCGCGATCGCATCGCCCGGGTCATCCCCGGTTTCCAGGATTTCAATCAAAGGATCCAAAAGCCCGGCGGGTTTTATCTGGGCAATTCCGCCGCGCGGCGGGAATGGAAAAACGCGGTCGGCAAAGCGCGCTTCATGTCCTATCGCCTGGAGCCCATCCGCTTGGAACCGGGCGAGTTGCGCCTCATGACCGTGCGTTCCCATGATCAATACAACACCACGATTTATGGCCTGAATGATCGCTATCGCGGCGTTTACGGCGAGCGCCGCGTGGTCTTCTTGAATTCCGAAGACATGTCGGCGCGGGGCATCGCGGAAGGCGAACCGGTGGATTTGGCGGCCCGATCGGATGGGGGCGCCGTCCGTGTGGCCAAGGCGTTCAAGGCCACGGCCTACGCCATTCCGTCCGGATGCGCCGCGGCCTATTTTCCGGAGACCAACGGGCTGGTGGCGCTGGACAGCGTGGCGGAGCGATCGAACACGCCCATGTCCAAATTCATCCCCATCACTTTGGTGAAGGCTTCGTAGGAAAAGAGCTCGTTTCAAGGTACCCTGAGTAGTCACGATTTTTCGCGATCATGAATCATGGGCTGGGTACAGCCCAATTAATTGGGGTTCTCGACGATACTAGAGTAATTTACGGTATGACCCAGGAATTCCCAGATGGACCGATCCGGAATCCCGGTCCCCTCCAAGTCCGGCCGATCCTGGTGGCCCTGGCGGGCGTCTACCTCTGCCTAGTCCCCTTGAACATTCTGCAACCGGCCTTCTCGCATCGATGGATTCCCGGTCCGCTCCTGTACTTCTCCCAAATCGCGGGCCTGTTTCCGGAAGCGAAAACCAATGACGTGGAATACCGCGCGGAAGGCTGGTTCTGCGAGGACGGTATCTACAAGGAAATCGATATCCGCCCGTTCTTTCCCATCCAGGCCGACAATAAGGAAAACCGGTTCGCCCGGGCCATGTATTTCTACCGCAACTCGCCCTTCGTCCTGTCCAAGCTGTCCGGCTTCGTGATGGAGAGCTACAATGCGCGGGTGGGTAACTTAGGAAATACTGGTATTCCGGCAGATACGGGCAGGATCGGAGGCGTACGCCTGGTCGCGGCCCTGACGCCCATTCCACCCGTGGGCACGGGAGCCGCCAGGTACCAGCGGAAACCCCTGGCGGACTATGACTTCAGCGAACGCCGGATCTGGTTCGAGCCCTCGTCCCGGTCGATCTGGCAGCGCTGCCACGGGACTCCGCCATGAAGCCGCAAGCCCTGCGCCGGTTCCCGCAGCCCCTGCGCCGATTCCCGCAGCCCCTGCGCCGATTCCTCTCGGCCCAACCCCTGATCCGGTTGGAGTTCCTCCGGATCTTCCTGCCTCTGGCCATCCTCGGTTTCTTCGCGACCCGCATCCTGCATGCGGACGACTGGCTTACCGCATCGGGTTTCCAGATTCCCGATCTCGGGCATAAGGATTGGCGCCAGCCTTACTATATCGCGCCGCTTGCGACCTGGCAGGCTTGGTCGCTGGCCGCCTTGCTGGCCCTCTCCGGTCTCATGGTATCCGCGGGTTTCCGGACCCGGCTGGCTTCGGGAATATTCTTCCTCTGCCTGCTGTACGTGACCTTGGCCGATCGGCTGGAAGCCTTCACGGTGAGCAAGCTGGGCACGGTCCTGATGCTGGCGATCTTCCTCACGCCCGCAGGCAAGACCTTCGGGGTCGATGCCTGGCTTTCCCATCGGCGACGGCGCAGGAAGGCTGACCGGCAGGTTTCCAATGCCAAGGCTTCCATTGCCGGGGCCTCCGAAACCAAGGCTCCCGAGGACCCGGTCCATGCGGGCTCGCTGGTGACCTGGGGCAATGTCCGATTCTTCCAGGTCCTGGTGGTGGTTCTCTACTGCGCTTCCGGCCTGAGCAAGATCAAGGGCGACTGGCTCACGCATCCTGCCGTGCTCTGGACCCACATGCACGATTCCTATCAGACCGTCCTGGCCTACTGGGTTACACGTGCGTTACCCGGGGCCGCTTGGACGCCCCTGCAATACCTGGTCCTGGGCTTCGAGACCTTGGCGCCGATCTGGTTTTCCTGGTCGCTCACGCGCCGCCCCGCCTTGATCATGGGACTGGGTCTCCATGCCTTCATCGGACTCTGCTTCGGGCCCGTGAAGTGGTTCGCCATCCTCATGGCCGTCCTGCTCCTGGGCGGATTCGCCCCCCGTCCCTGGCTCGTCCGGATGCTGCCCCGCTGGCTGGGGGATTGAAGCGGCTTGGGATTTTTTGGGAATCCCCGGCCAAAAAACCATCGGGTGAAGGGGTACTCGGCCTGGAATCCTACTTTTGGGGCAAGGGCGGCCAGCGGATTCGGGTCCCCCGCGCTATATTGCATCCAGGACTTTTTACTCGCTTTACATCGCTAACCTAGAATTGGAGCCCCCATGTTCAAGAAGGCCATTGCCTCGTTTTCGATAATCTGCGCGCTCGGCTTTTCGGCCGAACCCGCCAAGACTTCCGCCGTTAAAAGCGCCGCTCCCGCCAAGACCGAGGCTTCTGCCAAGACCGCCGCGACTTCCGCCAAGGTCGAAACCGCCGCGCCCGGCGTCGACTCCTCGGATCCCAAGGTCGTGGCCAAGACCGTCGTCTATATCAAATCGGGAAGCCGCTACCATCTGAAGGGATGCCAGTACCTCAAGAATAAAGGCACGGCCATCACC
>DAINDC010000513.1:1752-3512 GCA_036732085.1 Fibrobacterota bacterium | reverse complement strand
TCGCCGCCGGCATCGATGGCCTGGTCCCGGTCGGCACCACGGGCCAGAGCCCCACGGTGAGCCATAAGCAGCATTTGGACTTCATCAAGTTCGCCGTGGACTACGTGGACGGCCGCGTGCCCATCATCGCCGGAGCGGGGTCCAACTGCACCCGCGAATCGGTCGAGATGATCCAAGCCATCCATCGCGAAGCCGGGGATCTGGCCTGCCTCTGCGTGACGGGGTATTACAACAATCCGCCGCAGGAAGGCCTAGTCGCCCATTATGAGACCCTGGCCCGCGAGACCGGCGCCAAGATCATCATCTACAACGTTCCCGGCCGCACCAGCAGCTATCTGGAAGCGGACACCCTCATCCACCTGAGCCGCAATGCCAATATCATCGGGCTCAAGCAATCGGTGGATTTCCGGAATCCCGGCAAGCACCTGGACGAGACCCGCTCCCTTTTGAAGGCCGTGGATGGTGGGGAATTCTCCGTGGTCAGCGGCGAGGACGATTCCCTGTTCGCGATTATGGAACTGGGCGGCCGCGGCATCATTACGGCTTCCGGAAACATTCCCGAAGTGGCCAAGGTCATGCTGCAAATCGTGAAGAGTCATCGCGAAGGCGATCGCAAGACCGCGGAAAGCCTGCAGGCCGGGCTCGATCCCATTGTCAAGGCGGTTTTCTGCCGCAAGAATCCCATTCCTTTAGGGACTTTTTTCAATTCGCCGCTGTACCTTCCTTTGGTTTCCGTACGCGAAACCAAGGGCGGCGAGGAAGCGCATGCCCGCATCCTGGAGCTCGTAGCCACGGCCGCTCCCAGCCTGAAAAAATACCACGGTCACGTTTGAGACCTGGCTTTGAGACCTTGCAAATAAACTCTGGGGAGACCGACATATGAAAGCGCTTCGATCCTTGATAGGCTCGGCGACCAGGGCTAAGATCCTTCTCTATCTCAGCGTGTACAAGGAAACGTACCCGCGGGAACTCACCATCAATCTCAAGCTGCCGCTCTTCGGCGTCCAGACCCAGCTCAAGAACCTGCTCAAGGGCGGCGTGGTCTCGGTGGAAAAGGATTCCAACCGGCAGATGTTCCGTTTCGATCCGGATTATCCGCTGCGCAAGGAACTGCTCTCCCTGCTCAAGAAGGCGATGCTGTCCCTGCCCGAGAAGGAACGCGCCCTTTACCTCAAGCCGAAGTTGACTCCCAGGGTCACTCTTAAGTAATAATTGATCCATCGCCATCCGCTGCGGTGCCGAGGGAGGTAACATGGGAGATGCCGCTAAGAAGGATTCGCCGACCCCGGCCCAATTGGAAAGGGTCCGCCGCATCGAATCCAAGATCCGCGCCATCCCCGACTGGCCGAAACCCGGCATCCTCTTCCGCGACATCACCACCCTTTGGAACGACCCGGAAGGTTTCCGGCTGAGCATCGACGCCTTCGCGGAAAAATACGCGGGCATCCCGTTCGACACCGTGGTCGGCATCGAGAGCCGCGGCTTCATCATCGGCGCGGCGCTGGCCGATCGCATGGGCAAGGGCTTCGTTCCCATCCGCAAGCAGGGCAAGCTCCCGGCCGAAGTGGAACGGTACGAATACCAGCTCGAATACGGCACGGACTGCGTCGAGATCCATAAGGACGCGATCATCCGCGGCCAACGGGTCCTGGTGATGGACGATCTGATGGCCACCGGCGGGACCATGAACGCTTCGGTCTTCCTGTTGCGCAAGCTCGGGGCCGAGGCCTGGCTCGTGATGGGCAACGACCCGCCCGGCT
>DAINDC010000513.1:0-1742 GCA_036732085.1 Fibrobacterota bacterium | reverse complement strand
CAAGCTCGGGGCCGAGGTGGTCTCCTGCGGCGTGATCGTGGACTTGCCCGATCTGGGCGGCAGCGGCCGTCTCGAGAAACTGGGCCTGGAAGTCCATTCCTTGGTGCGCTTCCCCGGGCACTAAGTGCCCGCGGGCACTGAGTCCCCGCGGGCACGGATCGCCACTGATCGCCCGCTCCGCTTTCCTCCCGAATCCCTCCGATTTTTTTCCCCAAAGTTTTTTTCCTCCGAGGTGACCGGCTTCACTTCCGCCGCTTCCTCCCGCGCCTAAGTTTGCGCCTATGCGAAACCTCCTGCCCGCCGCCTGCCTATGCGCCTGCACACTCGCGAACATCGCGAATGCGGCTTCCCGACTCGTTCTTTCCGAAGCCATGGCGGATCCCGCCGCCCTTCCGGATTCCCGCGGGGAATTCCTGGAGCTGGCCAATGTCGGCGGGGACTCGCTGCGGCTCGATAGCCTGAGCTTGGGCGTGGACGGTTCGAGCTACCTCCTGAATTCCATCGTCCTGGGTCCGGGAGCCCTCTTCCTGATTTGCCGGGATTCGAATCGGGCCGAGAACGGGGGGATGGCATGCGGCCGCGAGCTGACCGGACTCAGCCTGGCGAACGGGCGAGCCCTGGCCATCACCCTGAAGGCCGGCGCGGGGGAGACGATGGATTACCCGGTACCGGCTTCCCGGCCCGGCCTCAGCTGGGAGAATACCTTGGAGGTGGGCGCGGATTTCAAGCGCTTCCTGGCCTCGGCGGGCCCGTGGTCCGGCGGGGATTCCGCCACGCCCGGCACCCGCAACAGCCGGAGCCTGGAACCGCCCCGGTCCGACCTGGGTATCACCAAGGTTACCCTGGGATCGGATGGCATGCTCGCGGTGGAGGTGGAAAACCGAGGCAGCGGGGCGCCGCCGCGTTCCTTTCTTTCGGTGCGGCTGGACGAGGATTGGGACGGCGAGGCGGAAACCTTCCTCGACTCCCTGGAGGTGCTGCTCCCGCCTGCTGGGGCGAAGACCTTTTTCATCCCCGCAGGCCGCGGCTTGCGGGGCATGGTGCAGGCCCGCCTGTCCTTCGACGAGGACGCCCGCAACAATCTTTTCCTGCTGCCGGTGGAATCCGGGAGCCCGATCCGCTTCAGCGAATGGTGCCCGGCCCCGGCGAAAGGCGCGCCCGAGTGGGTGGAGATCCAGAATGGAAGCGCCGATTCCGGGGGCCAGGGCAGGACGCTCAGCCTGACGCGGATGGGCTTCAACGGCCGGCCCTTGGGCGACGGAGCAGGCAAGCTCGCGCCGGGCGAATACCTGGTCCTCACCGAAAGCGCCGCCGGCTTCCGGGCCCGTTATGGCGCCCTCAAGGTCCGGCTGCTGGAAATCCCCGCCTGGCCCGGCCTCCGTAACTCCGGAGATACCCTAAGGCTGTCGTCGACGGGGTATATGCTGGACAGCGTCGTCTACGGAGACAAGGCGCTGGCGGATGGGGGCGAGTGCCTGATGCGCGGGCCGTCCGGCCAGGCCGCACCGGAGGGCGTGCAGGCCGATTCGGGAACGCCGGGATTCGCCGTGGAACCGGTGGCGGATTTCTCCTGGGACTTGTCGGGCAGAATCGCGGGAAGGGGCCGGTCGGTGGATGCGGAGGTCAAGGCCCCGGCGGGTTTCCGGTATGCCTTGCGGATTTTCGATCTGGAAGGAAACTGCGTCCGCGATCTGGGCGGAGGCGGGCCGGGCCGCAATATCCATCGCTGGTCCGGAGAAGGG
>DAINDC010000512.1:1262-3530 GCA_036732085.1 Fibrobacterota bacterium | reverse complement strand
GCCGTCTCCCATTCCCCTTCGGTCGGCAGGCGGGCATGGCTCCAGCGCGCGAAGGCATCGGCTTCGAAATGGCTCACATGGCAGACGGGAGCGTCCGGTTCGAGAGGCGCTTGGCCATGCAAGGTGAATTCGGTCCAGGAGCCGGCTTTTCCATCCCCGGCTTCCCAATAGAGCGGCGCCCGCCAACCTTCGCGGACAATCCGTTGCCAGCCCTCGGAAAGCCAGAGCTCCGGCCGCGCATAACCCCCGTCGCGCATGAATTCCAAGTAACGCGAGTTGGTCACCAGGCGGTCCTCGATCCGGAAGTCCCGCAGGAAAATCCGGTGCCGGGGCTTCTCATTGTCGAAGGCGAATTTTTCGCCCGCGATACTTTCTCCCGATAATCCTTCGCCCGGCCAGCCGATTTCGCGCACCCACCCTCCGACTTCAATCCGGCGGGCGGGGGCATCCGTAACCTGGATGTTTCCCTTGGGCCTGGGAAGATACGCCGGACGGGAAGGGTTGCAGTGGAGTATCCGCTTGATATCGGTCAGGAGGAGTTCCTGGTGCTGCTGCTCATGATGCCATCCCAATTCCAGCAGGGAGCGGACCGCGCCGGTGGATCCTTGCGACGACGTGCAGAACTCGCCGAGATGGGCTTCCACGTGATGCCGGTAGCGGAGGATTTCCTCCACGGTCGGTCGCGAATAGGTTCCCCTGCGGGACTTCTCCGCGCGCGCCGAACTCGGGCCCAGGGTCTCGTAATAGGAGTTGAACAGGAAATCGAATGTCGGATCATAAGGTTGGTAGCCGGCCTGGAATACCCGCAGGAGGAAGGTCTCGAAGAACCAGGTGGTATGGGCCAGGTGCCATTTGGGAGGGCTGACGCATTCCTCGGGCTGGACGACGCAATCCTCCGTCTGCAAGGGTCGGCAGATTTCCTCCGTGAGACGCCGTGTGGCCATGAGCTTGTCGAGATATTTTGCATGGGGCATCCGCGTCCCGCCTTCCCTCCTTGGAAATAAATTTCGAAGGCGAAGCGAAGGAAGAGCGAAGATCGAAACAGCCGGGAGTCCCGCCGCGGGTTACTAGAGACGGATGAGGCGGATGTCGACCTCCCTCTCCACGTAATTCCATTCCTCCGAGGCCCGGAGCAGGCCGAGCAAATCATCGAACGATCCCGAATCCTCGGATGCGAATTCGAACCAGGTGAGGAAGTCGAAAGGCTCGCCCAGATCGCGGCAGTGATGCAGCTTGCGCGCCACGGCCGGAAGGTATTTCATTCCCAATTCGATATGCCGGGATCGTTCCTCGAGGATCGCCCGCCGCTCATCCTGCGCAAGCGACCACCAGGCTCCCGATTTGCGAATGGGAATCAAGGCGGCCCAAGTTGCGCTGGGGCGGCCCAAGGGAGGCTGGATGCTTCGCAAGGCTTCCCGTTCCTGATGGGTCACGTAACGTTCGTTGCTGACTACGCCGCGCAGGCGCCAATAGCCGTCCACGGGTGCGTCGAGCGCTTCGGAACGGATGGAAATCCGATCCACTTCCTTGAGACTCTCGCCGATGATGGCCTTCATGGAAACGATCTTCCACGGACCCTCATCCCCGCCATGAAAACTGAAAAGACCCTGCATGCGATTAAAAATAAAAGCATGGATCATGCCAGGGCGAAGCTGACCGGAATTTTTCCAATTAGGATGGGTTTGCGATTTGACGGTTGGCGGTAAGGTGAGATTTTGTCTTGAATTAAACCGAATTGGCATCGTGGCATCAGGTCGCCCAACTCTTGGCGGTCAAACTGGGAAAGGCTTGCACATTTCTGGGGGGAACCGTTCTTTGAATTCATGATCATTCCCGATGCGCAATCTCCCAGGGCAGCCTCGGGACCCGCAAAGCCGCGCAAGCATTCCCGCCGGTTCCGTATAGCGGTCGCCATTGGCATATCCTTACTCGTCATTCTGGTAGCCATCCACGCCGTTCTCCCGCATTATATCCTGCAGTTGGCCAATCGCAAGCTCGATCAAATCCCCGAGTACAAGGGGCATATCGAGAGCGTGGAATTGAGCCTTATCCGGGGCGCCTATAAAATCAAGGGGATCAAACTGGAGAAGATCAACGGCGCGTCGACCGAGCCCTTCTTCTCGGCCTCGGCCGTGGACCTTTCCGTGGAATGGCGCGCGCTTCTCCACCGGTCTTTGGTGGGCGAGGTCGAAGTCTTCCGACCGAAACTGAACTTCGTGGTCGCGGAAACGAAAAAGGCATCGCAAACCAGCATCGATTCCTCCTGGG
>DAINDC010000512.1:0-1252 GCA_036732085.1 Fibrobacterota bacterium | reverse complement strand
CCAAGAATATGTTCCCGCTGCAATTGAACCGGTTTCGGATCCATAACGGGGAAATCCATTTCCGCGATCTGACCCGCAAGCCCAAGGTGGACGTCCATATCGATCAGTTGGAGGCGGAAGCCGTGGGGCTCACCAACCATCCGGGCAAGGGCGAGTCCCTGCCGGCCACATTCCACGCCACCGCCAGGGCCATGGATGAGTCGCAATTGCGACTGGACATGAGGCTCGATCCTCTGGCCGCGAATCCCACCTTCGATATGGATGCCGAATTGAAGCAGCTCCAATTGACGACCTTGAATGATTTCCTGAAGGCCTATGCGCATGTCGAGGCGAAGGGCGGGACGTTCTCCCTGTTCAGCGAGATGGCCGCCGACCATGGGAATTTCAAGGGTTACGTGAAGCCCCTCATCAAGGATGCGAAATTCCTTTCGCCCGTCAAGAAGGACGAGGGCGTCCTGCAAATCGCCTGGGAGGCCGTGGTGGCGGGTGTGGCGGCCATTTTTGAAAACCAGCCGAAGCACCAGTTGGGGACCCAAATCCCCCTATCGGGCCGATTCGCGAACCCGAAGGCCGGCATCATCCCCTCCGTCGGATCCCTGCTTCGCAATGCCTTCATCCGGGCCCTGCATCCGGACATCGGGCATTCCATCGACTTCGAGGACGTGAGCGGCGGCAAACCGACCAAGGGCGCGGGCACGGTCAAGAAAGAGGATTTGCAGAAGCAGGAAAACGCCGGCAAGGTCGACCATGCCATCAAGACCACCAAGTAACCCGGCGGATACCCTCCCTCATGGGTTGCCCCGTGCGGGTGGCATTGAGGGCAATGGAGGAGCGGATAAAGGCTGTGCTGTCGGCGAAGGGCCGCACGTTCTGGACAACAGTCAACGGTAAAGACCCGGAGGTTTTTTCCGAGGCCCCGGACCCGGGCCCCGGCGAAAGTCAGGTCCGGCTTACTTGCTCTTGCAGCCGCCCAGGCCCTTGCATTCGTTCTTGCCTTTGCAATCATGGGCCTTGCCGGCCTTGTCCATGCTCATGCCGGCGGCCTTGGCGGCCTTCTTCAGATCCTTCTTGGACATCTTGCAACCGCCCATGCCTTTGCAATCATTATGCCCTTTGCAATCATGGGCTTTGGCCGCGGCGCTGGAACCGGAATCCGCGGTGGCGGGCGAGGACATGGCCGGCCCGCCTTTCTTGGCCATGGGAGCCTCGTCGGCGCGGACGGCATGGGAGAGGAAACCGGCGGCGATGCCTA
>DAINDC010000511.1:1016-3542 GCA_036732085.1 Fibrobacterota bacterium | reverse complement strand
ATTCGTCCGAGAGAAACCGCTTAATTGTAAATGTTATTTATTGACACTGCCTTAGATGAAAATTCTGAAATATGGTATGGAACAAAGGGGGACGCCGTTCCCCAGCGGAAAACATTTCTCGGTTCCCTTACCGCTGGATTAACACCCGTGACGCTCTGGACTCATGAAGCCGCTGGAGACAATCATGTGGCACGGGATGAGGTCAAATCAATACTTTCCGATACTGGGCAATCGTTCGATAACCCAAAACCAACTTCATTATTGCAGTTGATTCTACAACTAAGTAGCGGCCCTGACTCTTTGATCCTGGACTCATTTGCAGGGTCTGGAACAACTGGCCATTCAGTTTTAAATTTGAACAAACTTGATGGTGGTAATCGTCGATTTATTCTCGTTGAAATGGAAGAAGACATTGCGCAGAAAATAACTTCTGAACGCGTGCGCCGAGTTGCTAAGGGCTATACCAATTCCAAAGGAAATAGTGTTGAAGCATTAGGCGGCGGATTTCGTTACTGCGAATTGGGAGAACCCATCTTTGATGAAACCGGGAAAATCCGCGAAACCGTTCGCTTCGCGGATCTTGCCCGCCACGTTTATTTTTCGGAAACCGGTGAACCCTTGCCGCGTGAACGGGTGCCGAACACACCGCTATTAGGCGTATGCCGGGGAGTCGCAATCTACCTGCTTTACAATGGGATTCTTGGGGACAAATCTTCAAACGGGGGAAATGTTCTTACCCGGGCAGTATTATCCAAGTTACCCCCTTTCAAAGGACAAAAAGTAATCTATTGCGCCGGGTGCCTACTTGGGCGTGATCGGCTTCAATCCGAAAAAGTCATCGTGCGCCAAACCCCCTACGAAATCAAAGTATCATGATCACCCTCAAGCCCTACCAAGAGCGGGTCCTTGATTCCTTGCGGGAATTCTTCCGCCAGTCCTCACAAGATGGACGACCCGAAGCCGCCTTCCAAGCCGCGCAAATCAAAAATGGCCGTGAACCTGTAAACTATTTCCCGGTCGATGTTCCAGGCCTCAATCAGGGCATGCCCTATATCTGTTTGCGGGTGCCCACCGGGGGTGGGAAAACCTTGCTGGCTTGTTATGCGGCCGGTTTGGCCAAGGAAGAATTGCTTCGGGCGGAACGGGCCGTGGTTTTATGGTTGGTTCCGAGCAATACCATATTGGAACAAACGGCCAATGCATTAAGGGATCCCCGTCATCCCTACCGGCGGGCCCTAGAACTCTCGTGTGGGGCCGTTGAGGTCCTAACGATTGAGGAAGCCCTTCACCTTTCCCGGGCAACCGTGGATGGGCAAACCGTGGTCATCGTTTCCACAATCCAATCCTTCCGCGTTGAGGACACCACGGGCCGAAAAGTGTACGACCAGAACGGATCCTTTGCGGAACATTTATTGAATTTGCCCACCGATAGACTGCGCGATTTGCTTCCCGGCGCTGATGGAAAGCCCAAGCCTTCCCTTGTGAATATGCTCCGCCTTCGTCGGCCCGTGGTCATCGTGGACGAAGCCCATAACGCGCGGACGGACCTTTCTTTTTCCACCTTGGGTCATGTGATGCCGTCTTGCATCATTGAATTTACCGCCACGCCCGCGCGTTCGGGAACCCCTTCCAATATTCTGCACCACGTTTCGGCGGCTGAACTGAAAGCGGCCGATATGGTTAAACTTCCTTTGCGGGTCATGACGCGTCATCCAAGCCAAAAGGATCAGCTCTTGGCCGATGCTCTTTCCTTGCGCGTCGATCTGGAAAAAATCGCCGTGGTCGAATCCCAACAAACGGGAGAATACCTAAGGCCGATTCTCCTTATCCAAGCCGAACGGGTGGACGGGTGCGAACCGCTTAGAGAACGGTTGATCAAAGACTTTCAGCTTTCCAAGGAAGACATAAAGATTTCCGTGGGTTCCCTGGATGAGTTGAAGGATATCAAGGATATCGCCTCTCCCAAATGCCCGGTTCGGGTGATTATCACCGTCCAAAAATTACGTGAGGGTTGGGATTGTCCTTTTGCTTATGTGCTTTGCTCATTGAGGGAAACGCGATCCGCCACTGCCATTGAACAGATCGTGGGACGAATCCTTCGCCTTCCTAGCGCCCAAGTAAAACAGCATCCTGATTTGAATTGCTCCTATGCTTTTTCGGTTTCCGAATCCATTGGTGATGTTCTCGCGGAATTACGCGAAGCCTTGGAAAACAATGGCTTTACCAAGGCGGAAGCCGAACGGATTCTAATCCCGGTGCAAGGGACGCTGGCCTTGGGTTCCCAACCTCAAACCGTAACGTTTTCCCCCGGCCAAGAAATCGATCTCCAGGCCGTACCGGACCCGGAGGCGACCTTTAAAGGGAAGGTGCGTATTGATTCCGCCAAAGGGGAGATAACGGTTCTCGTACCCTTGGATGCCGCCGAAGCCGACGCGTTGGTATCTTGCGTCAAAACTCCTGAAGCCAAGGCCAAGGTCCGGGAGATCGTAGAAATGGTCCGGCAAGCGGATCAGGCTTTCGGTGGAA
>DAINDC010000511.1:0-1006 GCA_036732085.1 Fibrobacterota bacterium | reverse complement strand
GCTGCTCACCCTGACCGGTCCCGGTGGAACGGGAAAGACGCGCGTTCCTTCTGCTTTCGAAAGACAAATCCACTTTACCGTACCCCTCCTTTGCGTTTCCGAAAATGGGGACTTATTCGAATTCGAAAGCACATTTCTTTTAGAGCATCCTTGGCGGCTTAGCGAAAGGGACGCAACCCTTTCCGATTCATATAGCCCACTTATCCGTCCGCATGGCCAAGCCGGGCTAGTGGACGTGGGCGCGCGCGGCCAAGTGGAAACGCAATACGTGGCTGAAACTCCCGGTGCTGATTTCGTATTAACCCTCCACCAGCAAACCATGGCTTTGGGCGGGTCCAATGATTGGACGATGGAAAGTTTGGTTGTCTGGCTCGATAAGCATATCCGGCACCAGGATATTCCTTCCGGAGAATCCACGGAATTTTTCCGAAAGGTCATTCGCGGACTGAAAGCAAAATTCGCCATTGAGGATACCAATAGCTTGGCCCTGGATCGCTTCCGATTAAAAGACGAAATCGAGGCTCGGATTGAACTTCACCGGACCAAGGAAAGGGAGGCCGCGTTTCAAACCTTTCTGCTTCCGGATTCCATGCTTGCGGTAAGTGATCAAATGTCGATCAATTTTCAAGCCGGGTATGAACCAAGCTGGACTTACGAAGGTGGGTTCCAATTCAAAAAGCATTACTTCGGCCCGAAGGTTGGAGAACTTCAGGAGAAAACACCCACCGGAAAAACCACCGAGGAATTCAAGTGCGCCCAATTCCTGGACGCTATGCCCGAAATGGATTTCTGGGTTCGCAATATCGCAAACCGGAAATCGTCTTTCCGGTTGCAGCATTCAAAGGGATGGTTCTACCCTGATTTTGTTTGCCAACTGAAAGACGGTCGAAAGATGGCCGTTGAATACAAGGGCGGACACTTGTTTGCCGATGCGGAAGAAAAGCGGTTAATAGGTAACCATACGGTGAACCCCGTATTGAGTTGATCCAGCCCAGGGGGTATGCTT
>DAINDC010000510.1:0-3556 GCA_036732085.1 Fibrobacterota bacterium | reverse complement strand
CGCGTCCGGCTGCATCGCGCTCGTAATTGATCGAGCTCCATGCATTGGTTGCGGATATCAGTTTTCCTGACTTATCATATGCGAATGTGGACGGTTCTTCGCCTTTGAGGGCCTCTTTGACCAACCGGCCCATCAGGTCGAGCTCCCTCTCGATTGTCTGACCAAGATTATTGGTCCTGCCGATGCAACCTCCGGAAAGATCGAATTTGAAGGATGTCTTGCGGCCATCGAAGCCGACTTCCGCAATCACCCTATCGCACGGGTCGTATTGGAACGCGTAGGTTTCGCCTATCTCATTGGTTACCGATTCCAAACGCTCCGGTTCGCTGCCCCAGGCGTATCGCACCGTACGGCCAGCACCGTATTTTTTTTCGAGGAGCCGCCGGCAGCTTCCATACTTGAAAGCAACGGGCACTTCCGCTGAACTCGAAACCAAGGTGACATTGCCACCTGCATCATATTTGTAGCTGACCGTTTTCCCGGAATCGTACGCTACTTGGATCATCCGGCCCAGAAGATCGTATTGGGTCGTCGTTGACTTACCGTCGGGATCGCGACGCAGGACCACCCTGCCGAAATCGTCATGCGCGAAGACGGTATTCCGCCCTTTCCAGTCGGTCTTGCCAACCAAGGTGCCCGTATCCGAATAGGTCCGTTTGGATACCGCTCCATCCAATCTTTTCAAAAGGACGGGATTGCCTACCCTATCGTATTCGATGCTGGACACATTGCCCAAGGCATCCGTTGACGTTAACGGTCGGTTTGATTCGTCAAAAGTCTTTTCCCAACCGTTTCCATCGGCCCCGATAAATTTGGTGGCCAGATGGAAGGCATTGTATTCGAATACGCTTTCATTCCCGAGCGCATCGATCAGCTTGGTGCGGTTGCCATTGGCATCGTATTCGTAAGTGGTCTTTTTGTCCATGGGCCGGGTTTTGGAAAGGACGCGCCCATGCTCGTCATATTCGGTTTCCGTTTTCGCGCCCATCGGATCGATATGCAGAAGGATTTGGCCCGAAGGGAGCCATTGGTAGATATGGGAATTACCGAGGCTGTTCTTCACTTCGGTCTGGTTGACATGGGCCAGGTACCGAAGGATTTTCAAATCATAATTGTCGAGGCCATGACTACGGATACAACGTCCCTGGTCGTCGTATTTGTAGGTAAGTACGCCGCCATCCTTGGCGATGACGCGGCTGATTCTACCCGTCGCCTCATATTCATATCGCTCCGTGAACCCGAGCGCGTCCTGGGCGGAAGCCATCCGGCCCTTGGAGTCGTAATCGTAACGTGCGAGGATTTGCTGGCGACCATCAGGATAGCGGAAAGCAATGGTGGCGATGCGACCGGCGGAGGAGTAGGCTACCGCAAGCGTTCTTTTTTCGAACTTCTGACGAAGGCCCTTGAGCCGACCCTGTTCGTCCCAGGCCAGCTCCAGCCCATTACCGCAAGGGTCTTCAACCGTTCGGAGCGGCCACCATTGGCCATTCCTTTCAGGCTGGAAGGTGTATCTAGTAATGGTCCCGTTCACGCCCCATTGGGTGACCCGTAGGTACATTCCCTGTCTGGTGATTTCGTGGAAACTGCCGAGGTCACGGATTGTTCCTTGGCGTTCCACCGAATCCTCGGGGTCCGGGAACACGATAACGGAGCCGCCCGGATTCCGGAAATGGTAATCCTTGCCTATGCGGGTGAGCTTGGAAAAATACCGATTTGTCCAGCCCGGTCCCAAGTGGGAGTCCGATTCGTTTATCAGGCTGGTATGGTAATTACGATCCCAAGTTAGGGCGAAACGACCCGTGATCTCGATGTCTTCGTTTTCGAAATGAACGGCGCCGGAAGCGACATTAATCGGCATGGAAAGCCTCTGAGATCAGCCGCATCCGCAGTCCTCATTCCCTTCCGCAGGCTTAGGCGGGCCAGCCGTCACTTTCGCCACACCCTTGCTCAACCCATACCCGATTCCCGACTGCGCCGCCTTGACCACAATGGCCTTCACCAAGGCCCCCACGCTGATCCCCACCATCACATTGGAAAATCCGATCGTCACCGCATTCGGCACCACCGGGATATCGCTGCAGGAAGCCGCCGCCAAGGGACAGACAAACGCCATCGCCCCGCCGTTCACGGTAACATTGGGGCTACCTAGTGCGGTCGACCCATTCGCCCCCGGAAAAGGCATCGGCGGCATCAAGAGCTTGGCCCAAGTCTGCCACTGCGTGAAGGACGCAAAAGCCGCCATGGTGGTATTGCAAAAGGTCAGGGAGTCGGTGGTATCGATGCCCGTCACATCCTTGACGAAGGACTCGGCCGCCTTCGGCATCGGGATCAGGGAAGCCAAGGCCGCGATGGCCATATTCGCGAATATGGTCAGGCCCGCCAAGGTCAAACCCATGCCCACATGGGTCAGATAGCGGCCCCAGTAGGAAGGATTGGTCGGCAGGACCGGCGCTCCCAGGGGGATATGCGCGGAATAGCCCATGGCACCCACCGCGCAGGCGGGCTTGGAATTGATGAAGACATTGGCCATCGGGAACTTGGGGGACATCCACATGAAGATGGAGCCGGCATAGGGCTCGGGCGTGGGGATGGGCGCGGGCGCGGGTGGGATGATCTGGGCATGGATGTCCAGGCCTACGATGGCATCGCCCATGGTGACGGCGGGGAACATCGGCATATCAGCCTCCCGTCCTGTCGAGGACCTGGGTAACTTGCCAGGTACCGGTGATGCGGAATTTCTTGTAGCGGATGTTCATTTTGGTCCCGGCCAAGGTCGCCTCATAGACCTCACGGGGCACCTGGGTCTTGCTCTGCTTGCCATCCACGTCGAAAGTCAGCAACCAGGCCTCCGGGACCGCGATCTTGACCATCTGGTTGATGCCGCCGATATTCTGCATCTGGTATTTCTCGGAGAAGGGCAGGTATTCCTTGCCCACCACGGTGGCCGTCGCCTGCGTTTCCTTGAGGAAGCCGCGGTCGATGGCCCGGTACGCGTACCAGCAGATTACGGCGGCGATCATCATCCCGCTGAAGATGAAAATGAACTTGTTGTTGGCTGGGATATAGGTGGCCATCAGTTCCTCATGCGACGGTCAGGTCCAGCTGGGTCATCTCGGGCAGCCAATCGGGGCCGGGGTAGGGGACGCAGGCGCGCCAGACCAGATCCACTTGCTTGGCCTCGCCGTGGATCTGCACGGTATGCAGGAAGGATTCCGGATCCTGCGGGCCCAGGCCCATATCGATATGCACCTTGGGGCGCTCGCCGGGACCGGGGAGTTGGAATTCCAGTACGCCTTCCGGAGTCAGATTCTCGAGGCGGATGGTTTCGCTGCCGGTCAGATAAGGGAAGGAGAGGCCGGGCGCGGCTCCATTGAAGAAACGGAAATCCATGCGGGGCAAGGGATGGGCCATATACAAGTCCCGATCCTTCTTTTGGAGCAGGGCGGCATTCGCCTCCCGCAGTTCCTTCTCCATCTTCTCGTCCGCCGGCATCACGCCCATCAGCTTGCTGCGCGGGTCGCTGAATTTATTGGACCAACCGAAACCGGCCGGCAAA
>DAINDC010000509.1:0-3566 GCA_036732085.1 Fibrobacterota bacterium | reverse complement strand
GAATGGCATTGGCCAAGGCCGCATAGGTCGACAGCAGACGATGGCGGGCCTCGGGATTGCTGACCACGGCTTTACCCACTTCGAGCAGCATATCGCCCAGTCCCCGGCGGTACTCATGATGTACCACTCCTTGGCTGCGTTGCTCTATTTTTTGGGTATCCGACATTCTTTGGGTTGCCACCTGATAACTATAAAGTAATAAACAGACCGCGAGCAAGACGGAAAGCCAGGCATCCGAATGGCGGACGCCATGCCTTTTTTGTTAACTTAAACCATACCTCTTCCGAGCAGCACCATGGCCAAAGTTCAGAAAACCTCCGAAACTCCAAATCCCCTAGCCATCCGTTTCCATATGGATTGCAAGGTCATCGCCTCCGGATCACGCTCCTATCCCGATGTGGAATCGGCGCAGGCGGATCCCACGGCCGCCAAGCTTTTCGAGATCCCGCATGTCACGTCGGTGTTCTATGTGGGCACCACGGTCACGGTGAACAAGGACGAAGACGGGGACTGGAGCGACATCCTCACGCCCGTGGCCGACATCCTCGAGGAGAGCATCGTGTCGGCCGAGGAAATAGAACCCGAGGATTTGGAGTTCGATCCCTATGCGGCCGGAGCGTCCATCAAAAGGCCCGATGATTTCTTCAAGCTCACCCTGGAAGATCAAATCGTGCACTTGAACCGTATTTTCGATGAGATGGTTCGGCCCGGCCTGGCCGGTGACGGGGGCGGCCTGGAGCTGCTCGGCATCGAAGGCTCCACGGTCCGGATCCACTACGAAGGCGCTTGCGGGAGCTGTCCCAGTTCCACCTCCGGGACCCTGATGTATATCGAGGGCGCCTTGCAGAAAAAGGCTCATCCCGAGCTGACCGTGGCTACGGCCTAATCCGGCTTGACCGGCTTCCTGCTTTCGTCCTCCATCCGGCTCCTCCAGGCCTCGAAGGCCGGCGTGAGAATCCCTTTGCGTTGACCCGCCAACAGGCGTCGGCCCATCTCCTTCCCGAACTCCAAACTCGATTCGAACATATTCGCCAGCATGGGCAGGGACAAAAGGAAACCTTGCAGGTACGGGGACTCGGAACGTTCCGCCAGCTTCCAGGGAAACTTCCGGGAGAGCCATCGTCCCAAGAGGAGGGTATTCGCCAGGCGCAAGGCATTCAGCGCGAAGCGCATCAGACCCTCATAGGTGATCCAGTCCTTGAACAGGTACTCGCCGGGAGTATGGAAGAGATGCAGCCAGGCGATATAGAAGAAGAACGGCCAGGCGGCCAAGAGCAACCGGCCCCGATCGGGCGCTAGCAGCAAGAGGATGAGCAGGGCGGGGCCTTGGATCCAAACCAAGTTGACGAAGAAAAGGCCCATCAAAGCGGCCAGCCCCAGCAGGAAAATCCGGAAATCGGAATCAGGCATGGTAAGCGATGAGGCCGCGGTGCGTCTGGAATTCGCGTTGCCGGGAGCGTCCACCTCAAGTGAGAACAGGCGCGCCAGATCCGCCTCGGAGAAGCGGACCAGCAAGGCCACCAAAGTGCCGGACAATAGGGACCAAGCCAGCATGGGGCCGACCAGAAAAAAGAATCCCGCATGGCGGATCAGCACCCATTTCACCAGGGCCAGTTGGGCCATATTGAAGGTGGTGGCCAGGACGATGCTCGCGCCCAGGATTCCGAGCCCGCCCCGCCGGCTGGCCCAGCGGACCAGTCCCCCCAAACCCAGGATGGCCACGGCTCCGGCGCTGGTGCCGATCAGGAAGGTGGTGAAAGGTTGGCCCCCGTAAAGAATGGCAGTCAGGTTGCGCGCGGCCAGGAGCAGGAAGGCCGCTATGGGGCCGTATTCCAGCAGGAAGGGAAGAATGACCGCATAGGACAATCCCAGCCGCATCCAGGGGAAAAGCGGGATGCGCGGCACGAGGTTCTCCATGATCTGCAGGCTGGAGGCGACCAGCAAGGCGAGCGCGAAGGCATGGGCCGTAACCCGCCCGTTACTGGAATATTCAGTAGCCTTACCTTTATTTTCAATAGGTGATGGCATCGGCCGCGCCCTGCTTCCGACCCGCGGAGGACCCTTCCAGGACGAGGAGCAACTGCGCCGGCAGGCAGACGATTTCCTCATGGCTATGGCGGATGGCCCCGGTCTTGACGCAAAGCTTGTTCGGGCAGGGGGAATCGATCACGCGCGCGCTGCCTCCCCCTATTTCCAGGGTAACGGTCCCGATACGGGTGGCGACGGGGATCCGTCGTTTTTCCCCGCTTAGTTCGTACCAGGCGAATTTCTTATTGGATACGTAGACGACGGCGCGTTCTCCCTCCGTGATTCGGAAGGTCAGGATGCCCCAACCGGCCGCCGCGGCCACCGCCGCGATCAAGACGGCATCCAAGGGTCGGAAGAAGCGGAGGCCCCGCGTTGCCAGCGGATCGCGGCTCAAGGCGCTCCGCAGGCGGATACGCCTTTGAGGTCCAGGACCGCCAGGATTTCCGGCATGGGGATGGCGCAGACCCCGGTCGGCCGATCCTCGAACCATACGGCGGCGGCATGGTAGCGGCGGGCCAGGGGCATGCCCCGTTCCGGGCCCATGACGAACAGGGAAGTGGAAAGGGCATCCGCCCAAACACTGGAATCGCTAACCACGGTCAAGGCGCAAATGTTTTTGCCGGGCCGGCCGGTGCGGGGATCGAAGATATGGTGGTATCTGGCTCCATTGGAAATGAAGAACCTTTCATAGTCGCCGGAGGTCGAGACTGACCTGGGGGTGTCGGTCCGGATGAGCCCGCTCAGGGAATCGGAGGCGCGGGGATGGCGGATGCCGACCGACCAAGGGCCGGAACGCTTATGGCCCCCGAGCCGGATCTCCCCACCGGCCTGGAGGATATGGTTGGGGCAACCCAGGGAATCGAGGAGCGCGTGCAGCCTATCGACGATATAGCCCTTGGCAATGGCTCCCAGATCGAGTTGGGTGTTTTCCCGCCGCAGGACGGCGCGGCCGTCCGGGAGCAAGGTCAGGGGCGGATGGAACGCGCCCGAATCCCAGGCCGCATGGAAGGTCGGATTGGGCTTCATCAGGGAATCGATCGAGGCCGAGTCGGGGACATGCCCCGTCTGTCCGCTGCCCAGGCCCCAGATCCACTTGAGCTCATGCAAGGTGATGTCGAAGGCTCCCTGGCTGGCCTCCCCGGCCTCCAACGCGATCTTGAGGACGGGATAGACCTCGGGATTCACGGTTACCGTATCGCCGATGTGACCCTTGATCTCCGACAGGGCCGAGCGGGTGGAGAAGTCGCTGAAAAGCTGGTTGAGCCTTTCGGTCTCCGCGTCCATGCGGTAGAAGGCGCTGTCATCGGAAACTTTGGTCTCGCCGAAAAGGGAGACGGACATGTTGGTGTCCATGGCGAACCAATTGTGGGTGCGCGCGGTTTCCCGGCACTGGATAAAGGCCAAGGCGACCATGGGTATGGCGAAACGGAAACGCATCCGGACTCCCTATGCGAGGATGTGATGGTTCTTATAATAGCAAAGATCAAAAAAAAGGCCCCCCGGCCCTGACCGGCTGGTGCTGGCGGGCCGGTATGGAG
>DAINDC010000508.1:0-3601 GCA_036732085.1 Fibrobacterota bacterium | reverse complement strand
AAGGCCAATCCAATAGGCCATGGCGCTGATAGGAGGGAAGCGTGGCCAGGGCGATGTTTTCATTGAGGCTGGCGGAGAGCACCAGCCCTTGTCCCTTGCGATCCTCGCTGACCAAGGCCAGGCCGTGGGCCATGGCTTCCAGGGGTCCGTGCCAGGGCTTTCGCCATTCCGATTCCCCCAGGCGCAGGCGGCCGGAGGTGGCCGTGCGGCCGGCACCAAATAAACTGGTCAATAGCGCGGTGCGCCCCGATCCCATCAGTCCGGCCACGCCCAGGATCTCGCCGGGATGGAGGTCGATGTTGATGTCCTCCACCGCGAAGCGCCCGGGAATGGTGGGATGCTCCAGCGACCAATGTTCCAGGACCAACGAAGCCAGCCCCTGGCCTTTCACGGGCGCGGGCGCCAGGGCGGCGTCTTCCGAAAGGGCCCGGCCGACCATGGCGGCCACCACCTTGGACTTGGTCCAATCGGCTACGGGCCCCGTCCCTACGGTCTTGCCGTCGCGGAGCACGGTGATGGTATCGGCCACGGCGAAGACCTCATCGAGGCGGTGGCTCACGTATAGGCAGCCCACGCCTTGAATCACCAGGGAGCGCACCAAGGCGTTCAGCCGGTCGGCATCGGAGGCGGTAAGCGCGGCGGTGGGCTCGTCCAGGATCAGGACGCGCGCCTCCTTGTCCAGGGCCTTGGCGATTTCCACCAACTGCTGGCGTCCGACGCTCAGGGAAGCGACGGGGGTTTCCGGATCCTCGTCGAGGCCCACACGGCGCAGGGCCAGGACGCAGCGGCGCTTCATCTCCGCCTTCCTCAGCAAGCCGAAGCGGCTGAGCTCGCAACCCAGGAACATGTTTTCGAAAAGGGAGAGCTCCGGCACCAAAGCCAGCTCCTGCGCCACCAGCGCGATACCGGCCGCGTCCGCATCGGGGGGGGACTGCATCCGCAGAGGCTCGCCTTCGCGGGCAAGCGTGCCGCCATAACTGCCTTGGGGATGGCAGCCTGCCAGGATTTTCAATAAGGTGCTTTTCCCCGCCCCGTTCTCGCCGCAGAGGGCGTGGACTTCGCCCTGTTTGAGCGTCAGATCCACGCCGGCCAGGGCCAGTACGCCGGGAAACTGCTTGGTGAGGCCCAGGGCCTGCAGCAGGACGCTATTTTTTGGCAGTCACCGCTTCCTTGGTTTCTGCTGCTTCCTTGGCTTCCGCTGCTTCCTTGCTGTCGGGATTCACCGCGGCCAAGGTCTTGTACACCTCGTCCTTCTTCTGGAATCCATCGGCGATGACGGTGGCCAGCATATTGTCCTTGTCCACGCTCATCGGCACCAGGAGGATGCTCGGCACGTCCTTCCTGCCATTGGCGACCAGGGTGGTCTTCTCCGTGATCGGCTCGTTCTTGGCCATCGCCACGGCCATCTCCGCGGCCTTATAGGCTTCTTTCGTGATCGATTTGTAAATCGTCATGGTCTGGGTACCTTCCACGATACGTTGGCAGGCGGCCAGATCCGCATCCTGTCCCGTCACCAGGACCTTGCCCGCCAGCTTCTGTTCGGCCAGGGCCTGGATGGCTCCGCCGGCCACGCCGTCGTTCGAGGCCAGCACTGCGTCCACTTTGTTGCCCACGCGGGTCAGGGTATTCTCCATGATCTTGAGCCCCTCCACCGGGAGCCAGTCCTTGGCCCATTGGTCGCCGACGATCTTGATGTCGCCGCGGTCGATATACGGCTTCAGCACCTGCATCTGTCCCTGGCGCAGCAGCGTGGCATTGTTGTCCGTAGGCGCGCCTTCGATGATCACGTAATTCCCCTTGGGCTGCCGCTTCACCAGGTATTCGGCCTGTAGGGAGCCCACTCCCACCGCGTCGATGGAAACATAAAGGTCCAGATCGCTGTTCATGATCAAGCGATCGTAGGCGATGACTTTCACGTTCGCCTTATGGGCCGCTTCCACTATGGTCGCCGAAGCGGTGCCGTTGTGGGGGATCACCACCAAGGCGCTGACGCCCTGGGTCAACAGATTTTCCGCCTGCGAATTCATGGTGGCGTCGTTGCCGTTGGCCACCTGGACCAGGACCTTGGCTCCCAGTTCCCCGCATCGCTTCACGAATGCGTCCCGATCGTGCTGCCACCTCTCGGTTTGCAGGGTGTCCATCAATAGACCAATTTTAATGGTCTTGTCTTTCGGGTTGCAGCCCTGCAGCAGCAGGACTATGCATAAGGCCGCGAGTTTCCGATTATTGGCCACGAGTCACCTCTGGAATATGCAGTCCGGCGCCGGCTGCGGGTAGGTTTTGTCGACGGAAAAAGTTATAAAGCCCTTTTATCCCCGTCACTACTGACTTTCGCCGCCACTTCCTGCCGCTGCCCCATCTCCATCGGCATACCGGCCGCATGGCGCTTTACAAGCCGAACCGCCCGCGTCCGCTCCAATGCGGACGTGCAGATCGGTACCATGAATATCAAGAGCACGGATGCGGATCGTCCCAATGCGGTGGCCACCATCGACGGGGCCTTGCACGAGATTGCGCCGGGCCTGAGTACTACTCCGCCGGTTCCGCCGCGGCTCCCCCGGACCCGGTCTTGGTGACCTGGGTCTCCTTCGTATCCACGAAAACCTCGTCGACATAAGGATGGCAGACGGTGCCTTCGCTGGGAGTGAATTTGAGGCCCGTATCCTTTTCGCCCGGGGGCAAATCCCTCTCGAAGGTCTTGGACCAATTCGGATCGTTGATCCGGAAGGAGACGGTCACGGGATAGTCCAAGGTGCTTTCCAGTTTCACGGCCATAGTGCCGCCGCTTTCCCGGCACTCATTGGCGATTTGGAAGAAGAAGCGGATACCATGGTTCTCACCGGCGTACTGCCAGCGCTCCGGCCCACTCGATTCCCGTTTGGGACCGACTCTAACCGGCGTCCCGCCGCCCGGCGTCCCGCCGGCTTTAACAGGTGCGTCACCGCCATTTTCCGATGCTTCCGCGCGCGGACCCAGAAACCCTAGCAACATTACGGCTGTCATGATGCGGATCATTTTCCTCCCCCGGTTTGCGGCCCCACCCGCTACCTATCCAGAAGGTACCTTTTTAGGGCCCAAAATCCTTCCGGGAACGACGCAACTAGGATCCCGGTAGGATTAATCCCGCATGAAAAGCCATAATTTCAGCGGTTTTCACTAGTAGCGTCCGAGAGTGGCCGCGGTACGGACGCATTCTCTTCCATATATCGGGGCAGGCAGATCCGGAACCGGGTGCCTTCGCTCGCGGCGCTGTCGACGAAAACATAGCCGCCGCTTTGCTTGATGATCCCATAGACGATGGCCAGGCCCATGCCCGAGCCTTTGCCCATGGGTTTGGTGGTGAAGAAAGGTTCGAAGATCCGGTCCATGGTGGCATTGTCCATACCCATGCCGTTATCCTCGATGGAGAGCACCACGTAGGAACCGGGCTTCAGATCTTCGAGCGAGTTGGAGTCCCGAGGGGTTGCCGGAACTTGGGCTTGATCGCCCATGACTTCGAGGTTCTCGATTTGGATCAGTATCCGGCCGCCGGAGGGCATGGCGTCCTTCGCATTGCAGACGAGGTTCATGATCACGTTTTCCAATTGGTACGGATCCACCT
>DAINDC010000507.1:0-3602 GCA_036732085.1 Fibrobacterota bacterium | reverse complement strand
GTGTAGCTCGCGATGGCTTTCGAATAATCCTGGTAGCCGGTCATGCTGACGAGCAGGGAGTCGACGGTCGCGGCGCTTTTGGCGAGCGCGCGCTGGGGCGGGGCGAATACGGTCCCGGCGGAACCAACGCCCGTATGGAAAAACGGATGGGTGAAGGTTTCATCGCCCAGCCGCATCCTGAGGATATACAATCCCGCATCGCCGGCGAAAGCGGGCATGGCCTCGTCCAAGGCGATCCGTTGCCGGCCTTGCGCCAAGCGGCGGGAGATGCGGCCCTGGAGGCGGCCGAAACCGTCGGTGACCTCCAAACGCAATTCCATCGGGGCCTGGAGTTCAATCGCCAGGAATCCGGGCTCCAAATGATATTCGAAGGATCGTCCCACGACATGCGGCCGCAATGCGACGTTGCCGCTCAGGGAAAAAGTGCCGTCGGCGAGGGTTTTCGTGGAAGCGCCCTGCGTTTTCAATTTCACCGTGGCGCCCGCGATGGGGGTGCCATCGGACTGCACGACGCGGCCCTTGAGATCCAGCGATTGCGCCTGCAAAACCGCGACGCATGAAAATGCCAAAAGGGTCATCGTTTTCGCGCGCATAAAATCAGCCATCAAGCCCATCCCATTACCCCCTCAATTGAAAATCAACGACTCGGAAAATACCGCCTCACCGCATAAAATCCGCGGTTCGCGCCTCCCCATTTCCGCAATGCGGAAGCCTTTTTGGCGGAAACCCGGACCTGCATTTCCCCGCGGCCCGTTCGTTTAGTATGCCAATGCAAAAATACCCGTCGCCAGGGAAATCGTGTTGCGGTTTGTTGAGTGAACGTGCGATTTTTCTTACTTGAAAGATAACTTTTCTTACTTGAAAGATAATCGATGGCCTAATCCACCGAAAACGGGCCCATGCGCCGGCGGTCCGGTGCATCTGATTACCATAGGTAAACGGAAAACCCTCCCCCGCCGGAAGCCCGCCGATTATTGCGACAAGGTTTTGTGCTGGAAACCGGGCAGTTTGAGCGTGGACTGGAGGCCCATAGCGAAACCTCCCTTGCCACGCCATCGTCGTCCCGGATGCGCCAAAGTCCCTCCATGTCCAGCAAAATGCGCCAGAAGGACAAATTCGCCGCGCCGTCGACGACCCGGCGCAAGCGCGAAGCCTGGATGGCCAGCCGGGCGAGTTGACCCTGGGTTGTGAAATCGGCGTTTAAGATGACGATGGGATCATAGCTGCGATTCGCATCCGGCCCGGTGGCGAGGGAGGAAAGCCCGAACCCGAAGTTCAGCGTCTCGCGCGTTGTAGCCAGGGTAACGCCGGCGTCACGGTACTCGCCCATTGCGAACATGAGCGGCAGACTGACGATGCGCGTGGTCAAGAGCCCGGCGTTGAAGGCCTGGCGCCCGAAGATGATCTTGCCCCGCGGCAAGGTCCATTGCCCCACGGCTTGGTAGACGACGAGGGAATCGGGCTTGTCGGCCGACATCAAAGTCACCGCCCCCTCCATGTTGGGAGCGACGTGCACGATGGAGGATAATTCCACCCGGCTCAAGTCCGCCTGCGTATTCTCCGATTTCCCGAATTGGTTGGCGCCGTCCAAGGTCATGAGACCGCCGATTTCCATGGTCTCCTTTTCCTCCGCTCCGGCCGCCGGCCCCGCGGCCAGGAGCAGCGAAAGCGCGGCGAAGGTTACGGCCGAGGCATACCGACTGTGCGCCATGGGCAATCCTTTCCTGCTGAGCAGGGTGTTGCAGAGGAACGACCTGGAACGGATCTTATCATGGATACGCGCGGACATGCCAGGCGCGCGGATCATGCGCATGGTCGGGCGATGGAGTCGATGCCGCCTACGCACAGGCTATGCCATAAAGGCATGGCGTTCGGGAAGGGGTCGACAATTGCAAGTGGAGAACCGGAGGTGGAGAGCCGGGGACGATTGCGCAGGGGCCAGGGGCGCGACGGTGGGGAAGCGGAGGCCCAAGCACGGCGCGGCTGCCGGCGTCGGGAAACGGGCCGCAGCGGGGGGCAGGCGGAGCCTCCTCCGTATCTTCTACGTTACCCCAGCACGGCTCCCACCATGGCCAAGGCCTCGCGCGTTTCTGCACTGCGTATCACCCAGTCCTTCGGCTCCGACAGCACTTGGCAGGTCGCGGCTGAATGGCGGAACGTCAAGCTGGAGGCTTCCTTATCCCAAGGTCCCGTGTACCGCTTGGTCGACGGACGTGATTTCGAAGCGGCCGAACCTTTCGCGGTGGCGGGCCAGGGATGGGAGGCATTCGCACCGATACTCTCCCTGCGAGAAAAGGCAGCAGAACGCCCCCTAAAAACGAAGGGCCGGTCCCGTAGTTACGGTAACGTGTATGATACCTGGGAGATTGGATCGGCCGACCCGGAAGGGGAAGATCCGAGGAACATGCTTGGCCGTCGATTGCCGCGCACTCGATAGTCGGGCCTCTCGAAATGGTCGGCATTCGGGGACGATTTCAGAACTTTTTTGATGTCGCCACTCCCTTTTTCTGCGCAAATCAGGCAGTTTTTGGGGTCCGCTTAAACCGGATCTCTCTTTCGGGTTTATCTAGGTGCGTAAATCGGCTCTGCGAAATCCGCTGCAAAAGATCATCGATTCCGGGATGGATTGGATCAGGGATTCCGGTGGCATTGGATCACGTATTCCGCCGTCATTGGATCGTTTCCAGTGAAGGGAGCGGAATGGGTGATCGGTGCCCCGGAACGGGTGATCGCACGGAGCGGAACGGATTCAGGGTGCACATGAGATAGCACCGGTTTATAGCTGGCTTTTCACTTGTTCCTTTTGGGGCTCCCCGAAAGGAGGCCCAATGGCCAAGGAAAAGGTGCCGATGCGTAAAACCCGAGATATTCTCCGTTACCACCTTGAAGGGGGAATCTCCCCGACTCAAACCGCCAGGGCGCTTCACGTCTCTCGCGGCGCCGTTTTGCGCTGCATCCAGCGCTTCCATCAAAGTGGCCTCGCTTATCCCTTGCAAAGCGACCTCTCCGACGACGCCTTGGAGAAAAGACTCTACCCCTCTCCAGTATTCCCGACAAGCCGCCGGAAGGACCCACTCCCAACAGCATCGACTGGGAAGCCATGCGCCTTGAGCTTTCCCGCAAGGGAGTCACACTCAAGTTACTCTGGGAGGAGTATCGGAATGACCATCCCGAGGGGGACGGATACTCCTGGTTCTGCGAGCAGTACGGCCGTCATGTCAAAAACCTGGATGTGTGTTTTCATCATGCTTACATCGGCGGGGAAACATCCTTCGTGGACTACAGCGGCACGAGCATTTATATCGTGGACCGGGAAACCGGCGAGGTCAAGAAAACCCAGCTGTTCGTCTGGACCTGGGGTGCCAGCAACTACACCTATTTGGAGTTCACGCAGAGCCAAAAGATCCCGGACTTTTCAGGCTCACACCAAAGGGGCCTGGCCTATTTCGGATGCACTCCCAAACAGGTCGTTCCGGATAATTTGAAATCGGCGGTCGTGACGGCGTGCCGCTACGAGTCTCAGCTCAACTTCAATTACGAGCGCCTCGCTGCAAAATCCGGTGATGGTGACCGGGCGATCCGGTCCATGCTGACCGACAACC
>DAINDC010000506.1:2480-3607 GCA_036732085.1 Fibrobacterota bacterium | reverse complement strand
CGGATAAGTCGGGGTTTTCCGGATCAAGCTTATCCCCCTGCTCCCATCGGGAAGGAGCCAAATCCGGGACGGGAAACTCTAGGGTCCGATCGAATGGAAGCGACAATTCTCCGTCCTTCAATACCATGTTGATTTCAGCCGCGATGATTTCCGGCGCTCCGGGATTGTCGAGGGCGATTTCCTTGACGCGGACCAAACAGGAAGGCTCCGATTCCGCCGACGCCTTGCTCAAGCCGACACCCAGATTGACTTGCAGCCGGTTCGTCCCCGAAACCAGCCATTGATTGATCGGGCATCCATCGCTGCGGGAAGTCTGCCATCGGTCGCTGAATATGACGATGTCGTTTATGCGAACGGTATAGGCAAGATTGGTGCCGGAGATTTGGAGATGCCAACGATTCATGGTTGCGGCCTTTGGTGCGTTTGCTGCGGCGGGAACTGGATCTGCTTGGTGGGCAGGGGGCGGGCAGGGAAAAAAATGAAGATGAAGAAGAGGACCAAAAGCCAAACAAAGTATCCGGTGAATCGGGAGGCTTCGAAATAATCTTTATAGGCCATATTCCAAAGTTGGCTGAGCAGGGCTGCGGCCATAATTACGGCGGCGAATCTTTCGAATCTCCCAAAAAACAATACGATTCCAGGACGAAAGGACTCTAGATCATTAAAGTGCGGCGCGAATTTCAAATAATGGATTGAGACGGTCTTCTCTTTGTTTAAAAAGGAACCGGCGTTGATTAATTCAAGAAAACCCGTATCCGCATATGACTTTCGATCAAATTCTGTTCCATTTATAAACCATGGAATTCCATGTTTATCGAGCCGGTTATCGACAAGCTGGATGTTGACTGGTCCTGGCCCAAACCGTGATGTCATGTGTTCAATCATTGCACGAGGATAGTATCCGTCGTATAGAAATTCGGCATCATATGTCGTAATTATTTTCCCATTCGATGTGAAGGTATATTCAAGTGCGGTTCCATATTTTGGAATCTCTTTTTGAGGCCTAGTTCTACCATTCATTGGGCCCTTATAAGCGTCAACTGAAACGCCTTCTTGGAAAATCGTTCTTGATGATACGGTAGCTTCACCGGAGCTTAACAAAGGCGATAAAATTTTTGTGACCATGA
>DAINDC010000506.1:0-2470 GCA_036732085.1 Fibrobacterota bacterium | reverse complement strand
ACTTCATGGAGGTCTTTACCGAATCTCCAAAGAAAAAGTAAACAACGGAAAAAATGGCCACGCAAAAGACCATAGTTCCGACATTGAATTTTTCGACTCCACTATTTATCACCAATCACCTCCCATTCCTTCATCTCAAATTTATAAGGATCAATCAAGGTGACCTTTCTCGAATAAGAAATGGTGCCATCCCACAAATCAAAAAGGATTGATGCCGTGAGCCCGCTCCAGAGAGGTTCGATCTCCAGAGTTAACTCCTTACTGGCGATTTTATTTTCATCTTCACCAGGACCTTCTTTTTTTTCCTTATGCTTAATTTCAACCTCGAAACCGGATAGTCCTTTACCGTCAACTTTGAGGATCTTCGAGGCTCCCACCTTGGCTTCAAAGCCAATCGCAATCTCAACCGCGCCCCCGGCCTTTCCCTTAATTTGTCTGCCTTTATGTGTCTCTTTTAAAAAAGAAAGAGAGCATGAAATGGCCCCCGCCATCTCCAGATAAACATCGATATCGGCAGTGTACTTCCGAATCATCTGAGGTATAGCGGATATAGGCGTAGGATACTTGACCTTCAAGGCCGTGCATTTGAACAAGGGTGCAAAGGCGGCTTCGATGCTGTATCCGAACAAAACTTTGGTCGGATAAATTTCATGTTTGGCATCTTCCCTGAACCCGCTTTTCCCTCGAACCTTCCCCTGCAAGAATTCGAAATGCTTTTCTTCTTCCTCTTTTAAAACCCAAGCAATTTTTTTTATTGCATCGTGGATAATCTTGCCTGCCTTCCACGGATCGATATCCACGGTCCGCTCGTCATTCGGATAATTCCATATCGAGCAGGAAAGCGTCTTCCCGTCCGGAGCGGTCACGTCCAGTCGATACTTTTGCGGAAGGACATCCGGAAACCACCACCCGACGGGATTGGAACGGAAGCCATGGACGGTGAAGGAAATCTCTTCACCATTTTTCTTCCCTTCAAAAAGGCCAGGGGCTTCCCAAACCAAATCCTTGGCGCCGCCACCTTGGGATTTCAGGGTAATGGTATCGCCCTTGACCGCCGAGGCGACGATTTCCAAGACCTCCCCATTTTTCGCTTTCCGCTTTTCCTCCTCATGCCCGCACCAGAAGTCGATGCTGGTCACGGAGGCGGCCGGCCGATCCACCCTATCCATCCTGGGCGGCAGGGGTTTCACCTTAATATGCTTCCTCACCTGCGGCTTCGGTTTCGCCTCAGGGATGAAGGCGATTTCCACGCGCCGATTTTTCTGGGACCGGAACCCGTCCTTTTCCTTCGCCTCGATGGGATAGTCTTCCCCGCAAGCTTCGATGCCCCCGCCTTCGGAAACGAAACGCGGTTTCACCTGGTGCGGATCGCCGCCTTGGACCTCAATCAAAATTCCTATCTGTTGCCGAAGCACCTGGAAGACCGCGCTCCAAGTCTTGGGACCCATGGCCCCGTCAACCTGCAGGTTACCTCCGTAATCCGCATTGTAGGCCGCTTGGAAATTCCGGATGATGGTACGTGAAACGGGTCCCGATCCGCCGCCAGGGTTTTTATCGGCGCCTTCCTCATCGGATTGCGTCGCTGCCGTATCCCATCCTAAGGCCTTGTGGAAAGATTCCATGTAGGCTGCCAAGGTCTCGTCACCGGATTTCCGCCTCGCGACCTTGACGAATGCGTTTTCATCGCCATCCAGCAAGGCTTTCACGGCTTCCGCGCGCAAGCGTGACAACTCCATATTGTAGGACTCGCCGCCCGAAGTGTCTGTGTGGCCGTAAATAAGAATGGCCAGGTCCTGGTTTTGCGAGGCATAGATCAAAGCCTGCGCATAATGGTTGAGGGCGGAAAAAGCATCCTCCTCCCTTTCATCCGATGAGCAGAGCAAGGGCAGGGCGCTATTGTGGGCGAAAAGGACATCCGGCACTTCTATGCCATCGACTTCCAAAGGCACGACGGAAAGCTCCGGCCCCTTGAGTTCCAAATTGTGGGCGGCGCATTTGGCAATGAACAGGAATCGATCCTTTTCCATCGTCACGGGATCCCCATGAATCACGGACTCCACCATCCATTTCGCTACCGCGGAGTCGTCCTTGCGGTTTTCCGCCACTCGGCCTGCGATGGACGTCAATTTCAAATCCGCCGCGCCTTTTTCACCCTTGAGGAAAACCGTGAAAAGAATGCTGTCGCCGGGCATCATGCCTTGCGTCTCCACCTTGCACCAAACCGAATCGGCGGGCGCGGCGCAATCCAGGATGTCTTCCTTGCCGTCCGGTGATTTGGGCTTTTCCAACCAAACCCAGGATGGATTGACGAGCGCGGGTTTGGGTTTTTCTTTTTCCGCTTCTGCTGCCTCTTCGGCGGCCTTTTCTTCCTTGGCCTTGCGGGAGCTGGCCAAAGTGGCGCCTTTCCAGGCGTCCAGTTGCCTGCGGGCGAGCGCACCCAGATCTCGCCGACTTCGCCGGCCCGCTGGTC
>DAINDC010000505.1:3162-3634 GCA_036732085.1 Fibrobacterota bacterium | reverse complement strand
AATTACTTAACCTAATCAGTGCAACGTACTATACAAGCTCTTCATTTGAGCGTGGTTCAAAATGGGTTCTTTGCCCGGGGCCTTTTTCCGTTTTAGACCTTTGTATCCATCTTCGGCGAATCGAATCATCCAGCGATAAATTGTTGTACGGTTTATTCCTAAGACAATTGCAACTTGTTCAGGGCTTTCACCGCTTCGGATTTGGCTTACTGCACGAATTCGTACTTGAGCCAAAGCCTCTCGATCCATTTTTCGGGCATCACTTTTCTTCACACATAAAATATAATCAACATTTATTTATGTGGCTATATCAATGAGACGGTCAGTATGTCAGCAAAGGTAAAGGAGACGGATTATGAAAAATACACTCACCGGGCCGAACTTCTCCTCGATCCTGCATGACTATTTTTACCAGCGGCTTATCACTTGAGAGTCGGTAGATCTCAGGTCCCTGTAAAGATTCCAAGCTCGC
>DAINDC010000505.1:0-3152 GCA_036732085.1 Fibrobacterota bacterium | reverse complement strand
ATCACGATTCGACTCGATGAGGATGCCATTTCTTATTTCAAAAGTTTGTCCCAAAAGACCGGGATCACCTACCAAAACCTTATCAATCTCTACCTGAAGGATTGCGCGGTATCCCACCGCACGTTGTCCTTTAAGTGGCAATAAAACCAATACTGCCCGCCCGATATTAAGAAGACCACGCAGGTGAAGCAGGAAAGCTAGCGGAAGGCCACCATGAGTTTAAAGCCCAATGCTTTCAGACGGCTTCCGGGCCACTTAGGCGGAGGTTAAATCCGTTCAGGTGAGGGAACTTGAGAGTCGGTAGATCTCAGGTCCCTGTAAAGATTCCAAGCTCGCCTGATCCCGTCTCCACATGCCCAGCCAGGTTCATCGCATTTTGCATTTGATTTACGCATTGCTCAGGGTCATCCGTCATTCCATCGAAAATCCAGGCTGAGCTTTTCAGGGCCGCCGCTACGGTTGCTTCGGTGGGTAATTCACATACGGTTCTTCTATAGTGACAATCCAGGGCGACAACGTGTTGTGGCATTTCCAAAGCCAGGATTTGCATCATCCCCTGCGTGATATTTCCGATTTGCAGATGTACGTGGTAGGCGTTCATTTTCATTTTGATTTTTTGCACGTTCTCCTCGGGTTCCCGGTGAACGTACTGGTCTCCAGATGCCCTGGACCTTTTCTTCATGGACGATGTCCAGAAGTGATAGGCGAAAGCGCCCACCGAGTGTATGGCCGCCTTGAATGAGACTTCGATTTTGAAGCGCAGCCCGTAAATGTAGATCAGGTCCATGGCATCAAGCTTCAAGTCCGTCGTCATGAGGTAGAAGGCTCCCCCTCTTTTACCCCGGGTGGGGTGCTTGACAATCACGAACTTTACCCTTTTTCCCAATGGCTTCCATAAAAGGACGACTTCTCGATAGAGGATATTCACGCCGCGTTCCCCGTACACCGGACTCTCAGCTTCAACAAATGCGGAACTCACCTTGGACAGTGTCTTGAGGCTCACCTTCTTTCCATACTGCTTGGGTCGTCCTCTTTTCTGCTTACCCGTTTTTTGGAATGGAAAATAAGCCACCGCGTTTCCTTTGACCCTGGTTATCAAATGTCCGGACATGGAAACGAGCGAGAGTGCAAAAGCGCCGGAGGCGTAATAGGCATCGGCCACCAGATAAAACGGGACGCGCCCCAGTGTACCCTGCAAAAGATCAGGGAGCTTCGCTATCTGAGATTTCTTGTCCTTGGGTGTGAACCGAAGGCCCTCCAGGATGCGTGTGAGAACAGGAACGGCAAAAACGCCAGTAAGCGACCCAAGCAGGATGGCGATGTTTTGACAGGAATGTCCGGTGATATAGGCAGGCTTGGTGTTTGAGGAAGAATGCTGAAATAGCTTTTTCACTGCGGGCATTTGTCGTCCTGACTTAGGCGCCTTTATGCCGTCCACAACCAAAAGGATTCGCCCGTTAACCTTGATGGCCAATTTATGGGTGGCGAGGATGCCGGCCCAGATCCGACTGAGTACGTCTAACTTGACGGCTCCGGAGGCGAAAAACCCAAGGAGGCAGTCGTAGATCTTCGACTTTCCACCCAGGCTGCGGGCGAATGATGTGACACCCAGGAGATCGGCTCGTAGGACCGTGGCCAGAGTCAAGCAGCAAAACCAGAGGAAGGTTCTGTGCCGCGAGAAGGCTTTTCGAAACTGCGGGAGAAGGCGAAGGATACGCGACCAAAGTGGGTTAGGATGCATATAGCATGCATACACTATACCTTGAAATAATACTCGATGAAAAGCATCTTTTTGGTATGCGTGAAGAAGAAGAAATCCCGAAGTTGGAATCGGCGATCGCGGTGACGAAGGCTAAGATTTTGGCCTTGGGACCGATGCGCCCAGGAAAGCTATCCCGGCAGTACAAGGACCGCGAGGCGAAGACTGGGAGTTACTGGCAAGTGAACTATACCTACCAGATGAAGAGCCGAACGGAATATGTCCGGGTCCAATCCCTAAGACGGATCCGTAAGGAAACGGCTACGTTCAAGGAGTACAAAAGACTGTCGGAAAAGTGGGTGGACCTGGAGCTACAGCTATCCCTGATCAAAAGCGGGATTGAAAAGGTTGCCGGGATCGCCTGAAATCAGAACGAGAACTCCCGACTCTCAAGTTATCAACCAAATGAACGCGAGTCCAAGGACAATCGCTTCGTATCGCGATACGTTTAGACTTCTGCTCCAATATGCTGAAGGATGCCTCGGAAAGCCGCCGGTGACAATTACCTTGAATGATTTAGACGCGCATTTCGTCCTTGGTTTTCTTGACCACCTTGAAAAAGGACGAGGGAACAGTGCGCGAACTCGAAATGCGCGTCTTGCATCCATTTGCTCTTTCATGCAGTACGCGGCGCTTCGGGATCCGACAGCTCTGGTGGTCGCCCAACAAATACGCGCCATCCCTCAAAAACGATTCCAACGTAAGGTAGTGGGATTCTTATCCCGAGACGAGATGAATGCCGTGCTGGAAGCCCCTGACCGTTCAACCTGGAGCGGTAGGCGCGATCGTGTCATGTTCGCGACTTTCTATAATACCGGAGCACGGGTTTCAGAAGTGATCGGAATGCGCGTTGAAGATGTTTCCTTGGGCCAATCTGCGCACGTTAGGATTCACGGTAAGGGCCGCAAGGATCGCATTGTTCCATTGTGGAAAAATACGGCATTGCAACTCAAGGGATGGATCCATCAAATAGTCGCGAAGCCCGATGCCATCCTTTTCAAAAACCGACAGGGTCACCCTCTTACACGATCGGGCATAGAAAACCGGCTAAGGGAAGCCGTCAAAAGTGCGGCTCAGCTTCATCCTTCCTTATTGCAACATGCGATCTCCCCCCACGTGCTCAGGCACACCACGGCGATGCATTTGCTTCAATCAGGCGTTGATTTATCCGTTATCGCGCTCTGGTTGGGCCACGAAAGCGCTTCTACGACGCACATCTATATGGAAGCGGATCTGTCCATGAAAGAGAGAGCCTTGAGTAAAATTCAAGAACCCACCGCGAGATTTCCGCGATTCAAGCCTACCGACAAGGTCCTCCAGTTCCTTGAAGGCCTGTGATTATGCGGAGTTTGTCCATCACCAACAGGCTGGAGAGTAATGAAAAGGAGGGGGG
>DAINDC010000504.1:2708-3636 GCA_036732085.1 Fibrobacterota bacterium | reverse complement strand
TGTGGTGGGCCGATGGAGACAGCGCTTGGGCTCTGCTGCCCCAAGCGACAACCACATTCCTCTCTGCCACCGCGGATGATTTCAAGATCACGGAAATCCCTCCCACGGCCAGGAACGTCATAGCCATTGAGAAGTTGCAGGCCCCGGAAACCTATATTGTCAAAACCGAAACTCTCAAAGACGATAGCCTAATCATAAAAGTGGACTACGACCCTAAGAACCAACTGAATAAGGCCATCAATCAATACTGCCTGCAACTCGTCGGCGTCGATTTGCTTGGTGAAAAAGACCCCCCAACATGCAATACCACCGACATTGGAACCCCGTCCAAACTGAAATTGGAGGCCGATAAAAATTATGTGTATGGGATCCAATATTTCATGGGGGACCTGAAGTACGGCGTCCCGGTTTTCCAACCCTTGGCAGGGCGCACTTGGAATACTTCGACCGTTCTTCGTTCCGATGTCGCCATCCAGAAGAAGACGGCCTGGCATATGATTGGATTTCCATTTGGCGGGATGTTCAAGGACGTATTGGTGAAAGATTTAAACACTCTGGATATCAACAGCCTTGACAGCACCCGTGCTTATGGGATTACCAGCATCCCCGCTCCCGCTTTTGTACCCGTAAAAAACCAAGAAAGCCTGGCGCTCAATATCGGCGATGCCTATATGGTGGCCTCGACCCTGGATCGCAAACTGACCTTGGGCAACAATCCGAATTTCCTGCCCATCAAGCCATTTACCTTGAATACTAAAACGGGTTGGAATTTTATCGGGAACCCTTTTCCGGCCACACTCAAGCTTTGGAAAATCACTTCGACGAAAACCAAGTCTCCCATTTTTTTCAAGCTTGAAACGACGCTCAATCTCAAAAACGAAAGAGGCTACACCTGGTTGCAGGCGGAAGTCTTGAAGGCCTTTCAAGG
>DAINDC010000504.1:0-2698 GCA_036732085.1 Fibrobacterota bacterium | reverse complement strand
TTTCAAGGTTATGCCTACTTTGCTGTCGCGGATGAGCAGTTGACCTTCGACCTTTTGGCCGACAGTACTGCGACCTTCGCGGTCCCGAAGACCTCCGGCTCCGGATCGCCTTCTACAGTTGAAGTCCGGCTCGACGCCTCGTGGTCCTCCTCCTCGATGGTGTTGACCGATATGCCCGGGAGTGGGAACATCCCCTTCCTACCGGCTCCGGGTTCCATGATTGAGATGAAGGTCGGGGGCGGACTCGGTTATTTCCGGAAAGCCCTGCAAGCCTTGTCCTCTATCGATGAGCCCGTGCAAATCAATTCGCCGCAAAAGACGCTTGCGAGCTTCGCCATGCGCTACCCGGGCATTTCCCCCTCCGTTCTGGGCCTGCATGCGCGACTGATAGATTTGAGCACGGGCCGGATTTATGATGAGGCTTCGGCCGCGCAATTACCCATCGAAGCGGGAAGCCATGCCTACCGCCTCGTAGCCGGCAGCGCATCCTTCGTGGAAGACCGTCTCAATGCCTTCCTGGCCGGCTCCCCCCATGAAATCGGCCTCTCCCAGAACTTCCCCAATCCCGTAAGAAGCGTTACGAGGATCACCCTGGATTGGCCCGTCATGGAGACCCAGGACCGACATGCGACCCTTCAGATCCTGGACACGCGTGGCCGTGAAGTAAAGCGCATCGATATGGATCATGTCCAGGTCGGCAGGCAAGTCCTGACCTTGGACGCATCTTCCTGGAATCCCGGAGTTTATCTGTATCGTCTCACCGTGACTTCCGGCGGCGAGCGGACCCGTTTGCAGAAAAGAATGTTGGTGACGCCATGAAAATCATCCGATCTATTTTCGTTGCGGCTTCCCTGGTTTCGATGTCCCTTGGGTCCGCCGTCGCGGCCAATTGCGTCGAGAACCGGGACTTCTACCAAAGCCTGCCCACCGTCATCGGCAAGGAAGATCAGGTGGGGAAGTTCACCTATGCGCTCAATTGCGATACGGTCTATGTCCAAAAAGGGGTGACCACCACGGTTTATCCGGGAACCATGCTTTACTTCTCGCGGCCTAGCCTCAATAGCGTCATCAAGGTCGAAGGCACCTTGCGGATCAAGGGCACCAAGAATTCCTATGTCTCCTTGAGCGGTTCGATAGACAGTACCCGAGCCGGCTTTGATGCCGGGAACAAGCAATGGGGCGGCATCGAGGTGGCGGAAGGCGGAAGATTGGAAGTCGAATATGCCGGCTTCATGCGGGCGCCCACGCCCATCACAGCCTTCTCAAGGCAGGTGAAGTTGACCAATACCTGGTTCAAGGGCAGCTCCGGAATGATCCTCCCCGATGGCAGCCTGTATGCCATGGAGTCCAAGTGGCAGGCCATCAACGATTTGGATCTGTCCAAGGGATTGACCGATCGTACTGGCACCGGAAAAGATCGCCCGGCGGATGCCATCAGCCAAAAGGAAAAAGAGGATTTGTTGGGACATCGGGGTCAGGGCTTTTGGACCTGGCCGAAAGTCGCGGGCGGGGCGGCTTTGTTGGCGGTTATTGGTGTGGGAGCGAGCGTGTATTTGACGCCTGATAAGGCCGATAATCAGCCGATTACCAAGCCGAATAATACGACCAAGGCCGCCGTTTTTGAACCTATGCCGGGTATCCCAAGTCCGCCGTAAAATACGCAGCCCGATTTTCGGCGCTTCCTGCGGATGCTAGGATTTCAATTCCCCGCCTTCAACCTCTTCAACTCATCCCGTAACCGCGCCGCTTCCTCATAGCGCTCCTCCGCCAAAGCGCGCTCCAAATCGATCTTCAACCTTTCCACCGGGTTGATGGAGGAGGGCTCCAAGCCGCCTGTCGCGACCGAGGCTTCGTCTTCCTCTCCTTCGCCTTCGCTTTCCTTCATCACCACGGCCGCGGCTTCCCAGACATCCTTGTGGATGAAAACTGGCGCCTTGTAGCGGATGGCCAGGGCGATGGCATCGGAAGGGCGGGCGTCCACGTCCATGTCCTCGATGCCTTCCTTCCGGAAATGGATGCGGCCGAAAAAAGTATTGTCGGCGAGGGAGGTGACTTGGACCTTGGTGACCTCGCAATCGAGCAGGCCCAGGATGTTCTTGAGGAGGTCATGGGTCAAGGGCCGGGGCGGCACCTGGTTGTTATAGGCGATGGCGATGGACTGGGCCTCGTTGGTTCCAATCCAGATCGGGAGCGTGCGGTCGTCTGTCTCGCCTAGGGATTCGTCCGGTTGCAGCTTGAGCATGACGATGAAACCGAGGTTGCTGAGGGCGATATTGTGGATCCGGGCGGCGAGGAAATCCTCTTCGCTCAATTCAAAGTCGGCTTCCCGTTCACCCTCTTCCATCGGTCCTTCCTGTGCCTAGGCCGTCCTACGCGCGGCAGTTTCCGGCGCTGGACTTAAGCAAAGCCGGATTTTAAGATAAACTTCTCCGCTCAGACATTGAATAGGAAGTGCATGATATCGCCGTCCTTGACGATGTATTCCTTGCCTTCCTTGCGGACCAGGCCCTTCTCCTTCGCGGCCTGCCAGGTGCCGAACTTGAGGAAGTCCGCATAGCCCAAGGTCTCCGCGCTGATGAAGCCGCGTTCGAAATCGCTGTGGATGACGCCCGCCGCATTGGGCGCGGTCCAACCCTTGTGGATGGTCCAGGCGCGCACTTCCTGCTCGCCGGCCGTGAAATAGGTCTGGAGTCCCAGC
>DAINDC010000503.1:0-3638 GCA_036732085.1 Fibrobacterota bacterium | reverse complement strand
CGAATACCTATCAGCATTTCACAATCACCTGGACCCAGTCCGCCACCGATGCGGGAGGCCGCGTGGTCTTCGATTTCGGGTTCAACAATGTGAATGATTGCTGGCTGGATAATGTGGTCCTGAAATAAGCCGGTAAATTCAGACCGATTCCTTCTCACCGATAGCTTGGCCGGATATGAAAAAAACCAATTTCCGAATCGTGGTTTTCTCGGCCGCTTTATCGGTATCGCTGTCGGTGCCACTGTAGATGCCGGTTTCCGTCCTCGCGCAGGTTTCCGAGACCGGCCTTTCCGGTCAAGTGGGATCGCGTGAAAACGGGGCATGCGCAGACTCCCTATCCAAGCCTCCCGATTCCCTGCGCGTCCTGCTCAGGGAATGGACCACTTCCAAAATCGTACAGGAGGCCCAACCGGATTCCAGCGGGCATTTCCGTTTTCCGCACGTGTCCTTTGCGACCTACTCCCTGGAAGCCTGGAGGCGCGGGCGTCCATGGTCGGCGCGTATCCTCAAGGTCGCGAGCGCGCCGTTCGGAGAGGCCGATCTGCCATGCCCTTCGAGTAACTCAAACGCTACGGGGAATGCGAATGCTACGGGTAATTCGAACGTTACAGGCGATTCCGAAGGGAACGGATTGGAACTTCCCGACCGCACCACCCGGGCCCGCCAGAATGCTTCGCCCCTGGAAACTTCCGGCCATCGGTTCTATGCCTCCGATGACATTCTCGGCCTGAATCTGGCCTCCCGCGAAAATGCCGCGGAGGCGTTATTGCTCGAGTCCGCCGATATCGTTCCCGATGAGGACGGCCGCTTGCATGCGCGCGGAGAGGACGCGCAGATCCAATATATCGTCGACGGCGTACCCTGGTCCGGCAATCCCACCCGCATCTATGCGAGCCTGTTCCATGTCGATATGGCGAAATCCGTGGATGTGCTGACGGGCGGCTTGCCGGCCCGCTATGGAGCCGGTTCCGCCGTGGTCAACGTTTCCACCCGGGATGGATTGGACCAGCCGTTCAAGGTCAAGGCCGGCGCCGGGGCCGCCTCGCATGGGACGCGCGAGGCCGATGTCCTGGCCAGCGGCCGGTTGGGAACCCGCACCGGGCTTTTCCTCGGCGCCTCGCGCAGCGCCACCGATCGCTACCTCGATCCCATCTCCAGCTTCGACGCCATCCACGATGCCGGCGAAGGCAGCCATGTTTTCGCCAAGCTCACTGCCGCGCCGACCGAGAATCTGGAGCTGCGGATCATGGGCGCCTACGATGCCACCGCCTTCGACATCCCCAACCTGAGCCAACAACGAACGCCCCCGCAGGATCAAGGTCAGAACCTGCGCTCCTATCTGATCGGTGCCAGGCTCGATGCGGATCCGGCTCCGGCCGTCCACCTGGCGACGGCGGTCTATTCGCGCGGGACCCAGGCTTCGCTCAGGAGCGGCGGCCTCTCGCGGATATCGGACGGACGCGATTCGGCGCTGGCACTTTCCCAGAATGAACGCTTCTTTATCGGATCCCATCGGGAAGAGGGCTACCATGGCGGCGTCCTGGAGGCCTTCCTGAAACCCACCTTCGGGGGACGCACCCACCATATCCGGACCGGCCTCTCCGGCGAGGTCAATCCGCTCGCGGAATCCTTCGCCTTCGCCGTGACCGACTCCTCCCTGTCCGGACCCGGCGGCGATCCGAGGCTCGTGCCTTTCGATCTCACGCGGGGCGGGCACCCCCTGACGGCGGAGGAAACCGGATCGGGCTGGTCCGCCTCGGCCTATGTGGAAGACGGGTTCGATATGGGACGATGGAGCTTCCTACCCGGCCTTCGGTATGATGCCTTCTCGCTCTTCACGACCGAACAGGCTCTTTCCCCACGGCTGGCGGCCTCTTTCGCCTATACTCCCGATCTCGATCTCCGGGTCTCGCTGGATTGGCTGGAGGCGCGCGCGCCCTTGGAAAATATCTTGCTCTCCAGTTCCCCAGAGCTGCTGCCGTTGTCCGGATCCGAACAGGGCGCCACGCCGACGACGGTGGGTGCGGAACGCGCCGTGGTCCTGGACCTGGGCGCCGATTACCGCTGGGGGCGTTATCTCGCCTTCGACGCCGGAGCCTACGGCAAATTCATCCGCAACTTCCTGGTCAAATCCGAACTCGGGAATTCCGGCTTGATCTTCCCCATTAATCTCAAGCGCGGCCTGGTGGCCGGCGGCAAAATCGAGGCGCGCTTGCGCGCCTGGAACGAACTTTCCGGAACGCTTTCCTTGGGTTCCTGCCTGTCCTTGGGCCTCAAGCCGGAAGACGGATCCAGCCCGATTGCGGCCGGCCTGTTGCTGGGCGAGGAGGGCCGGAATTACGGGCATCCCTTCGCCGCCGAGGATGCTTTTCCCACCGAGCACAATCAGATTTTCACCGCGGTCCTGGACCTGCGCTACCAATTGGTGAAGGGCTTGGCGGCCACCTTCGGCGGGCGCTTCGACTCCGGCCTGCCCTTCGATCTCACGGCCGCGGACGGCTCGTCCCTGGACGCGGCGCAATCGCGGGCGGAGCTGAAACAGCGGGGTTACGGGGACGATGTCCTCGATCTCTTGTCCCTGGAACCGGAGGAACCCGGGTCTCCGGATAAGAGCGTGGCCCCGCATGCGATTTTCGATCTGGGCTTGGAATACAAACTGCCTGCCGGTTACGGACCCGCGGTGAAATTCAAGGCCGCGGTCATGAACGTGCTGGACACGCCCTACTTGTACAAGTTCGAATCGAGTTTCGGGAGCACCCACTTCGGTCGGCCGCGGACGGTGGGCGTGTGGGCGTCCGTGGAGTACTGACTGCTTCGCTTCCGGGTCACTTCCCCAAATCGTCCACGACCTCGTGGACCAATACCTGCCGCGACTTCCCCTTGAGGGCCGTCGCGCCCAGCATCACGGTGCGGAACCGGTCCTTCACCTTCTGGTAGACATTGTTCGTGATCAGGATCTGATTCGGCTTCGCGATCCCGCAGACGCGCGAGGAGATGTTCACGGTATCGCCGATGGCCGTGTACTCCATACGCGCGCTGGTGCCGATGCTGCCTACCACCGCCTCGCCCGTATTGACGCCGATGCCCACCTGGAACTCGGGGATTCCCTGGGCCTGCCACTTGGGTAGCATCTCGCGCAGCTTGCGCCGCATTTCCAGGGCGGTCTTGACGGCCATGTATTCATGGTCCTTCACGGTCACGGGGGCGTTGAAGAGGACCATCATGCAATCGCCAATGAACTTGTCCAGGGTCCCGCCATTGGCGAATACTATCGTGCACATCTCCGAGAAGTAGCTGTTGAGGAGCTGGGCCACATCCAAGGGCGACAGGGCTTCCGACAAAGGCGTGAAGCCGCGGATGTCGGCGAAGAGGACGGTGAGGTTGGCTTTCTGGCTCTGGAGATGGAAGTCCCCGTTGCCGCGTTCGGCGATGATCTTCTCGGCGATATTGGGCGAGCAGAAGCGCTTCAAGTGATCGCGGATGAGGGATTCGGTCTCGAGCTTCTTGTAGAGCTGCATGTTCTCGATGGCCACGCCCGCGATGCCGGCCACGTTCATGGTGAGATCGAGATCGTCGCTGTTGAACTTGGCGCCGCGTTTCTTATTGTCGAGGTAGAGAACCCCGTAGACCTGGCCTTC
>DAINDC010000502.1:0-3640 GCA_036732085.1 Fibrobacterota bacterium | reverse complement strand
CACCGAGGGCATCCAGGAATGCCTGCGTCTCCTGGCGAACAAGTCCATCTTCAAACCCCAGGTTTTCCCCGACGCCATGCGTATCCGCACCTGGAAGCCTGAATGAGGTCGGATTTCGCCGACTAGGCCGCCTGCTCCGGCCAATTGGCCCAGGTTAGGGACAAAAAGGCAAGCTTTCCCGATTCCCCTTTTCCTCCGGCAGCCCCTAGAATAAGGGAGGTTAGGGGGGCGAATGCCGTTCGAATGGAAATCGGCATATTCCGTAGGCGTAGGCAAGTTCGATTCCCAGCATAGGAAATTGGTCAGCTTCATGAACCAATTCCATGATTCCCATCAGGCTGGAAAATTGAAGGATGCCCAAAGCTCGCTCGTCTCCTTGATCCGGTTTACCAAGATCCACTTCGCCGATGAGGAGGCGATGATGGAGAGGCATAAGTATCCCGATCTGGTCGCCCATCGGGCCGCGCACCATCAGCTCCTGGAAACCTTTGAGAAGCTGGCCAAGGTTTATGGGGCCGATCCCATCGCCGCGAATGCGGAAACCATGATCCAGTACCTCAAGGTCTGGTTGACCAACCATATCCTGGTCATCGACAAGCGCTATTCCGCCCATATGATAGACTGCGGAGTGAAATAGCCGGCATCCATCCCACTAATTGGGCCCTGGCTGACAGATTGACAGAAAGTTTTCCCCTGGTTGGCCGACGAGTGTGGCTGCGCCCAATAGGGGAGGGGCGCGGCTGGCCTGGAGTCGCACCATCCGCACGGCTTCCATATCGTCCGGATAAGGTTTCCATCGCTCAAAATACCATCGGTTTTCGCTTCGGGCCTCGCCTCCATGAAGCCCGCATACTATATTTCCTGAATACTCAAAGAGAGCGGAAAATCCATGTCTGAATACAAGAATATTACCGTCCCCAAAGAGGGCGAACGCATCCAGATCGACGCCCAAAACCGCATCACCGTTCCCGACCATCCCATCATACCCTTCATCGAAGGCGACGGCACCGGCCCCGATATCTGGAAAGCCTCGCGCCATGTCTTCGACGAAGCCGTCAAAAAGGTCTACGGCGGGAAGAAGAAAATCGCCTGGATGGAAATCTATGCCGGCGAGAAATCCCTCGGCGTCTACGGCAAGGATCAATGGCTCCCCACGGAGACCCTGGAGGCGATCAAGGAATTCAAGGTTGCCATCAAGGGCCCGTTGACCACGCCCATCGGCGGCGGCATCCGCAGCATCAATGTGGCTTTGCGCCAGGAATTGGATCTGTACGCCTGCGTGCGCCCCGTGCGCTGGTTCGAAGGCGTGCCCGCGCCCGTCAAGGAGCCCCAGAAATTGGATGTCACCATCTTCCGTGAAAATACGGAAGACGTGTATTCGGGAATCGAATTCGACGCCAATACCCAGGATGCCAAGGATGTCATCGCCCTGATCAAGCAGAAGATGCCCAAGAAGGCCCTGCGCGAGGACAGCGCCATCGGCATCAAGCCCGTTTCCGCCTTCGGCTCCAAGCGGCTCATCGCCCGCGCCATCCGCTTCGCCATCGAGAAGAAGCTTCCGATGGTGACCTTGGTCCATAAGGGCAATATCATGAAGTTCACCGAGGGTGGATTCATGAAGTGGGGCTATGAAATCGCGAAAGCGGAATTCGGCGATAAGATCATCACCGAGGCCGAGGTCTGGGAAAAGCATAACGGCAAGCGTCCGGAAGGCAAGATCATGATCCAGGATCGGATCGCCGATGCCATGTTCCAGCAATTGCTCCTGCGCCCGGACGAATACTCCGTCATCGCGACCCTGAATCTCAACGGCGACTACCTGTCCGATGCCTGCGCCGCGCAGGTGGGCGGACTGGGCTTGGCCCCCGGCGCCAATATCGGCGACCGCGCCGCCGTCTTCGAAGCCACCCACGGCACCGCGCCCAAGTATGCGGGGCTGGACAAGATCAATCCCGGTTCCGTGATCCTCTCCGGCGTCATGATGTTCCAGCATCTGGGCTGGGACGAGGTCGCCGAACGCATCATCGCGGCCTTGAGCAAGACCATCTCCAAGGGCACGGTCACCTATGATCTGGCCCGCCAGATGGCCGGCGCCAAGGAAGTGAAGTGCTCGGAGTTCGGCAAGCTGATTGCCGAAGCCGTTTAGGCCGATACAGGGAACCAGGGAAGCGATTCAAGCCGGAAGGAAATGGAAATGGCCGAGAGCGAAGTGATCTTCAAGATAACCCGGGACCTTCTGGATACGGGTCTGCGCGGCTTCCCGGTGGGAACCTGCCCCAATAGCCACGTGGACCCGATGAAGGGCCTGTTCTACGGGGGCTATGCCATCGCCGAGCTCGCGGAAAAAGAGCCGGAAGCCATCATGTACCTTTTGCTCAAGCGCGACCTTCCCGATGCGGCCCAGCTCGCCGCCTTCAAGCAGGATATCGTCTCGCATTCCAAGTTGCATCCCGGCGTGATCGATCATCTGCGTTTCTTGCCCAAGCAAGGCCATCCCATGAAGTGGTTCCTGAGCGCCATCAATGCCATTGGCATGTATTCGGGCACGGGGGATTATCGCAAGGATTATATCAATGTGATTGCCCAGTTGCCGGAAGCCGTGGCCGCCATCTTCCGCATCCGTTCGGGCTGGGGCGATCCCATCGCCTCCAAACCGGAATTGGGTTGGATCGAGAACTTCGTGCAAATGTTGGGCGCGCCCGGAGCCTCTCCTGAACTGACCCATCTGATGCGCGTCTTCGCCATCCTCCACTTCGATCATGGCGGCGGCAACCTTTCCACCTTCGTGGGCAAGGCCGTGGCCTCCGGTCAGGAGGATATGTACGGATCCTTGGTCGGCGCCATGGCGGCCCTGGCCGGACCCTTGCATGGCATGGCCAATCAGGAATGCCTGCGCTTCCTCAAGGACATCGCCAAGGACATCAAGGATCCTTCCGATGAGAAGGTCGTCGCGACCTATCTGGAAAACCTGTTGGCCAAGGGCGGCGTGCTTTACGGCTTCGGTCATGCGGTCCTGCGCGTCGAGGATCCGCGGGCCACGGTCCAATACGCCCTCGGTGAAAAAATCGCCCCCAAGGATCCCATCTTCCGTCTGGCCGTGACCTTGCGCAAGGTCGGCAGCGAGATCCTCATGAAGAAGGGCAAGGCCGCCGATCCCTATCCCAATGTGGATGCCGTATCGGGCAGTCTCCTGAGCGCCTGCGGCCTCACGGATGAGAACTACTACACCGTCCTCTTCGGCTTATCCCGCTGCGTCGGCATCGCGGGGCAAATCGTCTGGGAGCGCACGGAGGCGCGCGGCGGCAAGGGCATTCCCATCGTTCGCCCTTCCTATATCTATACCGGCCCGGTCCGGTAGTTCCTTTTCGTCCCCGATATTGACCAGGCCTTGAAAACCTGCTGGTCGAAAAAAGATCAGCGCCCCTCCTCTGCAGGCTTTGCAAACGGTTTTCCACGTTTTTGCGTGAAGTTGCGATCACAGGATATTGGCATGTCTTTTGTTTAACCTCTCCTTGCCGCGTCGATGCGGCTTGGGTGGTAAATAAAGGAGGCCGTATGATTCGTGAGTTGATCTTCCGGGTATTGATCCTGGGCAGCGCGCTATTTTCTTCAGCCCAGATCCCGCTCGATTCCCTGCATG
>DAINDC010000501.1:0-3657 GCA_036732085.1 Fibrobacterota bacterium | reverse complement strand
GGATGGATGCGGATGGCATTGGCGATGACGAACTCCAGGCGCATCAGGCCTATGCCCGCATTGGGAAGAGCCGCCAGGCTGAAAGCCTTTTCCGGATCCCCCAGGATGAACATGGGCTTGGTGCGCGGCATGCGGAAATTCTCCAGATTGATCTCGATCTCCCGCCAGGGGAGAAGGCCCGCGTAGACGAAACCGGTTTCCCCCTCCGCGCAGGAAACCGTAACCTCCTCCCCGTCGGCGATGGCGGTGGTGGCGTTTCCGGTTCCGACCAGCGCGGTGATCCCCAACTCCCGCGCCACGATGGCGGCATGGCTAGTGCGTCCGCCCTTTTCGGTCACGATGGCGGCGGCCCTTTTCATGATGGGGTCCCAATCCGGCGTGGTGATTTCGGTGACCAATACCTCGCCGTCCAGAAGCTTGTCCGAATCCTTGGGCGAGTGCAGGATACGGGCCCGACCGGCGGAGATGCGGTCTCCCAGGCCGACGCCTTTGGCAAGCACCTTTCCCCGAGCCGTCAATTCATAGCGGTGCAGTTTCGTCGATGCGGAGCGCCCGCCATGCACGGTCTCCGGGCGCGCCTGCACGATGAAGATTTCCCCCGACCGGCCGTCCTTGGCCCATTCGATGTCCATGGGCCTTCCGTAATGCTTCTCGATCGCCAAGGCTTGCCGGGCCAGGGCTTCCACCTCCGGATCGGTAAGGATAAAGGCCTCGCGTTTTTCCGCGGACGTTTCCAGATTCAGGGTGCCGGCGGAGAAGGAACCCTCAGCACCATAGATCATGGTCAATTCCTTCGCGCCCAACTTGCGGGACAGGATCGCCTTTTTCCCGGAGCGGAGGGAAGGCTTGAAAAGGATGAACTGATCGGGACGGACCTGCCCCTGCACCACGTTCTCGCCCAGTCCCCAACAGCCGGTAAGCACCACCACGTCGGGGAACCCGCTATCCGGTTCCAAGGTGAAGCCCACGCCGGAGCAGGCCAGGTCGGATCTTACCATCGCCTGCACGCCCACGGATACGGCCGTTTCCATATGCTTGAAATGATTGAGCTCCCGGTATTCGATCGCGCGATCCGTGAACAGCGAGGCATAGCACTTGCGGCAAGCCTCGATCACGGCAGCTTCTCCCGTGACATTCAGGAAGCTTTCCAATTGCCCCGCGAAGCTGGCGGAGGGAAGGTCCTCGGCTGTAGCGCTGCTGCGCACGGCTACGGAACCGTGGTCCCCGATCCTTCCAATCAGGGAAAGGTAGGCCGAGAGAATGGCGCTGCTTACTTCTTTCGGGATGGGCGTTTCCAGTACAGCCTGGCGGGCCTGGCTTCCGATTTCCCGTAGATTGGAAAAACCGGAGACATCCAACTTTTCCATGAGGGCCGCCAGCTTCGGACGCAGCCCGGAAATATTCAGGAAATCCCAATAAGCCGAAGCCGTGACCGCGAAGCCGTCAGGCACCTTGATGCCAAGGCCTTCCAGATTGCGGAACATCTCGCCCAGGGAGGCATTCTTGCCGCCCACGAGTGCCAACATGGAACCGTCGACTTCGCTGAAATTCAAGATGTACTTGATCATCGGAACCACCTCGTTGACGTGTTCCTTAATATTCGAATCTGATTCCCGGGAGTCAATGACAGCGGGTTATCAGGACTTTCCCTCATAAGCCTGTTTCAGTTTTTTAATGTCGAGCTTCTTCATCTGCAGCATTGCCAGCATGACTCGTCCCGATTTCGCGGAATCGGAATCGGTCATCATCTCTGCCATTTGAGTCGGGACAATCTGCCAGGACATGGAAAATTTGTCCTTAAGCCAACCGCATTGCTGCGCCTGCGGATCACCGCCTTCGGATAGTTTGTTCCAATAATAATCCAGATCCTCTTGAGTCGAACAATGCACTTGGAAGGAAATGGCTTCGTTGAATTTGAATACGGGTCCCCCGTTCAAGGCGGTGAAGCCCTGCCCTTCCAGCGTGAACTCCACGGTCATGACCGATCCCTCGGGCCGTTTATGGGCTTCGAAGCCCTCCTTCCCGTATCGGGAAATCTTCCCGATCTTGGAATGCTTGAATACGGATGTATAGAATTTCGCCGCTTCTTCCGCTTGCGATTCGAACCATAGGCAGGGGCTGATTTTCTGGATGGATGGCATGATATGCTCCTTGGATTTATTTGTTGATGGCACCGTGGTTTTGGGCCTATAAGGAATATAAAGGAATATAAATGGGGAAATAGCTCGGACAAGAACGGCCGGTAAAATTCACTCTTGTGAATAAAAATGAGTGGGCCGATAAGTATGGTGGGCCAGGAATCCTGTTGCTGGATTGGTTAAGCATAATCCAATCCTCCCTGGAATTGAGGTTCTATGCAAAGACCTGGAACTCCGATATTGGAAAAACTTCTGACATGTTTGGCCTCCGGGCTTGTGTTGGCCTTGGTTTTGGCCGATTCGGTCCAGGCCCAGAACCAGAAAACAACCGTGGTCCTATTGGACAGCGGTGTGGTGGCCCGGGGCCCGCCGGAATTCCCGATCCCAATTTCAGTTACAATAAAGCCATCCTCGCGGTCGACGCGCAATTGGGCCGACTCAATCCCTTCAACCCTCCAGCCAAAGGCCGACTATGTCAGCTATCGCAATACCATGATTCCCATGATTCCGATCCTGTAGCAATACTCGCCGGTCTCAATCGGGCGGCGGACACGCAAGGAAATGGAGATGCAACGTTCCCCGGAGGCGTTCACGATCCGCGCCCAAAGCGGTCGCGAGGGTCTGCGCATCGTGGCTCCGTATTCTTTCGATCAGGTGGACCTACTGGGCCTGGATGGGCGGATCCTTCCCTGGCCTGTTGCGATGAAGAGGAATTGCATAATGCACCGGCAGGCAAGACCCCGACTTGATATTGCATAATTCTCCGGCAGCTTGGGCGCCAATTTGAAATCACAATCGATGAAAAACTTGTTTAAAGTGGGGACCTTCATCACCGGGGATGATGCGAATGTCACCGGAAATGTCACCGGAAATGTCACCGGAAATGTCACCGGAAATGTCACCGGAAAAGTCGCCGGAAAAAATGGCGCAAGCAGGAAGGCCTACGGATCTTGAACCGGAATATGCCTACCAACCCATCGAGGACTATGGGGTCATCGGCGATTTGCATACCGTGGCCTTGGTGGGCCGCAATGGTTCCATAGATTGGTGCTGCCTGCCCCATTTCGATTCCCCCAGCGTATTCGCGGCCATATTGGACAGGCGTAAAGGCGGGCGCTGGCAGATCGCTTCCATCCACCCTGGCACCCGCAAACAGATGTATTTCCCGGACACCAATGTTTTGATCACCCGCTTCCTCAGCGTCCAGGGCGTGGGTGAGGTGCTGGATTGCATGCCCGTAGAAGCCAACCTGCACCGGAGTGAAAATGCCGAATACCATCAGATCGTGCGACAGGTAACGGCGGTCAGCGGCATGATCACCTTCCGGCTCTTCTGCGAACCGGCGTTCGATTATGGCCGGGCGCCGCATCAGACCCATCTCGCCAGCGAAGGCGCGGTTTTCAGCTCCCAGGCCCTGAGCATCGGATTGGTATCCCCGGTGGATTTGCATCTGACCGCTCATGGGGTCGCGGCGGAATTCACCTTGCAGGCGGGAGAAACCCTGAGCTTCGTTCTCCGT
>DAINDC010000500.1:0-3660 GCA_036732085.1 Fibrobacterota bacterium | reverse complement strand
GATCTCGCCCTCGAGGATTCCCAGCTTCCGCCGGAACTCGGCGGCAGCCTGCGCCTCGCCCGGGACGAAAAAGGATTCCGCGCCCCAGAGGGGAATGACCTTGGTGGGACCGCGGTAGCCATGCGCTTTCAAGACTTGGTCCGCCTCGTCGGAAGCGGCGATGCCGCGCGCGACCAGCAGATGGTTGATGCGCGTGGCCAGGCGGTGGTGCCAGCGGTAATAGGCCGGGGCCGGCAGGTTCTGCAGGGCATAGCAGACCACGCGCACGGGCGGCCAGGCGAGCTTGGCGGTCAAGGCATGCCAGGCCAGGCTGGGGCGATCCATCTCGTCCATAATGTAGAGGTAACGTGGCCGATACGTCCAGAGGTGCCAGGCCAGGGAGGGCACCCAGTAGCGGGAACTCCGCTTGGGCAGATAGGTGGCGGGCAGGATCTCGCAGCCTCCCGAGCGCCGGGTTCCGGACCTGTCCCGGAAATCCAGGGAACCGTGGGTCCAGCTTTTCGGGGAAAGGACGCGGACCCGCATATGTTTGGCGAGCTCGAGGAAGAACTGGCGGTAGGCAGGGACCACCGCCCCGCTCCAGAGGATGAGGATCCTCATCTTGGTCCGAGCCTCGTGATCTTGCCCAAGTTCGCCAAGCAGAGGACGCCAACGCATAGTTGTTCCCAGACCCCGACGGCCACGGCCGCGCAGGCCGGCCCGATGCCGCGCAGGCGCTGCGCAAGCGTCAATTCCGGCGTCCGGAACAAGTAACGGAATCCCTCCTTCAGGTAACGGGCCGAGTGTTTCAGACACCAGCCGGACAGAGTCGCGCGGGCGTCCGGATAATGGCGGATGCGCGCGTAGCTGAGCGGATGCTTTTCGAATAACCGCATCTCGGATTGGATGATGCGCTCCTGGGAGGCGAAGGCCTTGCGCAGGGCCATGCCCAAGGTGCGCGGAAGATGGGGATGGATCACGATCAGTTCCGGGCAGAAGGGGATGGGGCCGCGGCGTTCCAACAAGGTGAGGGCGAGATCCGAGTCTTCGCGGAAATTCCGGAAGCCTTCGTCGAAGCCGCCTAGCCCCAGGACGGTAGGGACGTGGAAGACCATATTGGCCGTGACGAAACTGCCGCCGCGCGGATTGTCCAGGGAATGCGTGAAGGGCGGCTTGGGCCCGGGCGGCGGGAACACGGCGCCTTCCACGGCGGCGGCCCCGGCATAGCGGGCCGGCACGGCGAGCAAGGTCTCGAAATAGCGTCGGTCCAGCAGGCAGTCGGTGTCGGAGAAGGCGAGCCAGGGCGTGGGAGCGTTGCGCAGGGCTTGGTTGCGCGCCTCCGCTATCGAGCCGTGGGCGAGCCGATGGATGCGGATGCCGTCCAGGCGCGACAAGGATGCGAGGACTTCCGGCGTTTCATCGTCCGAACCGTCGTCGACCACGGTCAGCCCCACGGCATCGGCGCCGATGCGGATGTAATTGTCGAGGAATCGGCGCAGCAATCCGCTCTGGTTGTAGGTCACCAGGGCGAGGCTGATGGCCTGGGAGCGCGGTTCCACGGGATTCATACCGCCCCGCGCCCGAGGAAAACGGTGGGGAAGGTCGCCAACAGGATCTTGAGGTCCATCGCCATGGAGGCATTAAGCGCATAATGCACGTCCAGATCGACCATCTGATCGAACTTCAGGTTGGATCGGCCGCGCACCTGCCAGAGCCCGGTCATCCCTTGCGGCACGCTCATGCGGACCTTCTGGATATCGTTGTATTGGCTCACTTCGCGCAGCAGCGGAGGGCGGGGCCCCACGAGGGACATCTGGCCCCGCAGCACGTTCCAGAATTGCGGCATCTCGTCCAGGCTCGTGCGCCGCAGCAGCCTGCCCACGCGCGTCACCCGCGGATCCTTATGCAACTTGAAGGTCAGGCCTCCCGATTCGTTGAGGTCGTCGAGCTCCCATTGCTTTTGATGGGCGCCCACTTTCATGGTCCGGAACTTGATGAACTTGAAACGATGCCCGTATTGGCCCACGCGGGTCTGGACGAAAAAGATGGGACCGCGCGAATCGAGCTTGATGCAGCAGACGATGAAGAGGAAGGCGAGGAAGAGGACCATGAGCCCGACCAACGCGCCGACGATATCCACGAGGCGTTTCAGGCCGTGGTAAGCCTTATCCCCCAACCCTTTGCGGAAGGTCTGCGCCATATGCTTCCATCAATCGCAGGTAGCAGGTTTCCGGATCGAACTCAGATCGGATCTCTTCCGCCGTATCCCGCATGCCCTCGGAAATCCCGCGATCCCGACGCCTACATTCTCTTATTTTTCCGGCCAACTGTGTGCTGTTTTCCGGCGCGAAGAGCAACCCGCGCCCGGGCCGATCAATAATCTCCGGAATGCCGCCCACATCGCTGCCGATCAGGTAGCACCCCCGGGACAGGCCTTCCAGGGCCGCGTAGGGATAGTTCTCCATCAGGGAGGGCAGCACCTGGATCCCGGCCCAATCGTAGTGCCCGGGCATGTCCGCGTGGCCGCAGGGTCCCGCGTATTCGAGTCGATAACCGCCGCCGCCGCCGCTGAGCCCATGCTCCGCGAGCCGCGCCGCGAAGAATTCCTGGCAGCGGCGATCCAATTCCCGCGTGGGCGGATGCATCTGGCCCACCACCCGCAAGGTGATTCCCCGCGCTTCCTCCCCCAACTCTTCGAGAGCCTTGAGCAGGACCGGTAAGCCTTTACGGTGCTCTATCCTCCCGACATAGAGCATGTGATTCACATCCTTGGCCTCCCAGACGATCGGCCGATCCCAAAGCTGGATGGGATTCCGGCTGACCGCGACGGGACGTCGAACGCCCAAGGTATCCCGTACGTACCCCCCCGCCATGAAGGCGCTCGGGGAGACCAGGCGATCCGAACGCAGGCAGGCTTTCCGCTGCAGGCGGAGCAACAAGGCGCGCTCCCAGCGGTTTTCCGCATAGGCGTCCATCCAACCGGTATGGATGCGGCAGATCAGGCGTGGCCGATGCGGACTTCGGTCCGACCCCGGAAAGAAGGCGCCCTCGCCCCCGGTCTCGGGATATTCCCAGGCGTCGAAGCCTTCCGGATCCAGCCGGGTGGAAAGGTAATGCGCAGCGGTTCCGGCCCAGGTCAGGGCTTCCAGGTAATGCGGCAGATGCTTACGGTACCAGGCGCGATACGGGTAGAAAAGCCTCCCGCCCGGAAAATGGTGCTCGCGCATCTTCACCCGGTGGACCGTGATTCCGCCCGCGGATTCGATTCCGTCCTCCACTCCGCTGCAGACCACGTTCACCTCGTGCCCATGCGCGGCCAACAAGCCCGCCGCCGCCGCCGAATAGGTGGCGATGCCGCCCACATGGGTCAGGGGCGGATACTCGCGGGACAGGATGCCGATCTTCATGCTTCCGCCAGGCCCCGGAAATAGGCCAGCAGCCGCTGCGGGATTTCCGCCCGTCGTTCGCGCAGGTAGGCCCTTTGGGCGGGGATGGCTTCCCGCCCGGCCCCGGAAGCGACTGCATCCAATACGCGCAGCCAATCTTCCTCATCCCCGGGAATGGCCAGGGGGCTTTTCGTTATTGCCGCGACAGCCTTCATCTCGCCGGTCGCCGAGCCCACGCAGAGCAGGCCCGCGGCCATGCCTTCGAAATAGACATAGGGGCTGTTCTCCCAGAGCG
>DAINDC010000499.1:0-3665 GCA_036732085.1 Fibrobacterota bacterium | reverse complement strand
AAACCGGGAAGTCCCTAGACTTGAAGCGCCCCCCGTGCGAGTGAATTTCCCGAAATGCTGCTTCTTTGAATTTAAATTGAGCTTTTCTTTTCAACCGGTCGGCTTACCGTTGAAAAGAAATCCGACACGTTGTGGCAAAAGCATTACAGTGCCAGGATTACACTATTAGGGGATCAAAAATAGTTCAAATATTCCTTGAGATTATTTTACCTGGAGTATAAGTTTTGATCGCAGAAGACGCGTCTCTTGATTCCACTCACGATTACGTGAACCCGTACTGACCCAATAAAATGAGGGCCTCAAGCGGGATCGAAACCTGGGATTCATCGTTTGTCCGGCTATCTTGTCTCACTGTAAGAACAGCCGAAACCGTGCTTCAGTGTGGAAAATAGCGTGTTAAAAAAGCGGTATGAACCGCCCATGCTAGAGCTTTGCTGATTTGAAAAAAGAGACTGGAAACACGAGGAATCTATGCAAACCGAGCTGAGAAATAATGGCAATCGAAGGGCAGACCCTCAAGCCCTCTGGGTCTTGTCTCTTTCGATGCTTCTCGCCACCCCGCTTTTTGCGGTCGGCCCCACGCCGCTCGTCCAAATGCTGTTCAGCGAGGGAACCGGTACCACGACGGCAAACACCGGAAGCACGAGCGCGACCTCCCCGAGCGCGACCCTCACGTCAACGGTTCCTACCTGGTCGACCAATGCACCGACCAACGCCGGACCCAATGCCCTGGATTTCGGCGCGAACTCCGGTATTGGAGCCGTGGACATCACCCCTGCGCCCACAGAAGTCAAAAGCTTGAAATCCTTTACCATCACGGGATGGATCAACATTCGGAACCTGACCGCGGGCGCGGGTGGTAACCGCGTCCTGTCTTTTTGCAATAATGGTGGTGACGGCGTCGACCTGGCTTTATGGTCGGACGGCTCCCTGCATTTGGGCGTCAATCAATGGAATGATAATAGCGGCGTCGGGTCGAGCACGGGGAAGATTTCGGCCAGTACCGGAGCGGATTTTTCCAATTGGCGGTATTTCGCCGTCACGTATGATGGGGCGCTGGCCAAGTTTTATTTCGGTTCCATGAACAACGTGGCGACGTTGGATTTGACCCCGGCCTATTGCCGCGGTAATGTAGGGGCCAATATCGGTCCGAATTTATCCATCGGCAATTTCACCACGGCCACCTCGCGCGGAGCGCAGCAGTTGCGGGGCTTGGTGGACGACATCCGCCTCTATGGCAGCGCCACCGATGGGAGTGGTGCCTTGGCGGCGAGCGACATCGTCCTGGTCCAAAACAACCCCATGGAATCGGGACGCGGCGGCGTACGCTACGAAGAGTGGGACAATATCACCGGTTGCAGCATCCAGGATATGGTGACCAACCAGAACTTTCCCGACAATCCGACCCGGAGCTTGGTGCGGCCGTCTTTCGATGCCTTTCAAAACATCGCGGACAATTTCGGCGTGCGCATGAGCGGATGGGTTCTGGCACCATTGACGGGGGATTACACGTTCTGGATCGTGAGCGATGACAATGGCGAGTTGCGCTTGTCCAGCGACGCCAATCCGGCGAACAAGAAAATCATCGCCTCGCAGTCCAACTGGATGAATTACCAGGTCTGGGGCACGGATGCGGCGCATGGTCAGAGCGCGCCGATTCACTTGGACCAGGGTCACTACTATTACATCGAAGCGTTGATGAAGGATTGCACGGGCAACGACAATTTGTCCGTGGGCTGGCAATTACCGACGGGGGTACAAGAACGGCCCATTCCGGCGGGCCGGGGATTTCTGCAACCCGATGTGCCCGATGTATTATTTCCCTCGGCGGTGGATTTCTATGAATCGGGGACGGCGAATAAAAAGGCTAGCGTGGGTTGGGTGAAGGATGCCACGAGCAGCTACCTATCGATAAAGGTCCTCACACCGGGCGGTACGAGCGCGTTTCAGCAGGCCACGTTGGATGCGACGGGGGTGTTTTCGAGCAATGCGATAACGGCCAATACCATTCGGGCGAACAGTTATGTCAGCACGCCGAAATGGAAGGTGGTGCCGGATTATGTGTTCGAGCCGGGATACAAGATGCAAAGTCTCTCAGAGGTGGAAGCGTATGTGAAGACGAACAAGCATTTGCCCGAGGTGCCAAGCGCGAGGGAGATGGAGAAGGGCGTGGACTTGGCGGAGATGAATTTGAAGCTGCTCAAGAAGGTGGAAGAGTTGACGCTCCGGATGATTGAGATGGAGAAGGTATTGAAAATACAAGGCCAAATGTTGGAAAAAAAGGACCAGGGAAACACTCCGCTAAAAGGAAAAATGGATTCCATGAGTGGAGGAAGGAGACCCCAAACCCCATTGAAATAATAGGGGAATGGACTTTCCAGTTTGAATCGGTTAAGAAAAGGAAAATGAATGAATAGTGGGTTTTTAAAAAACAATGCCGTCGGAATCGTGGCGCTTCTCGTGGCATTGGGATTTGGATTCGTGGGCCTGAAAAAAGAGGCGGGGGTTAGGAAAATCGCCTTTGTGGATACCCAGCGCGTGTTGATGGGATTCAAGGACGCGAATGCCGTGAACAAGGCTGTAGAGGCCGAAGACCAGATATGGAAATCGGCCCTGAAGGTCATGGAAGACAGCCTGAAATCATACATGGACAGCATGACGGTGAAGTACGACAAGGCGGATGCAAAGACGAAAAAAGAGATGCAGGATGAATTGTCCGTCCGCAATCAGCAAATCAACAACTTTGAACGCGTCAACACCAAAAAGATGCAGGACCTTTCGCGTGAAAAATTGGCCAGCGTGTTCGAGAAAATCAATGCCCTCCTGAAGGAGTACGGAAAAGCCCGGCATTTCGATGTGATATTTGGAACGGCCCAGGGCAGCATTTTATACGGCGAAGGGACTCCCGCCGACATCACCGACGAAATCATAGCGAAATTGAATCAACGGTATGAATAGTTCGGCCAAGCGGGGAGCTACAGCCGAAATGCGGCATCCGGTCACGCTAAGGGCGAAGGGGTTCTTCGTTTTAATCGCCTGCGCCTTGTTGACGCTGGCGGGGTGTCGGCATCGAGTCTCCTCCGACGCCTACTTGAAAAGGTATGAGCCTGCCATGCAGGTGACGGAAAATTCCGGCGACTTCGCGGTAACGGCCATGGCGCTGAATCCGGAATACCTCGTGGCTCGGGAGATGGATTCGACCTGGAGCCAGGCGCAAATTCGCTCGGCCCGCGAAACCTACGAAAAAGCCTTTTATGTCTCCGTTCAGGTTCGGCTCAAAAATCCGACTGGCGGCGTCGAAGATTTTCAAAAAGATTTCGTGAATGGGTCCATGATTCAAGGGGATGACGTTTACCGCCGTCGTCTGCAATTTCTTCAGAACGAGGTGGGGGCCTGCGTCCGCCTCAATTGCGGCAACGGCGTGCAACTGCCTCCGGCCTCCTACCGGTTCACGCGCGGAGTGGGCCTGCCCGGGGTGCATACCTTTTTGTTTTTGTTCCCCAAAACCTATTCCGGTCGGCCCGTTTCCATCCGGGGCGCCGAGTTGGTTTTAAAGGACATGGGCCTGGGTCCGGAGCCTTTGCGGCTGCATCTACAGACAGAGAATCCTCTTTCCCTGAAGACTTAATTTATGAATCCAATCCGAGCATTGAATCCCCATCGTG
>DAINDC010000498.1:0-3672 GCA_036732085.1 Fibrobacterota bacterium | reverse complement strand
ACCCCACCCAATCAGGCGAGGTCCCCAATCGATTGGCTTGCATGAGCGAGTGCGGTGGAACCGGAGAAAAACCGAAGCACGGCCGGGAAACCGCGGAGCCGAGAAAGCCTTAGGGCGAAGCGACACCCCGGGTCAGGCGGGCGTGCAGCCCACACCCCCAGGGATGCAGACCTAGTTGTTGAGGAGCTTATCGAGCCCGTAGATGAAGTCCTGCCGGTTGTCATAAACCCGCGGGATCTTGTTGGTCATCTCGATAGCCTCCTTGGGGCAGGCCTCCACGCAGAATCCGCAGTAGATGCATTTCAGCATGTCGATCTCGAAGACCTTCGGGATCTTGTCGCGATTCTCCCAATCGGGCGGAGCCGCCTGGGCCTCGATGGTGATGCATACCGCCGGGCAGGCGGTGGCGCACATATAGCAAGCGACGCACTTCATATTGCCGTTGGCGTCCTTGGTGAGCCGATGCTCGCCGCGGAAACGCTCGCTGACCCGGGGCTTGACCTCGGGATAGTTGATGGTGACCGGCTTCTTGAAGAACTGCCTGAGCGAAACCAGCATGCCTCCGGCGATGGCCGGGATATACAGGCGCGAATACCAGGAAAGGCGATCGTAGGTTTTCGATTTGCCGGGTTGATCCAATTCAGCTACTCCGGTTTTCCCGGCGGTCTTGTCCGACATATCAGCCTCCGAATCCGAATCGGGCCGCGACGTATTCCAGGAACAGCGCCGTGCCGATGATATTGACCAGCCCGATGGGAATCAAGGTATTCCAGCCGAGCTTCATGAGTTGATCCCAGCGGAAGCGCGGCAAGGTCCAGCGCACCCACATGAAGAAAAATACCAGGAAGGCGACCTTGAGGAAGAACGCGCCGAAGCTGACCACGGCGGTCGCGTACCAGGGCAGATGCTCCGCGAGCCAAGCGAAACCGGGGAAGGTCCAGCCGCCCAGGAACAAGGTGGTCAGGAGCGAGCACATGGTGAACAGCGCCGCGTATTCCGCGTTCATGAACCAGGCATAGCGCATGCCGGTATATTCCGTATGATAACCGCCCACGAGTTCCTGCTCGGCTTCGGGCAGGTCGAAGGGCGCGCGATTGGTTTCCGCGAAGGCGGCCACCAGGAACAGGATAAAGGTCAGGGGCTGGCGGATGATGTTCCAGGAAGGAACCACGGCATTGGCCCAATCGGGCAGGAAGGAGAAGTGGAACAGCGGTACGGCCTGCTGCTGCACGATCTCGGCGAGGTTCAAAGTGCCGGTCATCATGAGCAAGGCCACCACCGCCATGCCCATCACGATTTCATAGCTGATGAGCTGGGCGGAGGAACGGATGCCGCCCAGAAGCGAGTATTGGTTGTTCGATGCCCAGCCCGCGAAGGCGATGCCGTAGGCGGCCACGGAGGACACGGCCATCATCACCAGGAGTCCCATGCTGATATAGGAGATGGCCATCACGCCGCCCGGTCCGAAATACTCGTTGTCGCCGGCGATGCCGACGGGAATCAAAGCGAAGGACAGCATGCCCGGCAGGAAGGCCAGGATGGGGGCGGCCAGGAAAATCAGGCGGTCCGTATTCCGGGGAAAGAAATCCTCCTTCATCAGGAGCTTGATCGAATCGGCGATGAGCTGGAAGAGCCCGAACGGGCCGACGCGGTTGGGGCCGCGACGGAGCTGGAAGCGCGCGCTGACCTTGCGCTCCATCCAGACCATCATCGGCACCATGCCCATGACCAGACCCAGGCCCACGCCCATCTTGATGGCCATGATGACCCAGGGATTCTTGAGGATGGCGAGCACCATGTCCATTTTACACCTTCACCTTTTCGCCGCCTTGGACCGGCGTTCCACCGCCCGGCGCCGTGCCGGTCGAGGCCGAGCCGCCCGGAGCCGTCGCGCCCGTTGCCGGAGCCTTGTGCTCGCGCGCGATATCATGCAGCATCTCGACTTCCCCCCGGCCGAAACTCACCGGCTCCATGACCGGCAGGAACTTCTGGTGGAGGCCCTTGTCGTTCACGAAGGTCCCGCTCTTCTCGAAGGTGGTCAAGGTGGGCAGGGCCACGGCCACGTTACCGTATTTGAGCAGATCCGATTTCGCGAAGTCCATCAGGATCATGCTCTCGGTGCGGTCCAGCACGGCCTTGAGATCCGCGGCCAACTCATAGTTGGCGATATTGTGGATGAGGAGCAAGGCGCCGATCGAACCCTTGCTCGCGACCAGCTCCTTCATCGAGTCCTCCGCATCGATGCCGAGGACTTCCAGCATGCCGGCGCGGTTGGGATTCTTGTCGCCGCTGATGGTGAAGCCCGGGAAGACCTCGTCCGCGCGGCCGGGATTGGCATAGCCGTGGATCTGGGCGGAAGGGAAATTGGCGGCGGCGAATTCCTTGACGGCGGCGAAGGTCTCGTTCGAGTTCCAGGCGCTGACCAGGATCACGGCGCCGGGCTTGGCGAGGAGGGCGGCCGCGGCCTTGCGGGCTTCCTTGTAGGCGGCGTCCTTGCCGTCGATCATGGGCTTCATCAGACGGCTCTCGTTGGCGTACGGGAAGCTCAGGCGCCCGTAATCGCACATCCATTCCTTATTGACCGCATCGTTGCGGCGGGGGACGATGCGCTTGATATTGTTCTTGGCGTCCATGTCCACGCGGGTATTGCAGCCCACGGAGCAGTCCGCGCACATGGAAGGGCGCGAGTGCAGGTTCCACACGCGCGTCTGGAAGAGGAAGTCCGAAGAGACCAGGGCGCCCACCGGGCAGATGTCGACGGTATTGAGCGAGAGCGGGTTGTCCAAGGTCTGTCCCGGGAACAGGGCGATTTCGCTTTTGTCGCCGCGGTAGATGACGCCGAGCTCGCCGGTACCGGAAACCTCGTCCGTGAAGCGCACGCAACGCGTGCAGACGATGCAGCGCGAGCCCCAGTATTTGACATGGGGGCCCATGGTGGCCTTGGACTTGGTGACCTTTTCCTCGTGGAAGCGGCCATGGTCGCGGCCGTAGGTATAGCTGTAGTTCTGGAGGCGGCATTCGCCGGACTGATCGCATTCGGGGCAGTCGAGCGGATGGTTGATGAGCAGGAATTCCATGACCGACTTGCGGGCCTCTTCGACATCCTTGCCCTTGGTGTTGACTTCCATCCCCTCGGCCACGGGCTGCGCGCAGGATACGACCGGACGCGGAATGCCCTTGACGCCGACCATGCAGATGCGGCAATTGCCGGCGATGCTGAGGTCCTGGTGGTAGCAGTAATGGGGAACTTCGATGCCGTTTTCCTGGCAGGCCTTGAGGACCGTCCAATTGGCCGGGACCGTGAGTTCCTTCTCGTCGATCTTGAGCTTAACTTCCTTGGTCATCTTATCCCTTGCTCTGCTCGGTCTGCTCCGAACCCACGTCCATGGCGCTGGGCCCGGCCCCGTGGGCCGTTATCTTCTTGGCGGTCGGCGTGATCTCGTCGCGGTAGGTGCGGGTCTTCTCCACGAAGGCCTTTTCCTTGACCTTGGCGACGAAGTCCGGCTTGAAATGCTGCAGGTAACTCTGCATCGGCATGGCCGCGGCGTCCGCGAGCACGCAGATGGTGCGGCCGCGCATGTTCTTGGCGATATCGGCCAGGAGTTCCACGTCGCCCTCATGGCCCTCGTTATGATGGAACCGGTGCGAGACCTTCTCCAGCCAGCCCGTGCC
>DAINDC010000497.1:2611-3673 GCA_036732085.1 Fibrobacterota bacterium | reverse complement strand
CCATCCGCCTCCTCGATCCTCCGTTGCACGAATTCCTTCCCCATACCGATGTGGAACAGGAAGAAATGGCCCGCAACATGGGCGTCAGCAAGGATGAAGTCCGTGAGAAGGTCAACGCCCTCCACGAATTCAATCCCATGCTCGGCCATCGCGGCTGCCGCCTGGGCATCACCTATCCCGAGATCTACGACATGCAGGTGCAGGCCATCATCGAGGCCGCCATCTCGTTGAACAAGAAGGGCATGAAGATCATTCCCGAAATCATGATCCCCCTGGTTGGCACGGTCCGGGAATTGACCATCCTCAAGGAGAACTCGATCAAGGTCATCGCCGCGACCATGAAGGCCGCCGGCGTGAAGAAGCTCGATTATCTCATCGGCACCATGATCGAAATCCCGCGCGCCGCCTTGATCGCGGATCAACTGGGAGCGGAAGCCGACTTCTTCTCCTTCGGCACCAACGACCTCACCCAGATGACCTTCGGCTACAGCCGCGACGATTCCGGCGTGTTCCTGCCCGCCTATGTCGAGCAGAAAATCCTGGGTGACGACCCGTTCCAAGCCATCGACCAGACCGGCGTGGGCCAGTTGATCGAATACGGCGTGACCCGCGGTCGCAGCACCAATCCCAAGCTCAAGGTGGGAATCTGCGGCGAGCACGGCGGCGAGCCGAGCTCGGTGAAGTTCTGCCATAAGATGGGACTGAACTACGTGAGCTGTTCCCCCTATCGCGTGCCGATCGCCCGCCTCGCGGCTGCCCAGGCTGCGGTGCAGGAGCGCCTCGATGCGAAGAAGCCGGCGGCAAAATCCGCGAAGGCTTCCAAGCCCGCGGCCAAGGTTGCGTCGGCCACGAAGGTAACGAAGCCGGCTCCCAAGGCCAAGGCCGCGAAGGTTTCGAAGCCAGCGGCCAAGGTCGTAAAGCCCGCCAAGATCATCGCCAAAATCGTAGCCAAGCTCCCGGCCAAAGCCGCAAAGCCTGTCGTGAAGGCGAAGAAGTCGGCCGGAGCCGCCAAGCCGGCAGCCAAGAAGCGCGAACTCGCCTTCGCCTGATATCGTCCTGGAT
>DAINDC010000497.1:0-2601 GCA_036732085.1 Fibrobacterota bacterium | reverse complement strand
GTCCTGGATATGGCGGTGAGCCGCCTTTTTTAAATTTCCGCCCCGCGCTTTGCGCGGGGCTTTTTTATTGGGTAAGATTCCGGATATGATCCGGAAACCGGCCCTGTTCGCATTCGTATTCCTGGGAATGTTCGTCACCTCGCGAGCGCAAGGCGAAGATCGAAAATCCCGCTACCTCGCCTATCGAAATCCCCCCAAGCCCGGATTGGCCGTGCTGCCCGTGCAAAGCCGGAAACTCGATCGGGCCACGCGCGAGATGTTCAACCGCAGCCTGCATAAGGAGGCACTGAACCTGGCCTGCTGCAAGCTTGTCCCCTTTCCCGAGGACGTCCACCTGGATACCCTGGGACAGGTGGCGCCCAAAGACTTGCCCATCCTCAAGGAGCGCTACGGCATCGCTATGCTGCTCCAGACCAAGCTCGAGCATGCGGCCGATCGGAATGCCCTTTCCGCCGAACTCATCGTCACGGAGTCGGGGGATATCGGCGCCAGCTTCGATCAGGAATGCGAATGCTCGGTGGGTGATTTGGCGTTCTGGATGCTGCCGCAGGCCATCCGCAAGCTAAGCATGAATCTCAAATTCCGCGTCCCGCATTGTCCCCATGGAACCGTGGTGATTGAAGCGCCGGTGGTGCCCGGATCCCGTGAACCCGATTCGACCGGTGCACCGGGATCAGCCGCCGGATCGGCTTCAGCCGCCGAGTCCTGGGGCCCGGGAAGTTTTTGCATGGATGCCTATGAATACCCGAATGCCTTGGGCGAAACGCCCTTGGTGGGTAAGACCTGGAAAGAGGCCGCCGAACTCTGCGCGGCCAAAGGCAAGCGGCTTTGCACTGAACCGGAATGGGAACTGGCCTGCCGAACGAGCGAAAATTGGGAATACCCTTATGGTCGCGAGTACGATAAAAGCAGATGCAACACCCAGAGCCAAACCATCCAACTCGCCGGAGGCAATCCCGGATGCCGCGGGCCTGCCGGTGCTTTCGACTTATCCGGAAATGTCTATGAGTGGACATCCTCGAGCTGGAGTCCGAAATGTTATGACAAGGTGGTCAAGGGCGGCAACTGGAACGCGGGTGAGGAAAACTCGAAGTGCCGGGCCCGCTTCGGACAGAAAGTCCATGAGACCTCGCAGGCCATCGGCTTCCGGTGCTGCAGCGCGCCCCAACGCTAAGTGGTCCAAACTTTTTTCTCCGGACTTTTAGGCAGCCTAAAACTCCTTCATTGAAAGCCTGCTCGCAGCTTTCCCACTTTACGATTAGTTGACCCAATAGTATCGTCCCATGTGGTTTTTGCCCAATAAAGACGGGAATAAAAGGAAAATCCAATAATCCCCAAGACCATCAGCCATGCGCTATTAGGCAGCCGTCCCGGCCAAAGCTTGGTATTATAGAACCAGCGTATTACCTTTTTTTGCCTGGTCCTTTTTCAAAGGAATTCGTAGGTGGCATCCGAAGTCGTCAAGAATTTGGAACGGGCTTTCGAAGTCGGTGAGTTGGACGATCTCAAGGCTTCGATTCTCCCCTTCATCCGCAGTAATCGCGACAAACTGTTACAGTTCATACAAGACTTCCAGCGTATCGAAGGCCCCCGTCCGTTGGACATGCTCATCAAGATCTTCATCATCCAGCACAATATGCCTTTCAATATGTCCCAGTACATGGCCAAGCAGTCCAATACCATCCGCAAGGAAATCGACGTCCAGCAGCCGGATGATCTGACCCAGCGGCAAGCGTGCGTGGCCGAATGGATCCGGCATAAGGCGGAAGCCCATCGCAGCACCTCCATGTTCGAGCAGGTATTCTGTTTCGATCGGCTCAAAGAGGAATTGATGCCCTTGATCGAGGAAGAACTGAATCTCCATGGCGTGACCTGAGCCTCTCAGGCTGTAACCTGAGCTTCTCAGGCCCCTGCCGCGGTCCTCACCAATAATCCGCGGCTCCGACTTCCGAAAAAACCCTCTAAAATACTCCAGGCCCTTCCATCCAGGCCGCCATCGCCGATACTCCGTGAGGTTCGTCGCGATTCAATCTCCTTCTGCGCGCTATCCCGGCTTGGGACACCTTGGGAAAAAAGAGCGCGGTAAAAGGACTTCAGCGCCTGGCCGGTTCCGGCCGGCAGCTCCAGCTTGGCCAACCCTATTTCATTGAGGCCCGCCCATCGCAGCGGTTCCCCCAAGGCTTTGGAAAAGGGCAGGATATCCTTGTCCACCCGCAGGCCGCCGCCGATGAAGGCTCCCGCCCCGATGGTGACGAACTGGTGGATGCCGGTCATGCCCGAAACCACGGATGCTTCCCCGATATGCACATGGCCGCCCATCTGCACCCCGTTGGCGATGATGACCTGATCCCCGAGCACGCAGTCATGGGCCACGTGGGCGTAAGCCATGATGAGGCATTGGCTGCCGATGACGGTGCGGCCAAAGGCGGCCGTCCCCCGATTCACGGTGACGTATTCGCGCAGCCTGGTCCCGGACCCGATATGGACTTCGGTCTTCTCGCCCCGGAATTTCAGATCTTGCGGGGTATTGCCGAGGATGACGCCGTCCGATAGGGAAACCCCCGCCTCCAGGCGCACTCCCGGGTACACATGGCTGAAGGC
>DAINDC010000496.1:0-3673 GCA_036732085.1 Fibrobacterota bacterium | reverse complement strand
TAGGCTTCAAGAAAAGGGAAGAGATTGACGTTGTAGTCAAGGGAGGGAACCTGGGATCCCCATCCCGGTTCGGAATCCCGGCAGCCAATCAGCTTGCAGGCACCGATCGCGGAATTCAGTCGCGTGGAAATGAAATGCATCGTCGGAGGCTTCGTCTACCACGGAAAGGCGCACCCGTCTCTGGAAGGTGCATACCTCTTCGGCGATTATTCGCTGGGTAGGGTTTCGGCTTTGAGGAAGGAAAACGGGGTCTACCTCTTAGGGATCCCCTCATTTACGTAACTCATTGGTTACCTTATTCCTATCGATCGTGATCTGAGAGATCGCTTGATCTTGGCGGGATGCAATCCGGATTTGCATTTTTATCGGAACGAAAGGGTTCCGCCATGCCGATGACCTCTCCACGCCTACAGGAACAACTCCGCTTTTCCACCGTTCACACCTTCGTCGACGATCTCTTCGGGCAGGATAGGCATGCCAAGCGGGTGGAATCCCTATCCTGCGCTACTTTGGGAGCGTTGCAGTCGTGCTCCCTGGCTGTCCGCCTCATTGGACAAGGTCTTGCCCAGGCCCATGAACTCAAGCAGAAGCATTGCATTAAGCAAGTGGATCGCTTGCTTAGCAATCAGAAGCTCGATGTCTGGACTTTATTTGCCGATTGGGTCCCCTATATTGTTGCAGAGCGGAAGGAAATCGTGGTGGCGATGGATTGGACCGAATTCGATGCCGATGGGCACAGCACGATTATGTTGAGCCTCATTACCGGACAGCGTCGCGCTACCCCTTTGGTTTGGCGTACGGTGAACAAGCATCTCCTAAAAGGAGAGCGAAATGACCATGAGGATGCCGTTCTGGAGCGACTCAGCGGAACTTTGCCGATAGGGTGCCGCGTGACGGTGCTGGCGGACCGTGGGTTTTGCGACACCAGGCTCTATCGTCATCTGAACGAGGACTTGGGATTCGACTATGTCATTCGTTTCCGTGACAATATTTTGGTGGAAGATTCTAAAGGGCAGGCGCAACCGGCCTTGAAATGGGTTAAAAAGGATGGACGCTTAAAGACCTTACAGAGTGTGAAGGTGACGGGTGACCACGTGGAGGTTCCAAGAGCGGTATTCGTACGTCAGCGGGAAATGAAAGAGGCGTGGTGCCTGGTGAGTAGTCGTGAGGATTGGAAGGGACAGGAGATAGTAGAATGGTATGGACGGCGCTGGGGGATTGAATCGCGCTTTAGGGACATCAAGAGCTACCGCTTCGGAATGGGGATGGCGGAAATTCACACGAAATCCTGCGAGAGGCGGGACCGCCTGTTCCTCGTAAGTGCATTGGCCATAGCGCTATTGACGATGCTGGGGATGGCCGGGGAGGCGATTGGATTGGAGAAAACCATCAAAGCCAACACGGTGAAGCGGAGGACATACTCCCTATTCACTCAGGGGAGCATTTACTACGGCCTGCTTCCAGGCATGAAGGAAAAGGAAGCGAATGCGATGATTGCCAAATTTTACGAACTACTGGCTCAGCAACGAATATTCAAGCAAATTCTGGGTATCCTCTAGGTTACGTAAATGAGGGGATGCTTAAGCCCCGGAGGTTCGCGGCACGAAGGCGGTGGCGGAGTCCTTCAAGGGCCGGGCCCGGGGGGCGCAACGCGCCCTTATCGACGGGTCGCCGGGAGCCGTTTGGATATATCAAGGAGAGTTGCTGTCGGCTTTCGTATTCGACATCCGCGGGGGGAGCATCCACGCTATCGACCTGATCATGGAGCCGGAGCGGATCGGAGCCTTTAAAGTGGAAATTCTTCCAACAGGCTAAAACGAAGTCCGCTTTCCGGGTCAGGCCATCTTTCCCTCCCCCCTCCTTGTCACCATTAGTTATGGTTCTTGACGCATGAACCTTCGGGGTGTAACTTAGCGACGGCGTTAGTCCGCCCGCGAGCGGGCTAGAACAGAACGAAATGACGAAACCGATTACCGGAGGGATCTTATGATGATAAACGCGCGATGGCTGCTCCCGATTCTCGGCTTGGGAAGCTGGGTTTCCGCCCAGACGACGGGGCCTACCAGAGATCTGTATGGGAACATGGGCGGGGAGGTGGAAGCGCTCAAGTACATCCTTCCGGCCAATACCCAGGTCAACCTGAACACCTATAAGGATTACCTGGCTTGGGGCGGCCCCTACCCTAGCTGCTTCGACCCCGTGAATACGTTTAGCAACCATACCGCCTATTATTCCACCAAAAAAATCATGACCCAGATTGGCATGTCGACCATCCAACATTGCCATGGTCCCGCCGGGACTACTTCCGAGGGCATAAAGAGCGTCGGGACCACGGCGTTTACCTGGTATGACGGGCAGTTGTACCCCAAGTCGGCGACAACCTCCAAAATGGGGTTCTTCTCCGACCATTACATACGGCACTACATTCCGGTGGTCATGGGCAAGAGGATTTCGGTCAAGATGTGGTTGGCCACGGCTGCCCCGAGCCTGCAGCCCAGTCCGCGAACCGGCTTCCGAATCGATTATTACCCGGGGTGGGACGGAAAGGGTTCCCAGCCGTCCAGCAGCTCAAAGACCAACAATTACGAATTCGCCTGGGAAAACAATACCACGATCGCGGACCATGTTTATACCCTTAATCTCAACCCGCCCTTTACCGGAACGATCGCCATCGATGTCGGCCCGGATATGGTCACTGACTTACAGAACAAGGGGACCCCGTGGCTGAAAGCCGTGACTCTCCAAGACGGGCGAAGCGACGGTATAGTCCCCGTGGGATCCTACACCCCCGCCAAATTCGAACCCCGATATTACATCAAGTTCCGTCACAGCGGAATGGTCATGGTACCCGATTTCGGAAGCGGCTACGCCGAATCCGATCCCACCCTGCGGCCCGGGGAGACCGTGAAGCAGCACATCATGAATCCGAACGATATCAACCAGCAGTGGTATATCCAGCCTTCGGCTACGGCCGGGTATTCGAACATCTGGACCAAGCATGGGGCGCTGACCTCCGGGCCCTACTGGTGGGAAGCGCGTTCCCTCACCAAGCCCAACCTTGGCGATGTCTGGCAGCAGGTCCAGTTCGTCGATCAAGGGAACGGTTACGAGCGCATCCGCCTAGGCGGGAAGGGCCCGGCCGGCGAGGATTTGTACCTCACGAACTACGACAATACTGATGGATCCGACGTAGCCGTCTACTTCGGCGACATCGGCGGCCAAGATGTCCAGGTGACCCAGGCCACAGGACCGGTCCCCGGCACTCGTTACAAGATCCAGTACGTGCATAGCAATAAGTGCCTCGACGTCTCGGCGGGGAGCACCGCCAATGGCGCAGCCGTGGTCCAACAGACATGCAATGGGGCTACCAGCCAGCTGTTGACCTTAAGCAGTGTTAGCGGCGGCTACTATAGCCTGACCTTCGCGCATAGCGGAAAGCTCGTCGATATCAACGGCGGTAGCACCGCCGACGGAGCAAACGCCATCCAGTGGCCGTACAACGGGGGTACCAACCAGCAGTTCACCCTGTATGCGCATAACGACGGCACTTACAGTTTCGCCTACCGGCACAGCGGCAAATGCCTGGACATCAACGGCGCCAGCACCGCCGACGGCGCCGCGGCGATCCAATGGCCCTGCCATTGGGGCAATAACCAACGGTTCCGCTTCGTTC
>DAINDC010000495.1:0-3677 GCA_036732085.1 Fibrobacterota bacterium | reverse complement strand
GCGGAACTTCACCACCTTCTTGGCGGGGATCTTGATCGCTTCGCCGGTGGCGGGATTGCGACCCATGCGAGCCTTGCGGTTCACGAGGACGATCTTGCCAAGGCCTGGGAGCGTGAAGCCGTTCTTGGCATGCTTGTAGGCAAGCGCGGATTGGCTCTCGAAGAATCCGCGAACCTGGACTTTGCTGAGTCCGGTGCTCGTCGCGAGCTGATCCACGATTTGACTTTGGGTTAGGCTTTTCTCTGCCATGTGACGTCCTTTCTAAATGTTGAATGAGCACGAAAAATACATCGGCACACCATTGTACATAAAAAAAAATCAGGCTGTCATCAACATATTATCCCATTTGGAGCCGTCGGGCAGGGCCTCCCAAAGGGGTCGGGCCGAAGTCAGCGAGTGGGATCTCCAGTGATGCGGGCTAAGGTGTCGCCCGTGAAAACCATGCCGCGCTTGACCGAGACGCTGTCCGATCCGAAATAATTCCAGATGGAATCGCGCATGTCGGTGAATGCGATCGTATCGTTTTCGGGCGCGCCCCAGCTGATCCCATAGCGGTTGTTCTCGGTCCGATCGGGCTGCCCGTAAAGGAAGATGACCATCTCCTTGGTCATGCCTTCGGCCGCTTTGCCCGCGACGAAAGGGTCCTTAAGTCGTTGTGGAATAAGGGCTCCCGTCTGTTCGACATATTCCTGGCGCTCTTCCGAAGTGAGCGCTCCCTTGACCATGGCGCGGCTGGCGCAGCCTGCGATTAGGCAAATGAGGAATAGGGAAGCGGCGCGCGAACGCATATTGGTTGGCTTTATTCTATCATAATTTTTAGGATTTGCTTGGCATTTCTGCATTGATTGAACCCCATGCTACCTCACGGCCGTTGTGCTACCTTAGACGCCGATGAGACCGCCCCAGGAAACCACGGACTTCCAGGAAACCCTTTGCAAATGGATATTGGGCATTCTCGGCCCGCGGGAACGGCCTCCGGAAGCCCTCTGGAAGGCCCTGGAAGATGCATTCGGTCCGATTGAATACAAGGGCGAGCCGATGCCCTTCGAGGGCACGGATTATTATCGCGAGGAGTTCGGTTCCGATTTATCCCGCAGATTCATTGCCTTCCGGGGCGTTTCCAGCCCCGAACAGTTGCCCGCGCTGAAGCATGCGGCATCCAGGATCGAGTGGGCTTGGGCCCGGAACGGGAAGCGAACGTTCAACCTGGACATCGGTTATATGGATCCGGACAAGGTGGTGCTGGCTTCTTATAAACGCGGACCCTGCAAATTGTATCTTCGGGATGGCGTGTATGCGGACCTGTTGTTAAAATATGCCCAGGGCCGCTTCGAACCGATGCCATGGGCCTTTGCCGATTTCCTGGACGGTAGGTATCAGAAAAGCTTTCTTGTGATAAGGCAGAAATTGAAATCGGAATTGCGCAAAGTCCGCGGACAATCATCAGGTCTCCCGGAATGATCGGCGAGTCATCCCGCCGCAGGCAGCTACCACGGGGGCGCATCGCAACTGTGCTCGGCGCCCTGGCTTTTACGCTTACAGCGTTTACGGCCTGTGGGAATTTCACCTTCGATAATCCTCCTGCGACGACCGGTGGAGACGCCCGCCGAACCTACGTGAATGATAGCGCCGCGGCGGATTCTCTGAATCCAGGCGTGGTCCGCACCGGGATTAAATTCGTCCTCCAGCCGAACAAGACCTATAAACTTTCCGTCCTCACCTCCCGGACCGACGATCAACTCGCGGTCTTCTACTATGACAATGGCGTGCAAGGGCAATACCAAACCCTCAAGCCCTCCTTCGCCAATGGTAAGGAGATTTTTTCCTTGGTCTCGGATCATGCCGCGGCGCAATGGTATCTGGGGCAATTGGTCGTCCAGGACGGCATCGGCGCCATCAACCGGATTCACCATGTCTCCTTGGTCTCGGAAGCGCCCATCGGGAAGGATACCCTGAACCTCCGCCTGATTTTCATCCGGACCCTGCAGGGCATGGCTGATTCCACCGCCAAGGCGAATTTTGCCACCAACCTGTTCGCGGATATGGCCGCCATCTATGTCAACTATGGCATTGTTCTCAAAGGCTCCATTGAAATCGTGGAGCCGACCTTGGCCAGGGAAGTCTTCCCCTTCACCAATACCTATGTACCCTTGCCGGGTACCCGGATCAAGAACAATGCCCATCTCTATCTGGTCGATACCATATCCGTTCCCAACTCCGGATCGGGACTGGTGGGCGAGGTCCTGGGTTTCGCGCCTCGCGAAGTCGTCGATATCGATCAGCATCGGGAAAGTCGCGTGATCCTGGCCAATCCTTATAATGCCCATGCCTCCATTGCCGTTTCCACACAAAGACTCGCCGTGACCGCGACCCATGAGCTCGGGCATTTCTTCGGCTTGCGACATACGGTCTCGACCCGACACGATTTGCTCCAGGATGATGACTTCTCGAATACCCAGGACGGTTTTACGGATACCGATTCCTGCAATCTGGATCAGAACCTGGCCAAGCGCAGCGCGACGGCCGCGACTGCCGAGACCGATTTACGCGGGCCCGGGGGCTTGGTCTATTGCCTGCGCATCGCGGACAACTCCTGCAATGCCGGCCTTTGCGATCTTTCCAACCTGATGCATCCCGTGGATTGCGGGTCTCTCAGCGGGGTTAAGCTCTCCGTGGAGCAGGTGGATTTCTTCAAGAAGAACCTGGCGACGTACAGGCACTAGGCCCAGGGTCGGCTGGGGGTGGGGCTCCGGGGCTTCGCCCTAAGCTTATCGGGTTCTCCGGGTCGATGGCGTCCCTGTTGGTGACTCTGCGGGTTTGCCCGGCTGCGGATCGCGCAAGCCGGTCTTCGGCTGGATATCTACCCCAAGCGCGCTCCTTGCCCCACTCGAGGCCACGCTTGACGGGCTGCGCCATGTCGCCCCACCCCCAGCCGACCCTGGGCCTCCTGTCCACACTTCGACGGGCCCTTCGGTTGAAGAGAACGGGGCTGCGTCGGAAGAGCGAAGAAAAAGAGGGGAGAGGAAAAGCGGAAGAGAAGACGCGGTCCGGGGAAACCGCGAAGAGGAGGGACGGGAACTCCTCTGCTACCGCATGGGAACTCCTCCGTTACCGCATCGCGCTGGCCCGGAGCAACTGCGAATCGACCCAAAGACTCTTCCGTATCGACCCTGCGTCACGTTCGATCAGGTCGCAAAGGTCGCAGTCCTTCGCCCTAGCGCGGACCCAGTGCCGCCGTTGTTTTCGACGCCAATGTTGTCTCCGACCCAGTGCCGCTGTTGTCTTTGCTGACATCTCCGGAAGCCACCAAAGCTCGGACGCACCCGGGGGGCTTGGGTCTGGGCTGGAGGTGGGCCGTCTGAGGGAAGCCGGCCGTAAAAGGCGCGAGCGAAGCTATGCGCATGGCTCCTACCGACATCGGCCAGGTCCGGCTATCCGGCCCCACCGCCGCCGACCCGAATCGGCCTTAGGAGACCCAAAACGAATGGGAACTCGGCTGCGGCCGGCTGCAGAACCGCTGGGCTTCGTTCTCGGCGCTTCAGACCCATCGCTGTACCTTCCAGGTACAGCTTCGGGCCTTCAGCGCCTGCGGCCTTGCCCAGCGGTTCTTCGCACCAGGTCCACGCTTCGGGGAACTGCGGCCTCGCTATTCGCCCCCATTCGTTTTGGGTCTCTCA
>DAINDC010000494.1:2426-3678 GCA_036732085.1 Fibrobacterota bacterium | reverse complement strand
TGAAGGCGATCCTGGCCGAGGGGTGGTTCGGGCCTGGCGATGTGAATGCCGACCTGGGCGGAAGAAATTTGCCCCCGGGGATTTACCTGTTAAGGCTGCGGTCCGGGAACGGAGACATTATGTGCATGGCGGCCCTGACGAGATAGGGCGATGAATTTCCTCGAGTCCTCCGAAAAAACCATATAGAGGTTACCTTGGATCCCGAGGCGATTCCCGCCTACCGCAAAATTCCGCAAAGTTCCTAAAAGGGTTTGAATCATGATAAAGCGATCATGGCACAACGGCAATTCCTTTCCCGCTCTGGTCCTCCTTTTCACCGCGCTTCCTTTGGTGGCCGCCCGGAATGCGGATATCGATATCGACCACTCCTGCACCGCATGCTCCCGGCGGGTGAACGACTCCATCAACGTTTTCCATCGCCGCCCCCTCCGCGTCAACCAAGCGGGCTACCTTCCCGATGGGCCGGGGAAAATCGCCTACTCCGCATCGAGCGGGGGCTCGTTCCATGTGATCGATGCGACGACGGACAGCACCGTCTACACGGGTGAACTTCGAAAGGCGGGAGACTACCCCTATCCGGATTTCACCGCGGATGGATTCATCAATTCGATTACCAAGGACTATTCCTTTGCTTCGGCAAAAGCGCCCGACGAGGCCATCTACCTGGCCGATTTCAGTGCCCTCATGGAACCGGGCCGTTACCGCATCGTAAAGGCGGGAGATACCTCGGCATCCTTCCTGATCCATCCGGCCGTTTACGATAAGGTATTCGAAAAGGTGCTTTTCTTCTTTGGAGCGAACCGATGCGGCAAAACCGATAGTTGGATGCACGGGGCCTGCCATCTTAAGGATGGGTCCCAGCTGGGCGCCGCCTTTTCGGGTAGATTGGCCGGGGGCTGGCACGATTGCGGCGATCATGGGAAGTACAGCCCAACCATTGCCTATGCGGCCTTGGTGCTTTCCCTGGGTTCTGTGATTTGGCAGGATAAGGCGCCCGATCTTTATGGAACCAATTATTCCGACAAGACGCCGGACGGAGTCCCTGATCTTTTGGCGGAAGCCAAGATCGGCATCGACTACATATTCAATCTCTATGCGGTATCCAAAGAGCTGGGACTGCTCGATTCCCTGGACATGTACCACTCCGTCGGTGGATCCGGGGATCATCAGTACTGGGGCCTTCCGGAAAAGCAGGATGAAGTGCCGCAGGCATCGGGAGGGGCCGACCGGCCCGTCGCCAAAGGAATCGGCT
>DAINDC010000494.1:0-2416 GCA_036732085.1 Fibrobacterota bacterium | reverse complement strand
CTGGCCTGGCGCTTTTTTCGGCGGCCTGGAAAAAGCGGGATCCGGTTTACGCGTCCAAGCTTGAGAAGGCGGCTATCGACATCTACGACAACATCGTGCTGAAGAGGAGAGGGTCCACCACTAAGGTTTATCCGTTATATACCGGAGGCGGACCCACCGTGGATGACGAAGCCATGGCCGCCTTGGCCCTTTGGTATGCGACCGGGGAAAGCCGCTTCGGATTCGACCTCTTGCAGAATCCCGCGCTGGGACAGAATCCCTTGGCCGCATACAATCAGGGAGAATTCCCCACCGGTCTGATGGGAATTTCGCAATTCAATCCTGGAGGTTGGCCCACGGATTTTGAAAACGCCTATCCGTTCGTCGTATACGGCTTGGCGAAACTGATTCTACCCGATGCCGCGACCGCTACCCGCTTCGGAGTGCCAAGCGCGACCCGGGACTCGCTGCTGACGGACATCCGTGCGAACTTAGCCTATAGCATACGTGTCGGATCAAATGGTTCCAAGACCATCGGAACCACCGGTATACATGCGGATGAACCTTATCATGGGCTTTTCACGAGCGAGGACTGGGGATTCAACCGCTACAATCTGGGGTTGGTGACCGAAGTCTTCATGTACTATGACTTGACCGGCGACAAGACCTACGAAGGGATCGGCATCGACAATCTCAATTATCTATTGGGCGCGAACCCCTATGACATCAGTTTCGTGATGGGATGCGGGGATCGCAACCTCCAGCACCCCCACAATCGCGCGTCCAATCCGGATGGCTACAACCAGGCCGGTACTGCCTATCCATACACAATCCCTACGGGGGCTGTCATGGGTGGAATCGCGCCAGGCAAGCTCCTTCAGGACAATTGGCAGATTTATACGGCATCGGAGACCTGCATCGACTTCGCCGCCCAAGCGGTCTTTCCGCTGCTTATCCTGGGATCGGGTGGAAGCGGTACCACCGCGGTAGGCGAAAAATCCGTAACGCGCGCTTCCGTTTCCAGCGTCCAGAGACGTGTGGACAAGCTCGATGTCTTAGGCAGAAAAAACCGGAAGGGCCTTAGTGCGCGTTTCGGAAAGCGCGGAGCCGGCCCCCGGAGATGACGAATCGCGGGAAGGAACCGTAAATTATTCTATGGCAGAAGCCTTTGCGGGTGTGCTGAGACGCCCGCGATTCGTCGACCACGGGCGGTCTAACGGCCGTCGCGATCGGGTCGCCCCAAATAAATACCCCCGTATCCCGCGTGCCCACCAGATCTTGCGTGCCGGATACGTGCTTTTAACCGCAGAGGCCATAGGGTATCGCTCCTTCGCCCGGGTCTTGGGAAGGTAATACCGTTTTCCCGGACAAGCATATCCAATCTGAAGCTACCTTGGTTTTTTCCGGAGGCCACTGCCATGAAAACGATATTGTGCTTCGGCGATTCCAACACCTGGGGATATGTACCTGGGACGGACGGGGAACGGTTTCCCTACGCCATCCGCATGCCAGGCATCCTGCAAGCTTTGTTGGGACCGGAATACCGCGTTGTCGAAGAAGGTTTAAACGCCCGCATGTCCGGTTGGGACGATCCACAAACCGCCGATCGCAATGCGCGCAAGCAATTGCCGGCCATTCTGGAAACCCATCGCCCCTTGGATCTGGTTTCCATCATGCTCGGCACCAATGATCTGAAACGGTACATGAACCTGGGCCCCTTGGATTGTGCCCGCGCCCAGGAAGCTTTGCTCGACATCATCGCTGCGGCCGGAGCGGGACCGGGCGGCGTCCAAGCAAAACCCGGTTCCGGCGGCGCGGTTCCACGCATCCTGTTGATGGCCCCGCCCCTGGTGGTGGAAACGCCGACTCCTTTCGGGGATACCTTCGACGGCGCCATCGTGAAATCGCGCGGGTTGGCGGCCGCGTATCGCGAGGTCGCCGAAAGGCGCGGCTGCCTGTTCCTGGATGCGGGAAACCTGGTGGAGACGTCCCGGCGGGACGGGATCCATCTGGAAGCAGAGGCTCATCGGCAATTGGCCGAGGCCCTCGCCCCGGCGATTTCGTCCGCCCTGGCCTAATTCCCTGCGCAACTCCGGTGAAGGCCGATCATCCGGCTCGCCCGCCCGCGGGCCACCCTTCCCGGCCTTATCCGAAAATAAAAAATATAAGCGACATAAATCACAAAATGGATTTCGCGCCATCCTTACCGACCCGATTGATTCCGGAGAAGATTCCGTAATTGCGTGGGCGGAAATGCGATTGAATCGGATATAAAACCGGAATGGGCGGCCTCGTGTATTGACTTGAAAAACCGGCAAATTAATTATTGGACGGATGAGGAACCACCCTCTCCGAATGCGACGGGGCTATCGTCGCGGATTCTGGCGCAGGTTGATCATTCCGAAAACCGAGGCTGCGGGGGCGGGGAATCCGGCGC
>DAINDC010000493.1:0-3680 GCA_036732085.1 Fibrobacterota bacterium | reverse complement strand
GGCCATGGTCATATTCTCGTGGAAGGAGACGAAAGGCGCGGCCGTCAAGGTGGGCAGGATTTCCTGCAGGGCGAAAACCACGGCCTTGTTGGAGCAGATGACGAGAATCTTCTCGCCTTCTTGCATTTTAATCAGGTAGAGGAGCCAGTCGAGGCGCGGATCCTTCCGCCAGGCGCGTTTGAGGAATTCGGTCGCATCGCCCTCGTAACCGCGGAGTTCCCCCGATGTGAAAGCCGCGGGCCCGTTGACGAAGCGGGAGAGATCGGCCTCGGTGGAAAAGGGTCCCGCTCCGATTCCCGATGGCGTCGCCTTGCCCATGACCGCGCGCGCCCATTCCCGATGCTCGGGGGCATTCTCGAGCGGGGTATCATGCACGATACGTTTGGGGAATCCTCCCAGGGCCGAGCGGCGGTTGCGGAACATGAGGCGGCCGGTGCCGTGCCGATCGACCAAATCCTCTATGAGGCCGCGTTTGGCGCCGGGGAAGCCTTGGCGGTATTGGGCCACCTTGGCCTGCAAGGATGCATCACCCGAAAAGGCCCGCTCGAGATCATCCGCCGCCGCGGCATCCGGCCCGTCGCTCCCGAGGATCCGATCCACGGTGCCGGCCAGTTCCTGGTAATGGTTGGCCTCGCGCAGGTAGGCCTCCAGATCGGTGAAGCGATCGGGATCCAAAAGCCGTAGGCGCCCGAAATGCCCGGCCTGGCCCAGTTGGATGGGCGTCGCGGTCAGCAGCAGCACGCCGCGGCTCACCTTGGCGAGCGCCTCCACGGCCCTGTATTCCGGGGACTGGGACTGCGGGGACCAGGTAAGATGGTGGGCCTCGTCCACGATGAGCAGATCGATGCCCGCCTCCGCGGCCTGCTTGACGCGCTTGGCGGAGGTCGCCAGGAAATCCACGGCGCAGATCATGGTCTGACGGTTGATGAAGGGATTCACGGTGACGTCGCCCTTCTCCTCCGAGCGGCAGAGGTCCTCGTCGATGACCGTGAACATGGTATTGAAGCGGCGGTAGAGCTCGACCAGCCATTGGTGCACCAACTGGGACGGGGCGACCACGAGCACGCGCGAGATCTGCCCCGTGACGAACAGGCGGTGGAAGATGAGGCCGGCTTCGATGGTCTTGCCCAGGCCCACCTCGTCGGCGAGGAGCACCTTGGGATTATGCCGCGAAGCCACCTCATGGGCGATGGAGATCTGGTGGTCGAGCAAATCCATGCGCGCGCCCACCAGGCCGCGCACGCGCGAACCCAACATCTCGCGGCGGAAGAAATGGGTGCGGACGCGGAGAGCGAATTCCTTGGGCTTCCCCACCTGGCCGGACAGGAGCCGCTTGTCCGGATCGGAGAAGGACATCCGATCGAGCAGGTCCTGCTCGGGCAGGGACTCGCCTTCGCCGACATAGGTGAGGAGACCGCCGGCCTCTCGCACCGACTTGACGACGAAGACCTTGTTCGTCTGCGAGCGGGCCCGATCCCCGACGCGCATGCGTACGCTCCTCAGCGGGGCGTTGCGATGCATGTAGGTGCGCAACTCGTTGGCGGCCCGGAAGGAAATCTTCACCTCGCGGAAGCCCACCTCCAGGATGATCCCCAGCCCCAGCTCCGGCTCCGAATCGCTGATCCACCTCTGCCCAGGCGCGAATTTCGACTTGGTTTCCGTTTTGATTTCCGACTTGATATGCACAAGACCTCCCCGGGAGCGAGGGGGACCCGGCCCTTCCCGTGGGAGGCCGGGGCGCCTTCGCCCGCGCCCTAAAGATAAGTGAAAATCCGGAGAAGTGAAATTCCGGCGGAAATCGGCCGGCCCTCCCCAGTTCCCCAAAACCCCGGCATTCCCTCGCCCACCCCGATCGTTTTGCGCTTGATCATAAGTGAACGTTCGTTTATTATATGAAACCCATGCGCACCCGCGACAAGACCAAGGAACGCGCCCTGCGCGATCAGGCCCTCAAGATGATTGTCAAGGAGGGCTTCGATGGGCTGTCCATGCACAAGCTGGCCCTGGCCGCGGGCGTCTCCCCCGCCACCATCTACATCTACTTCAAGGACCGGGACGATCTCATCATCCAGCTCTATGCGGAGGAGATGAAGAAGATGTCGGAGGCCACCCTGTCGGACTTCGATCCCGCCATGTCTTTCGACGCCGGCCTCAAAATCCAATGGATCAACCGGGCGCATTACTGCATGAAGCATCCGCTGCAATCCCATTTCATGGAACAGATCCGTTTCTCCCCCCTTTACGAGCGGGCCGTCAAGGCCACGGACGGAATCTTCATCGCCACCATGCGCACCTTCGTGGCCAATGCCATCAAGCGCAAGGAGCTGATCCGCGTCCCGCTCGAAATCTATTGGTCCATCGCCTTCGCACCGTTGTACCAGCTCGTCAAGTTCCATAAGCAGGGCAAGGGAATGCCCGGCACCGATAAGTTCTCGCTGGATGAAAAGCTCCTGACGCAGACGCTGGAGCTCGTCCTCAAAGCCCTGAAACCCTGAATCCTGGAAACCGAATGCAACCCAGCAATCCCAAGAGCAAGCAGCCGAAAACGCCCTTCACGCCCTATCAAGTGTTGGTCATCGCCATCCTGGCCTTCCTCCAGTTCACCATCATCCTGGACTTCATGATTCTGTCCCCGCTGGGAGCCATGCTCATGCCCAAGTTGGGCATCACCACCTCGCAGTTCGGATTGCTTGTTTCCGTCTATGCCTTCAGCGCCGGGGCCTCCGGGATCCTGGCCGCCGGCTTCGCGGACAAATTCGATCGCAAGAAGCTGCTGCTGTTTTTCTTCACGGGTTTCATCGTAGGAACCCTGCTATGCGGAATCGCCAACACCTATACGTTCCTCATTATGGCGCGCATCGTCACCGGCATGTTCGGAGGCGTCATCGGATCCATCTCCATGGCCATCATCGCCGACCTATTCCCCATGCAGGTCCGCGGACGCGTGATGGGGTTCGTGCAGGCCGCGTTCGGAGCCAGCCAAGTGCTCGGGCTTCCCATCGGCCTCTGGCTCGGAAACCATTTCGGCTGGCACGCGCCATTCATGATGATCGTGGGCGTAGCCGCTTGCGTGGGGGTGGTCATCCTGGCCAAACTCCAACCCGTCACGGCCCATATCAAGGCCCAGAGCACGCGCAACCCCCTGGCCCATCTGTTCAAGACCGTCAGCAAGGGGCCCTACCTCCAGGCTTTCCTCGCCACCATGTTCCTTGCCACCGGCGGATTCATGCTCATGCCGTTCGCCAGCGCGTTCAGCGTCAACAACCTGGGCATCCCCTTGGATAAATTGCCCCTGGTCTATCTCATCACCGGCCTCAGCTCCATCGTCGCCGGTCCCCTCATCGGCAAGCTCAGCGATGCCATCGGAAAATACACCTTGTTCGTAATGGGTTCACTCCTCATGATCGGCCTGGTCCTGTATTATTGCAACCTGGGCGTTACGCCCCTCTGGCTTGTCATCGCGATCAATATCGTCCTGTTCATGGGCATCACGGCGCGGATGATCTCGTCCCAGGCGTTGTGCTCGGCCGTGCCGGATCCGCAGGACCGGGGCGCGTTCATGTCCATCAATTCCTCGACCGCCCAGATCTCGGGAGGCATCGCCGCCTCGATAGCGGGATTGATAGTGGTGCAGAACCTGGACGGGACCTTAGGCCGTTACGGCGTGCTCGCTTGGGTGG
>DAINDC010000492.1:0-3696 GCA_036732085.1 Fibrobacterota bacterium | reverse complement strand
AGCTGCGGGGAATTGACCCAAGTGATTAAAATCAATTTGGATAATACACTGAAGTATCATGTGAAAATCGACAATAAGCCATGGGTGACTTTCGTTGCGGTCAACGGAACAAACAACCTTACCCCGACCCCATGGAGGTAGGGTACGCACACGCTGATCATTGCCCAGGGCCAACGCCATATTGACTTTTTGAATCATCACCTGGTTGTTCAGCGATACGTGCGAGATGTTGATGCCCTGGTCGCGTTCGATTTCCTTCCACCACTGGTGGAACAGCTCGAACGCAGGGGCCTGTTCGCCCCAGCCCGACCAGATGACCACGGCATTGGGGTCATCCTGCGGGGTCACCCGGATTTTCTGAAAGGCGTACCATCCGACGCAGGCGATAAGGAGAAGGAGGATGCCGAACTTTTTGATCATTCCCCCCTTCGCCTCGCCTTCGAGGCGGGGCTTTCCCCCCTCTCCAGACTGGAGAGGGGGAGCACCTGTTTTCCAACTTTATTTCCCCGGCAAAAGCAAAGGGAAATAAAACTAGTTTTGCAAGTCGGGCAAAATTGATATTGAAGCATGGGAAAAGCCTGGGTCATCACCGCTGAAATGGGTTATGGTCATCAGCGGGCCGTTCATCCATTCGGGGATATGGCCGAAGGCGGCATCATATCCCTGGGAAGCGATCCCTCGACCCCTTTGTCCGAACGACGGCTCTGGAAACGTCTGCTCCGAATTTACGAACTCCTTTCCCGGCTAAAACGCCTGCCTGTCATGGGTGGCCTGCTTTTCAAAGTCATCGACAGCCTTCTTTCCATTCCACCCTGGTATCCCTTGCAGCAGAGGTCCGCTCCGTCGCTTCAGGTGAGAATCCTAAAGCAACTCATCCGCTGGGGGCTGTGCCGAGGGGTCTTAAGCAAAATCAGACAACAGCCCCTTCCGGTTGTCACCTCGTTTTATGCCTCTGCCGTTGCGGCCGACCTGGCCAACATCACTCCGCTCTACTGCATTATTTGCGATGCCGATTTAGGCCGCGCCTGGGTGGCTTCGGAACCGGCCCGGAGCAAAATTGAATATTGCGTGCCCTGCGGACGCGCGGCCAAACGTCTGAAAAGTTACGGGGTCCCGCGCGAGCGGATTCACCTTTCAGGTTTTCCGCTTCCCGAAAGTCTGATCGGCGGTCTTGACATGCCGGTTCTCAAACAGGACCTGGGTCAGCGGCTGCATTACCTTGACCCGCAGGAGCGGTTCCTGCGTCACCACGGTTTCGTCATGGAAAAGTTTCTGGGCCGCGAACATTGCGTCTTCCGGAACGACCGTTGCCTGACCCTTTCGTTCGCCGTGGGCGGAGCCGGGGCGCAGCAGGACATCGGGAGAATCATCACCGAACGGCTTCACGATCACATTCTTGCCGGACGGATCCGGTTGAATCTTGTGGCCGGCATCCGGCCCGAAGTTCAGGACTTTTTTTTGCGTCTCAAAGCGCGGCAATTGCCCGGAGTGGACGGACTGCGAATTGTCGGCGGGAATTCCCTTTCGGAATATTTCGACAACTTTAACGTAGCCATGCGCCAAACCGACATCCTCTGGACAAAACCCAGCGAACTCTCGTTCTATTGTGCGCTGGGAATACCCATTATCATGGCGCCGGCCATTGGTCCGCAGGAACGGTTCAATCGCAAATGGCTTTTTGAAATCCAGGCGGGCATGGACCAGGAAAACCCGGCCTGCGTGGACGAATGGCTGTTCGATTTGCTTAAGTATGGCCGTTTGGCCGATGCGGCGTGGGCCGGATTTCTCAAAGCGCGAAAAATGGGAACGTATCATATCCGCGAACTCGTCTCCGGAGGAAAAATCGGATGGGAGGATTTTCCGCAATGAACAATGCCGGGATAAGCCACTATTATTATCTGAAGACCGGCGGCGGGCATTTGGCGCCGGCCCGCTCGGTGGCGAATTATTTGGCCAAGGCGCATCCAGAAACGCCGGCTCCTGTGTTGGTGGACGGATTTGAAAACGCTCCCAAAATTCTGAGGGATTTGGTGGTGGGCGGCTACCAGCGAGCCCAGAATCATCTTGCCTGGGTATTTGAGGCCACCTATGCGCTGAACAAGTTCATTCCTCTCACTCGATTGACCGCGCATATAATATCATATCTTGTCAAGGTATCGCTTCGGGAACGGATTGGCCGGGATAAGCCGTCAACCATCGTGATTTTTCACTTTATGCTGATACGGCCGATTCTGGAACTGCTTCGTGAGCAAAATCTTTCAACCCGTGTTATCGTCGTGGTGACCGATCCATTTTCCGCGCATCCGTTCTGGTTCCTGAAAAAGGAGCCCGAATTCGTAGTGTTCAGCGAACAAGTGGAAGCCACTGCGTTGCGACGCGGCATAGCGAAGGATCGCCTGCACATTTTCCCTTTTGTTCTTGACGCGGCTTATTCTACGCCCCGGCCGGAAAACGAACTCCCGGCGCTTAAGGAAAAGTACGGGTTTAAAGCGGACGGTCGTGTGATTCTGATGTTGGGCGGAGGGGACGGGCTTCCCAAAGGACGCGCCCTGCTGCGCTGGATTGTCCGTTTCCGGCCAGCCGCCGGCATTGCATTCGTCTGCGGTGGAAACAGCGCCCTGCAGCGCCGGGCGGAAAAGATCCGCGCCCGGTACGGGCTCACGCAGATGCAGGTGTATGGTTTTGTTGATTTTGTACCGGACCTGATTGGGATATCGGATGTTGTGGTCAGCAAGGCCGGGGCTTCTTCGGTCATGCAAATATTGCTGTTACAGCGCGTTCCGGTCATCATACGTTACCTGTGGGAGCAGGAAAAGGGAAATGTTGATTACATTTGCCGAAACCACCTTGGAATTTACGAACACAGCACTCGCCGGCTGTTCAGGAAAATGGAAGCCCTGCTGTCGGATCCCGGCCTTTATGGCGATTACCTGCGGAACGTCAAACAGGCGGGGTTACGCAACGGTTTGGAGGAAGTGGCGCAATTTTTATGCGGCGCGTGACCTGATCCCCCTCCGCCGGACAGGTTTAAGCGGCCACTTTGTTTTCGAATTCGACCGGGCTGCAATAGTCGAGACTTGAATGCCGTCTCTTGGGGTTAATGACCTCGACTTTCTATTCTAAATCTAGAGTAGAAGTGGCCTCATATCTCCTGGCATATATCGCGGGGCCGCCAGTCTACTGCCGTTCCCAGTATTTCCTCCAGTTTTAACAGGAATACAAGCCCAAGGGACTCAACTTCATGATGGGCATGGACCAGAGCGACATGTACAGCGGCGAGCCCGCCAACGGCTGGGCGTTTTATCTTGGTAAGCACAAGGTCACCTTCACCTATGATTTCTTCCTCGATACCACCATGGTCACACAAGGGGATTATCAGACTCTGATGGGGAACAATCCTTCCGGCCGGAATACCGGAGACATGAAACTGCCTGTGGAAAAGACCACCTGGTTCGACGCGGTGCTTTACATGAACGCCCGCAGCAAGCGCGACCGGCTGGACACGGTTTACGCCTACGCAAAAGTGGTGAAGAGCGGCGCATCCCTGGGGCCTGTACGACATGGTCGGCAACCTCTTCGAATGGTGCAACGACTGGAACGCGCCCTATCCCACCGTCGATGAGATCGATCCCGTCGGCGCCGCCAGCAGCCCCGAGAACAACAAGGTGGCCAAGGGCGGATCCTTCAAGACGGATA
>DAINDC010000491.1:0-3716 GCA_036732085.1 Fibrobacterota bacterium | reverse complement strand
GCATTAACCTAACCTGGACCTCCAAAATCAGCAAGTCTAATTAACATGCAAATCGACAAAGATCACATAAATGTTTTTACGCACAATATGTGCGTACTCATGTCTTCAAAGGGTCCACACATTGATTGCACCAATATTCGGGGTATTCAAGGTTCCAAGATTCCTGATCCCCCTGCGGGTATGCACGATCATTTTCGGCACTTTGTATTTCTACAAGTCTCGTGGGTTCCAGGAGCTGATGCTGGCGCAACCGGTCGGCCGCAATGCCCTCCTGGCAGGGGCAGGGGCTGGCGCTGGCCTTCGCGCTCTGCATGGCCTTCGCTCTGGGCTTGGGGATACCCACGGTGGCTGGTCCTGGTCTTCCTCTATGACGGCGGCCGGCTTTTCCTGCTGACCCATTTTTCCGATTACCCTCTCGACCGGTTCACGATCGGCGCGATACTCCTGAACCCGGTGGATCTGGAACGCATCCTCGTGCTCATGCAATTGGATGCCTCCGTGCTGCTCGGTTATACGGGAGCCATCTTCCGGCGGTTCTTCGGGACCACCACCGGGATCCTGGCCGCGCTCATGGCCATGAAGCCGGTGGGTCATCGTCCCCACAGGCGTCTTCTTCCAGAGGTCGGCGAAGAAGGATTTCTAGTTCACGAGCACCCGCTCGTGGTCCCGCAGTCATCGCAGACCACGCAGGTCCCGTTCCGCCTCACGCGGATGGACCCGCAGGATGTGCAGCTCTCCCCGGTATAGCCTGCCCGCTTCGCCTGATCGAACGCCAGCTCCCGTGCCCCTTGCGAGGAGAGGAATTCGGCGGCGATGGAAGTGACCAGGACTTTTTCCGGCATGGTCCTCTCGGACGTGACGGGCGCGGGACGTTTTCCGTTCATGGGCTTTTCCGATTTCGGCAAATCGGAAGGCTTCACATGCACGAAGTCCGTATTCCCCAGGTAGTTGAGTCCCAGGATGCGAAAGATGAGATCCAGGATGGACGTGCAATTCTTGATATTCGCATGTCCCTCGACCGGGCCCGCCGGCTCGAAACGCGTGAAGGTGAAGGTGTCCACCAGCTCTTCGAGGGGCACCCCGTATTGCAGGGCCTTGGAGGTGAGCACGGCGAAGCAGTTCAGTATGCCGCGGTAAGCCGCCCCTTCCTTGTACATGTCGATGAAAATTTCTCCCAAAGATCCATCCGGGTACTCGCCCGTGCGGAGGAATACCTTATGACCTCCCACGGTGGCCTCCTGGACGAAGCCTTCCCGTCGGGTGGGCCGGCGTTCGCGGATCGCCTGCCGCAGTTGGGGTGCGGCCTGCTTGAGCGGGAGGGCGGGATCGGCGGAACCATTGGCGCCGGCGAGGAAATCCGCGGGAGGGGAGACCGCCGCGCAGCCCGCCTCTTTGTGAGCAGTCTCTTTGTGGACCGCCGCCGTAATCGTTTCCGGCTCGCGTTTCTTGACCTTGGAGCTCAAGGGCTGCGACAGCTTGCTGCCGTCCCGATAGAGGGCCACGGCCTTGATCATGCCTTTCCAGGAGGCCATATAGACGCGGCCCACGTCGGACACGGTGGCGTCCACGGGGAGGTTCACGGTCTTGGAGATGGCGCCGCTCAGGAACGGCTGGGCCGCGGCCATGAGGCGCAGATGCCCTTCCGGGGTAACGCAGCGGGTACCCCGTCCGCAGGGGTTGGCGCAGTCGAAAACGGGGTAATGGGCCGGATCCAGGAAGGGCGCGCCTTCGATGGTCTGGGCGCCGCAGACGGCGAGATCGGCCTCATCGATTTGGGAAGGCATGAAGCCCAGATCCTCCAGGATCGCTTCGCCGCCCTGGGAGATGACGGATTCGGGCAGGCCCAGGGATTTCAGGAAGTCCTTCCCCAGGACATGGGCCGAGAAGGCATCCGGCAGGGAGAAGCTGCGCGCCAGCGACTTCTCCACCGCCGCGATCTTGCTTTCCGGGAAACCGCGCAGGTACAAGGCCGGCGCGTCGATATGGGGGGTACCTTCCAAGGTACCTGTCCCCAGGCAATAGCGCACGATGGCGGCTATCTCCACGGCCTCGTATCCGAGCCTGTCCAGCGCCACCGGCAGGCTTTGATTCACGATTTTCAGCATGCCTCCGCCGGAAAGCCTCTTGAACTTGACCAGGGAAAAATCCGGTTCGATTCCGGTGGTATCGCAATCCATGAGCAGGCCGATGGTTCCCGTGGGGGCCAGGACGGTAACCTGCGCGTTTCGATATCCCTTCTCCTCCCCGAGGGCGAGGGCGATTTCCCAGGCTTCGCCCGCGGCATCAGTCAGTTCCAGCGGGCAGTATTTCCGGCTCAAAGGCATCGGATGCGCGGTAAGGCCCTCGTATCCGGCGGTCTCTCCCTGGGCGGCCCGGTCATGGTTGCGTATGACCCGCAGCATGTCGTCGCGGTTGTGATCGAAGCGCGGGAAGGTCCCCATTTGCCCGGCTAACTCCGCGGATGCGACATAGGCTTCGCCGCCCATGAGCGCGGTGATTCCGCCCGTCCAGCCGGCGGCCTCCTCGCCGTCGTAGGGGATGCCGGCCCGCATCAGGAAGGCCCCGAGGTTGGCATAGCCCAGCCCCAAGGTGCGGAAGTCATAGGTCTTCTGGGCGATGTCGCGGGATGGGAATTGCGCCATGCCCACGGAGATATCGAGGATCACGGTCCAGATCCGGATGGCATGCCGGAAATCCTCGATGCGCAATTCGCCGTCGTCGTCCTGGAACTTGACCAGGTTGAGGCTGGCCAGGTTGCAGGCGGTATCGTCCAGAAACATGTATTCGGAGCAGGGATTGGAGGCCCGGATGGGTCCGTCCTTGGGGCAGGTATGCCATTGGTTGATGGTGTCCGTGAACTGCACGCCGGGATCGGCGGATTCCCAGGCCGACATGGCGATCAATTCCCACAGCCCTTTGGCGCTGAGCGTCTTCATGGTGCTGCCGTCGGTCCTGGCCTTCAGCTCCCACTCCTTGTCGGCCAAAACGGCTTCCAGGAATCGATCCGGGATGCGGACCGAGTTGTTGGAATTCTGGCCGCTGACCGTGGCATAGGCTTCGCCCTCGAAGCCCGTGTCGAATTCGGCCAGGGGCGGGCGGTCCAGGCCCTGGCGGGCCAGCTCGGCGGTCCGGGTCAGGAAGGCCTCGGGGATGAAGCCGCGCGCCGTAACGTCCGGGTTACCCAGGGAATTCTCCCCCTCCGCGGACCGGATCAGGCGCGAGCCCGCCACCAGGGCCGCCACCTTGGCCTCTTCGCGGCTCTTCCAGGAGATGAACTCCTCGATCTCCGGATGATCCAAATCGAGGCAGACCATCTTGGCCGCGCGGCGCGTGGTGCCTCCCGACTTGATGGCTCCCGCGGCGCGATCGAAGACCTTGAGGAAGGACATGAGGCCGGAGGAGATCCCGCCTCCCATCAGGGGTTCGCCCGCGGCGCGGATGGCGCTGAAATTGGTCCCGGAACCGGAACCGTATTTGAAGATCCGCCCTTCCTTGGCGAGCAGATTGTAGAGGCCTTTTTCGCCCAGCAGATCGTCTTCCACGCTTTGGATGAAGCAGGCATGGGGTTGGGGCCGTGAGTACGCGTCCTCGGACTCCTTCAGCTTGCCATCGGCCGGGTCCACGTAGAAATGGCCTTGCGGATCGCCGTTGATGCCGTATTTCCAATGCAGGCCGGTATTGAACCATTGGGGGGAGTTGGGGGCCGCCATCTGATT
>DAINDC010000490.1:0-3742 GCA_036732085.1 Fibrobacterota bacterium | reverse complement strand
TTCCATCATCGGCGGCGTGCTGGTCGCCATGTACCTCCCCATGTTCGAGATGGCTGGAACAGTTGGCTAACCAGGGATCGACACCGGTAACTGGGACGGTGGGTTAATTCCATTGGCGGAAGCGGTTCCTTCCGGGGGGAAGCGGCCTAAGACCGGAGGGACCGGCGATACCGGGCTCGACATCCTCGCCGTGGTCGCGTCGCGGGTGGCCATGTTCGCGGTCCTGTTCTGGACCGCCCTGACCTTCGACAAGGAATCCCTGGCGCGTGGCCTGGTCCTCATCTACGGGCTCTCCACCATCCTCTACCTGGCCACCTGGATTTCCCTGTATCGTTCCAGGAATGCCTCCCCCGTGGGATTCCTGCTGTTCTTCCAGTTCCTTGTAGAGGTGCTGGTGGAAGCCGCCATCTTCTATTCGAACGATGGGTATCTTTCCGATTACGGTCTCCTCTTCATCCTCACCATCCTGAGCGCCGGATTTTTCTTCCGGTATGCGGGATCCATGATTGTCGCTACGGCGGCCACTTTGATTTTTGGTTACGCGGGTCTGGTCCATCTGGGCATTTCCTGGCCGGTGGATCTGGCCTTGCCCAGGCTGCTGATGGAAACCGTACAGGTTCGCTTCTTCCTCTATACCACCTTGTTCTTCATGGTGGCGCTCCTATCGTCCTTACTCGCCGGCCGCCTCCAAGCCGCCCGGCGTGAGTTGGAAGGGGCGCATCGGGCAATGGATCTCTACCAGTTCAGCGCCGAAACGGTCATGAACGGATTGCCAACCGGCGTGCTTTTTTTCGATGCCGAGGGCCTGCTCAAGTTCAAGAACGGGCCGAGCGAAGAATGGCTGGGCAGTGTGCTTGAGCAGGGCATGGGGTTGGTCGAAGTCCTGACCGGGCTGCTCCAAGCGCCCATCTTAAGTGAAATCGAAACGCTGAAGGAACGTTTTCCCTATACGGAATTGGAAGTCGAGACAGCCTTGGGCAGGCCATTGCATTTGCAAATCAAAACCCTGACCCGGGAAAACCAATACCTCGGCTGCGTACTGCTTCTGATTGACTTTACCGAGGAGCGTCGCATGGCCCAGGCCCTGCTTCGGGCCGAACGCATGGCAGCGATTGGAGCCATGTCAGCCAGAATCGCCCATGAAATCCGTAATCCCCTGGCCAGCATCAGCGGATCGGCCCAAATGCTGGAAGATGCCGTGCTCCAGAATGAAACGGACCGCAAGCTGCTCGGATTAATCGTGACGGAATCCGCTCGTTTGGACCGGATCCTATCCGGGCTTCTCGATTATGCTCGCGATCGCACACCCTCTTTCCGGGATGTGTCAATAATCGATGTTTTCAAGAAAATCCAATTGATGCTGGAAAAAAACCCCGGCTACGATAAGAATCTTGTAATCACGAATCATTTTATAGAAAATGGAGATATCCGGTTTTCGAGTGATCAGGATATCGTGGTACAGGTCCTGTTGAATGTAGCGTTAAATGCGCTTCAGGCCTTACCTGCAGGCAAAGGCTCGCTTGATTTCGATGCGAATACGGATGGGAAAAATGTCATCATCAAGATCAGGGATAATGGTAACGGTATGAGCCCTCTTGAAGTCGGCAGGGCGTTTGAGCCCTTCTTCACGAGCAAGCCCACCGGCACCGGATTGGGGTTGTCCACCTGTCTGCATTACGTGCAAGCATTAGATGGAAATATTACCTTGAACTCCAAAAAAGAAGTCGGCACGGTCGTCACCATAACTTTGCCCAAGAACCAGCATGGGATCGGATTGAGGAAGAATGGAGATTAAGCTCAGGATCAACGGAAAATGGAATGTGCTCGATATCAGCGGGCATATTAAGGGCAGCGAAGTCTCGCATTTCCGAGGGGCGATTCAAAAGGCCATCCAGGAGAAGAAGCTTTTCCTGGTCGCCAATATGCATGATGTGGGATTTATCGACAGCTCCGGCGTGGGCATGCTGATTACCTGCCACCAAGATCTCAAAGCGGTCGGGGGAAGGCTGGTCCTGATGCGGCTCTCCGATGATATCTATGACCTTTTTGAGATGACCTCCATCGACCGACTGTTTGAGATCGTGGATAACGAGGATGAACTCGCCAGCCGTTGAGGTATTTGGGGTTTTCAGAATTTGGTTGATTTTTTTCTGACAAAGAAGCTTAAGTTCGGACTGCGATCATCCGATAATAGTGAATAGAGGAAGATCGAATGAAAATCGACAGAATATCTCAGATTTTCGGAATGGACCTGCAGAAGGTTTCCGGAAGCGGGAAAGGCCCAAAGGAAACGGAGAAGCCCGCCAAGAGCGATTCCGTATCCTTGTCGAAGAAGGCCAAAGAGCTTTCCTCCACCTCCGACACCGAGTCGATCGCCCGCCATGTGGACGCCCTTCCCGATGTCCGCGCCGATAAGGTCCAAGAAGCGAAAGAGAAGATCGCATCCGGTTATTACAACTCTCCGGTCTTTGAGGAGAAACTGGCGGATAAGCTGATGAAGGAATTCGGCTTCTAGGAAAACCGGGTTCGACAGCCGAACGGCTTTTGAAAATTCGTTAAAGTTCGCAGTCGCCCTCCCAGGGCGATTTTGTTTATAATCCCAACGCATGCCATCCATTCCCTACCGTCGTTTCTTCCTGGCGGCGATTATCTGCCCCAGCTTGGTTGCCGCCAATCCCGCGGCCCAGGAACATGAAGCGAAGCATGCTCCGGATAAAAACGAGCGTCAAGCGCCGAGGCCGGATACAAGTTTCGCAGCGGCTGCAAACTGGGATGACGGTCAAGCGGAAGTCCTCTCTTATTCCGTGACCCGATCGTCTCCGGATGTTGACTTGCATCTGGACGGACAGATGGCGACGGAACGGCTTTTTCTAGCCGCGGATGGCCTGGTCGGGCGCAACAGGACCGGGAAGTCCGATCGGGAAATCCTGAACGCCTCCCTGACCCTTACCTGGAAAGAGGATGGGGTGCCACGCTCCGTGGCTACCGCGGTTAAGTTGCCCCGCCAAGGCCCCTTCACCTTGCTTCGCCAGGACCAATCCCTGCAATCCTGGCCGTCCATAACCTACCGCGCCCTCGACTGCCGGGTTACTCCGCCGCGCCTGCGGGTGCTTTCCAGCGGCGGGGAAGCGCTCCTCGATCGGCCGTTGGAGCAATGGCCCGTCTACACGGAAGAGATGCTCTTTACCTACCTACGCGCGTTACCGCAACGTGCAGGTTACCTTGAGGAGATATGGCTGCTGGATGCCGGGCCGGAGGGAAAGGCTTCCGCCAAAGCCCAGTACGCGGCCATCACGGTGCGCAGCAAGGCGGCCAGCATCCGCGATATGGAGACCTGGTATGTGACGGTGGACCGCGAAGACGGGCGCCGATCGGAGTTCTGGATCGGATCGGCCGGACTCCATCCCGTGGTGATGGCCATCTTGTTGGATCGGAGCGTCTGGACCTTGCAAGGCATAGACCGGCGCAAATACCGGACGTGGTGAAGTCTTCACCGGTCTTACCGGCCTTCACCGGCCTTCACCAGTCTTCACCTAAGTTCACCTTCCTTCTCCAACTTTCACCTTCTCATCCCTTACCGGCGTTGGTGCGGCCCTTTTAAGGGCCTTCCAGGCCGATTGGATGGGTTTTGCGATTTGGCACCCGCTTTGCATTGATGTCCTCCCAGCTGACCCGGCGTAACCTCATCGGCCCGCAACCGAATCCTCCGGCAACGGAAAGGAGCGGAAGCACCGATGACTAC
>DAINDC010000489.1:0-3756 GCA_036732085.1 Fibrobacterota bacterium | reverse complement strand
AGATCCTCCGGGATCTTTTGTTGCGCATTTTTCTTGGGCGATGGAGTGAGGCAAGGGTAACGTTGAGGCTACTGGGCTTCACCACGGCCCCGAGAGTGAACGCTTGGGCAGTTTGATGTGGGTTGAGCAGGGCAGAATCAGAGACCGGAAGGCCCCCCCGGAAAAACCAAAACTGACGGCGAGCTATTCAGCAAGCCCTAAATGGAGCTCCAACGTCCTGGCGCCCACCAAGGTCACCTTGAACGGCGGCCCAACCGCCATCCGGATTTTCGAGATCACGGGCAATCTCATTTTGAGCGCCAGTGTAATCATCCTTCTAATCCGGTCCTTCCTCTACTCTCAATTGGGAGAAGAAGAGCGGGTCCGCACCCTGTTGGGCAGTTCCACGCCGCGAATGATCAGGGCTTGTTCCCCGATACGCGTGCCCGTGGCTGGAGCTTGGCGTACCAGGCTTTGTCCCGTTAGGGTGAATATCTGACCGACGGCATTGTCGGGTAGAACGCCGAAGGACAGGACGGACCCGTTCCGCTTGGCCCAGGCGCCCGCTGCCTTGGGTGCCAGGGAGACCGAAGCGCCTCCCCGCACTTTCGAAAAAGCCCATTTCGCAAGCAAGGGATTATGGGCGGCGCCGATCCAACCGGCCTCATGGGTTCCGCCGGTCATTTCGGTGTAGATAAAAGGTGCGCCCGCATCGATGGCGCGGCGGAGGGAATCTACGGTGACCGGAGCCTTGGCGTTCTTAAAGATGATGTCCTCGGGCTTGGCGCCGCTCTGGATGGCGGTGATCCAGCCGGAGGGGGAATTGATGGTGTAGTCGCAGACCATCCGGACGACTTGATGATGATGGTTTTCCAGCGCCAGGGTCATTCGGCGGCCGGCGGCGGCGCCCCCGTCGTTTCCTCCCTGGTGATGCCAGATAGGCGTCTTGGCAATGGACTCGATTTGGTTGGTGTCGCCCCCGGCCGAGCAGGCCACGGCGGCGGCAAAGTAATTGGGTTTCAACTCGATGATATGATAGGTTCCCGAGCCGCCGATGGAAAAGCCGGCGATGATAAAACGGTTGGTGTCCAGGGAATATTGCTTCTTCAGGTCTTCGATGGCCTCGATGACGGCTTTGGACGCCGCCGCCATGACGCCGTTGGACGGGGCGCCCGCCAATCCGCCCCAGCTCCCGGAGATACATTCGGGCACCATGATGAAATGCGGCACGCGGGCCTGGATGCTGTCTTCAATCCACGGATGGGCCATGTCGAAGTTGTCCGTGGCGCCGATATAGGTGTTGCCCGCGCCGCGCAAGGAAACCACCAGGGGATATTTCTGGGTTGCGATGTAGCCCTTGGGAACGAAAAGGAGGTACTTGAGGGCGCCCGCGGAGGACTGGAAACTCTTGTCCAGCATTTTGCCGCTATCCTTGCCCCCCGTCTGGGCCAGGGTCGGGCTGAGGGCGCATGCCAGGAGCAAAGCCGGCAACAGGGCGCGTCGTAACAGGATATTGGACCAGGATGTGTCGACCAACTTAAATGCCCTCATTCTTCCCATGGCGAACCTCATTGATATGCTTGTGGCGCTAAATCTATATCGTGATTCTCGATTCCGCATTGGGTACTTGGCCATCTAAGCCGGAATAAGCTGTGCCGGTATAGTCCTTGGGGCTTTGAAACCGAGCCAAGAACGCACCCCACCCCACCTCAAAACCCCACTTTCCCGATTCTCGAGCGACAAGTCCACCATCCTGGGCGGCAACTTCCTGCCCATTACGGCGGGCCTCCTGTACATCGGAAGGCACCCCAATTATGTCCTGAAGAATTACCAGGACGGCACCGGAGCAATTGGTCCGATCTCAAGGATGAATACTACAATCTGAGCAAGCGCGCAAGTTACCATTTTGGGAACGACACCCGGCAATTCGACTACAATGCCTTCTACGGCCATCATCCGCCTTTGCCGGAGAGGAGGTGCCATGTACGTTACTCCAGGCATTCCCTCCCTCTCCAAGGCCTTCCTGAACCTAGCGGCCGCGGCTTTACTCCGATGCGCATTGCCTTGGGCACGATTTATTTCCACCCCCTCCCCAAGCCATTTATATTCTCCCAATGCGACGTCCCACTTTGCTCTTCCAAAAGGCGTTTTTGGGTGGATTCAAATTATAAACCGACCATCCTGGTAGTGGACGATGAAGGACGGATCCGGGATCTGATCCGCATCTTCCTGGAAACGGCGGGCTATCGGGTTTTGGATGCTGAGGGCGGCAGGCAAGCCATCCTTCTGGCTTCCAATCCGGATGCCAATATCGAAATCTTGGTGACGGATATCATCATGCCCTTCATGAATGGCCGGGAATTGGCGAACAGGATTTGCTCCATCAATCCGTATATCAAGGTCCTGTTCATTTCTGCTTATGCGGCCGAGATCCTGAGGCATCATCGGCTTTGCCCGGACGGTGCGGACTTCATCAGGAAACCCTTCACGAGTGAAGATCTGCTCACCAGGATTTCGAGGATCCTCGCTTCAGGCCCGAAGTGGAAGGACCTGGTCGCGAGCCAGGCCTAGACGGGTCAGGACGTCCCTGCGCGGGTTAGGTCAATAGTATCGGCTTCTCAATAAAGAGGCCGGATCTTGGCGTCCAACAGATTCACCGTTTCGATGGACGAGGGCGGCGACCCGCCTCCCGGAGGGACGAAGATTCTATCGCTTATTTGAAAAAACTGCACTTCATCAATCATCCTTGCATTCGGTAGTACAGGATGGATAATCCCGTCCACAACTTGAGTTTTGGGTTATTGAATCTACAGGGGTGAAGGGATTGGGATGGGCTCCAGGCTCGCTCCCCGTGCGAGCCCGCATCGGCATCGGCGATTAATATTGAATTCGACGAACGATAAGCCTCGCTTCTTCCACTAAAACCTGAAAGCTCCCGCGCCTTGCGAAGCGGGGCATCCTCCAGGAGACTTCATGCTTCAAAAAATTGCCCTTGCCATCCTCGCCTTGTCCGCCCTAGCCCGTTCCCCAATGGCTGCGCCGAAATTCCCATTTCCGCAGGACCAAAAATACGCCTTCGGAATCAAGCCTGCCGGCGCGAACCACAATGACGTGCAGGCCGCATTCAATATCTTCGTCAAGAATTATTATGAGGAAAGCGGCGACGCCGCGCGCATCAAATGGGACCGGCCCACTCAGACCGTGAGCGAAGGCATCGGCTACGGCATGATCATCATGCTCTATATGGACAACGCCACGAACAATACCCAGGCCAAGTTCGATAAGCTATGGAACTACTACAATAAATTTCCCGATGCCAACGGAATGATGCACTGGAAGGTCAACGCCTTCACCGGCCCCGCCGAACAGAATGGCGCCACCGACGGCGATTTGGACGTGACTTTCGCCTTGGCCATGGCCTATTTCCAGTGGGGGGATGCCAAATATAAAACCGCCGCCACCGATATGATGGGCAAGGTCTACGCCCATGAGGTGAACGCCGCCAAGGTGCTCAAGCCCGGCGACGCCTTCGACAATCCCAAGAACCCGTCTTATTTCGTAGCCGCCGCCATCGGATTTTTTTCCAGGATCAAATTCGACAATAACGATTGGGGATCCGTCCTCACGGCGAATTACGCGCATGTCATATCGGCCCAGAATCCCATCACCGGCCTGGTCCCGGATTGGACCCAGGACAATGGCTCGCCGGACGGCCGCGGACCGGACTATACCTTCGATGCCTCGCGGGTGCCCTGGCGCATGGGGCTGGCCTATATC
>DAINDC010000488.1:1443-3758 GCA_036732085.1 Fibrobacterota bacterium | reverse complement strand
CAGATGCGAGCATCCAAGCCATATTGAGTACTATGATCTCGATGACCACCTGCCATCCCAAGCCCTTGGTCAGGATCGAAGCGAGGATCCGGATCAAGAAGTCGATTAGAAAGAGGAAGGTGATTACGAACAGCGCATAGAAGAAAGGGGCGATGTGCTCCCTCAGGATATACCTTGCTAGGATCATCGATGTTGAATATACTACATCTTAAAGTGAGTAAACAGGACCGTCCCATAAGATGATACACAGGAACCGGATACCGTCGAAATTGGCTTGGTTGCGACTCTCATTAATCAGCCTGACGATGGGACTCCTGGCGGCTTGCGCCACCGCTCCCAAAACGCGATCCGGCGATCCCTCGCTCCCGGAAATCGACGTGCTCCAACTCAAGGAGAATTCGGATGAAGCCCTGAAGCTGGCCCAGGAGAACAAACTCGATTTGCAAAGCCTGGAAGCCAAGGTCCGGGAACTTGAAACTCGGATATCCGCCTTAGGCGACGAGGTCGCGAATCTTCCCGTGAGCAAGCTGGACGAACTCACCCAGCAAATGGCTCTGGTGACCGAACAACTCCGGACCTTGGAGGAACGCTTGGCCAAGGCCTCCGGCCTACCGGCCAAAAAAGAATTGGCGACCTTCTCCCCCACTTCCCTGGACACTTCCTATCAGGCCCCCGCGGCCGTCCCTTCGAAAAAAGGTTCCGAGGTCGCCAAGGCCGTCCCATCGGCCACGCCAGTCAAGAGCGCCGCCACTCCCAAAACGGGATCCGCGAACAAGCCGGCCGCGCGCAAGGCCCCGACCAGCGATGTCGAGGCCCAACTTTATAAGAAAGCCTTCGACCTCTATTACGGTCGCGATTATCCGCAGGCGATCCAAAGGTTCGAGGAGATGCTGCAAAAATTTCCTGCCAGCACCTATGCGGACAACTGTTATTACTGGATCGGCGAATGCCATTTCTCCGTCGGGAACTATGCTAAGGCCATCGCCTCCTTCCGCAAGGTCTTCACCTTTTCGGAAACCGAGAAGGCCGATGATGCCCAGCTCAAGTTGGGCTACTGTTATCTAAGGCTCGGCGATCGCAAGCAGGCTGCCGTCGAATTCAAAAAAGTTGTATCTTTGTACCCCGATAGTGAATATACCGAACGGGCTAAAGAAGAATTAGCCAAACTGGAGTGAAATCGGGGCCTACATGTCTTTTTCCGCACTTCCCCTTCCCCATTTTTTTCGATCCTTATCCCGGCGGCTAGGGCCGTGGCTGGCCGCGTTCGTCTTGCTCGCATTGCCCGGTTGTTCCTCCCATAAGAAACTGACCCAAGAAGAATCGTGTCAGGAGCGCTGGGACAAGCTCAAGGTCAAATACGAAAAGAAAAAATATGTAGAGGTGAAAGAGCCGCTCTCGGAACTGGTCTCCTCCTGCCCGGCCTCCAATTTCACCGAAGAGGCGCTCTTTGATCTGGGTGAAGCGCACTTCAAACTGGAAGAATGGGTCGAAGCGGAAACGGAGTACGGCGCCTTCCTGAAGGATTTCCCCGCTTCCAAAAAATACGCGGAGTTGGCCCGCTGGCGCCTGGCCGAAGTCGCCGCCAATCAGGTTGAGCCGCCCAATCGCGATCAGACCAAGACTTTGGATGCGATCCAAAGTTATGGGGCCTTCCTCGATGAATATCCGGATTCCAAATATGCCGATACCGCCAAAACCCAATTGGATAAGCTCCGGGATCAACTCGTCGCCAAACAGATGATGGTCGCGCATCTCTACAGCCGGATGGATGAACCGCAGGCCGCAGCCATTTACTACAAGCAGCTCTTGAAGGATTTTGGCAACCGGGTCAATCAGCGCGACATCAACCTAAAACTCGCCGAATGCTATATCGAGATGCAGCAGTTCGATGAAGCCGAATCCTTCCTGTCCAAATTCGACGGCATCCCCAAGGACGATCCCTTCCGCGAAAAGGTCAAGAAGGCCTATGCCCAACTGGCCAAGGCCCGCTCCAAGGTGGATCGTCAAAAGAAAGAGGAGCAGGAACTGGGCAAGCGCCGGGATACTATGTGAATCTCTGCATCTTCGGTGGCTCCTTCGATCCTCCCCATGAGGGCCACCGATATCTGGCTCAAAGCGCTTGCGAGGCCCTCAGCCTCGACCGGATTTTTTGGGTTCCCTCTCCCGATCCTCCCCACAAATCCAAACCCGGAACGTCCTTCGAACACCGCCTGGCCATGATCAAGCTGTTTCTGGGTGAGGACCCGAAGCAAACCGTCTCAGACATAGAACGGAACTTGAGCGCGCCTTCCTATTCGCTGAATACCATCCGGGCT
>DAINDC010000488.1:0-1433 GCA_036732085.1 Fibrobacterota bacterium | reverse complement strand
GACAGCCACGGTCGCGAGCACCGCTGGTATTTCCTCATCGGCGCGGACAATTGGAGCATCTTCCCTACCTGGCATCAATACCAGGAAGTCCTCAAGGCCGTGACCATGGTGGTCTTTCCCCGGGAAGGTTATCCCATCGGTTCCTTGCCGCCGGGAGTCCGGCTGCTCAGCCTGCCGGAAATGCACGTGCAGTCCCGACAGATAAGGGAGACATTGGCAGCGACCCGGGATTTTGACCAAGCACGGGTCCCCCTGGAAATCCGCTCCTACATTCTGGAGCACGGCCTGTATGGAATGGGATCCTGAATGCGAATAGGCGCCGCGTTGCTTATCGGAGTATGGATTCTTCTGCCCGACCCCGCGGCCGCGCAGATGCCTTTCGCAGATTCGCTCCCCGCCTTCAAGACCGATTCCGCCACCCAGGATCCCTTCCGCAAGGTGGAGTCAGGGCCTAGCCCATTCGGCGTCAAACCGGCCGAGGCCCCTGGTGCCCGACCGGATACCGGGGCCCATCATATCGATAGCGTAACCGCGCTGTTACGTAAACGGCATCCCGGCATTTCCATCTACCTGGGAGTGGACTTCATCGATTTCAATGCCAAGGAAAAATTCCAGAATGCCCTGGCCGCCCGGATCACCGGTGACAGTAGTCTTAGCCCCAGCCCCTTGCAGCCCTACGAGCTGGTCCACCTCGCTTTTCCCGTCGGCATCCAGGCCAGCTATCCAATCGGAACCTATTTGGATCTGGTCGCGAAGACCCATTCCTATTGGTACAAACAGACCGCGATTCTCGGAAACAAGGCCACCAATACCCATGCCGCGGATGAATGGTATGCGGTCCAAGCCAATCTGGGCGGCGTAGGTATGCGTTACTGCCTCCCGCCGGCCTTGCTTTCGGTTACCGGGCAACTCGGCCTGTATACCCAGGGCATCTGGTATTGGAATCTGGGAAACTCCGCAATCTACACTCCGTATGGCAATGCTCCGTCGTTTTTCCGTCCCACGGGCTCCGGCTATGAAATCCAATTCGGCTTCCAGCAAGCCATGACCAAGCCCTGGCAGTTGACCGGCGCCATCGGATTCATCCACCAACAGTTCAGCTCCTCACAAGCATGGAAGGACATCATCGCCCATTCCCCACCGCCAGGGAATGTCAGTTGGGCCAGCTCCTCCATCCAGGCCAACCTCAATCTTTGGTACAATTTTGGCGTCGTCAATCCGCCTGCGACTTCCATGCCCCTGTCGCCCGCAGCGGTCAACGGGGCGGCAACGCTGCCACCCCAAGCCCCGGTTCCGGCTACAACGCAGTCCCAACCAGCTGCCACACCCGCCCCCACCGACAGTTCCCGTCATTTCTAAGCCCTTTTCTGCGCATCCAAATTGACGCCTCACCCCTTGAACGGCTATTTTACCAGAATGCATAACCCCCTCAC
>DAINDC010000487.1:0-3765 GCA_036732085.1 Fibrobacterota bacterium | reverse complement strand
AAAGGCTTGGAATTCTTCAAGCAGTAGTTGCGCACCGATTCCAGCTTGCCGTCCGGAAGCGATCCCGTATCGGCCAGGAGACGTCCCACCACCGTGCTCTTGCCGTGATCCACGTGGCCGACGATGACGATGTTCATGCGGATGCGGCCTTCGACGCGGGCATGCGGGCCCGATAGCGGCGCGGGCGGCGTCAGGGAAGCGGCGGATGGGGAAGTCGGTTGCATTGCGATTTTCCTTTAAAAGCTTAAAGAGAGGATTGAAGGGAGGCTCGGACCGGAAATCGGCTCCCGAGGGAGCTGGATTCCTCCTGCCTACATGTACCCGTCGCGGCGCAGGGTCTCGAGACCGCCGCCGTCTTCCTTGTCCTGGGCGCGCCCGGAGCGTTCCGCTATATTCGTGAACTTGCCGGTCTTGAGCTCTTCCACGATCTCGGCCACGTTCCGGGAGGTCGAATCCACGGGCGTGGTGCAGGGGTAACATCCGAGTGACCGGTAGCGCTTGCCCGTGCCCTTGTCGAAGTACAGGTCGATGATGGGGATGTTCTCGCGCTGGATGTATTCCCAGATGTTCAGCTCGGTCCAATCCAGCAGGGGATGGATGCGGATATGGGTCCCGGGCGCGAAATCGGTCTTGAACTGGTTCCACAGTTCCGGCGGCTGATCGCCCACGTCCCATTCGTTGTTCTTGTCGCGCGGAGAGAAATAGCGCTCCTTGGAACGCGAGCCTTCCTCATCGGCGCGGGCCCCGACGATGACGCCGGTATACGGATCCTTATTGGCATCGTTCTCGTACTTGCCCGATTGCAGGTTGAGCCGGTACCTGGGCCATTCGCCGGAGAGCGTATTCTTGAGCGCGTCGGTCTTGAGCGCCTTGCAGCATTGCAGGCGGGTGATCTTGCCGTCCGGAAAGGTTTCCTTGCGGGCCAAGGCATCCGAGTTCTGCCCGTAGATCATGGTGAGGTGCCAATCCATGGCTAATTTATCGCGGTACGTGATCATCTCCGGGATCTTATACGCCGTGTCGATATGCACCAGACTGATGGGCACATGTCCGAAGAAAGCCTTGCGCGCGAGCCAAAGCAGAACGGTGCTGTCCTTGCCGATGGACCAAAGCATGGCCAGGCTCTTGAAGTTGGCATACGCTTCCCTGAGGATGTAAATGCTCTGGTTTTCCAACTGGTCCAGGTGATCTTGTTCCATGGGCTCTTTCCGGATAAGGCTTCCGATGTTAACCTATTATTTTAGTAAGTATAAGGGCGACTGCCAAGGGATAAGAGAAACCCTATTTTTAATAAAAAATCAGCAAATACGGGGAGTCGGCCTATTAATCCCATAGGGTAACGCGACTTTAAACCTACTAACTTACTGGGTAAAATAGCCCTCGGGACGAATAGGCGCATTCCCACCGACCGCACCCATTGCAGCGAAAAACCCGGACAACGGCCGACCCTGTTAACACCGATGTTACCTCAGTCATTTTTCGCCCCAGAGGGTTCCGGCGGCTACCCTCTTTCATCCAGAAAAGTTTACTTTTATGAATGACCAAGTTTTCACGACGCGAGGCGAAGCACCATGGCGATTTCCGGTTCTGCCGTCTATCTCTCCACTCTCCTGCTTGAAAAGAACCGTTGGAACGGGAAAGGCCCGTCCCTGTTGGTTTCGGATTGGATGGAGCAGATCGGGGAGGCCGGTTTCGCGGGCCTGGATCTATGGATGAACCATCTCCGCTTCGCTTCCCGATCGGAATGGGACCTCATCAAGGATATGGCCTCCGAATCCGATCTCGCCCTGGCCATCATTTCCGCGACCATACCCACGGATGGATCGGACAAGAGCCAGCGGTTGCGCGATTCGGTCTTGGAAGCCTGCGAGTATTTCCGGCCGGACAGCCTCAAGTTCAGCCTGAGCGAGGATGCGCGGACCAGCGGTGCGGAAGCCGATTCCTTGGAATCGCTCGATTTCATCAAGACCTGGGCCCAGGATGTGCCCAGGGACATCGGCCTGTTATTCGACGGACGCGAAGCCGGTCGTGATTTCCTAACGGAAGCCGCGCGCAGCTTGGGCGGCGGGCGTTACAAGGCGGTTCTGCACCCTTTCCTGTCGTCACCCCAGGAATTTGAAATCGCCATGGATGCCGCCGGCGACTTCATCGGCAACCTCGCCATCCAAGCGAAGCAGGAGGACGAATGGATCCTTCTCTCTCAAAACCCGGAACCCCATGCGAAAATCATTTCCACGGCCCGGGACAAGGGTTTCAGGGGAACCTGGACCCTGGAATACACCAAGGGAATTGGTCTTCCGGGAGAGAATATCGACAAGCTGTTCGACAATGCGGAAAAGGATCTCAACTTCCTCATCGAGAACATGACCCGGTCGGCGAAAAGGCCCAGCGGCCAAAAAGGCTGAGCGGCTTCAGACTGGCCGAGAGTCCCAGTGGCTAGCGCTCCGTGGCCAGTGGTTTCCGCTTAAGCTCCGCGACCGGCTTAAGCACCGCGACCGGAAATGGCCGCATTGTATTTTTCGAACCCCACCCATTTGGTCAGGTAGGAATAGAGGATGGTGTTTTCCGCCATCTTCGATCCTTCCATATCCACGTCCACATTATTGATTTCCCCCGGCAAGGTCGTGTCCTTGGCGACGAAAACCACGGGGTTGACCTGGGAAAAATCCAGGCCTTTTCCGGCGGGCATATGGTTCTTCTGGGTTTGCTCGGCCGCGAGTTTCTGATCAATCACCTTCTGCAATTGATCTTCGAAACTCACTTCCTTCCGCTGATAACCGGGCGTCTCCACATTGGCCAGGTTCTCGGCGATGACGCGACTGCGGAGGGCGGTGGCATCGAGGCTTTTATACATCAATTGGCGCGTGGCGCCGCCGAAGAGGATCTTGCGTATGTCGATATCCATATTCCTGGAGAAAAGCAAATGCCGTTCCAGAACCTGGATTTGATATTGGGCGGTTTTTCAGCCCTTCGAAGTGGGGCTGGCTTGCCCAGGTAGGAAGAAATGGGCCGTCCCCTGCTGGGTTATCGGCAATTTTCTCCATTTCTGTAGCCCTATTTTTATCTCATTCTTTTGGGGGAAACAAACGTGGGGAACTCATTTTCGAACCGCGCCGGCCTGGGCGCTTTTCTCTTTTCTTTGCGTTCCGCCGTGAAACATCCAGGTTCCGAAATGCAACGAGACGCAACGCAATTGCGGCCGCTACACGCAGGTTCCAGGTATTTAGTTTAATAGAGGGCTTCCAAGCACCTGTAATATCGGCACCTCATTTGCTTTTCAAGGATGTATGCAAGAGTTCACCCACTTGGCCAACGAAGCACTGCAGAAGGCGCAGGAGATCAAGCTGGCTAATCGCCATCTCGAATTGACCTCGCTGCATCTCGCGGCGGGCGTCATGCGGGCGGCTTTCGACTTCCTGGAACCTTCCCTGGAAGACTCCGGAGTCAAGGCCATCGCCTTCTCCGAGGATCTGGAATCGGCGGCAGCCAAGCTGCCAAAGGCCTCGGAGGGCGGCGACGAGGAGCGTACCTCGCCGGATCTGCATAAGGTTCTGCGCGGGGCCAAACAGATCAGCCTGGATATGGGCGATACCGTGGTGACCGTCGAGCATCTCCTGTTGGCCTTGGTCGACAAATCGGAGATGTTCGATCTCAAGAACGTGCTCGCCAAGCATAGATTGCAATTCAAACCACTGAAGGAAGCCATCATGAAGAATCGGAATTCCAGCGGCTCGGGCAATGGGTCAGGCGGAGGCGGACAAGGAG
>DAINDC010000486.1:0-3774 GCA_036732085.1 Fibrobacterota bacterium | reverse complement strand
CCGACTTGCTGCTCGGCGATCTGATCCAATTGCGGTGGAACACCTGGAAGAAATCCGTGCTGACCTGCCCGGCCGGGGACTTGACCTGCTACCAGATAACCGATTCGGGACAAGGCCTCAGCTTCACCCATACCTATGCCATCGCCGAGGAATACCTCACCCTGCGCGTCACCGATTTGTCGGGAGCCTTCCGCGAAAAAAAAGTCCGGCTCAAATATCCCGTGGTGGATACGGGGAACAATACCTCCACCGGCCTGGCCGCCTCCGCGCTGACCTTGAACGGGAAGATCGGATTCATTTTAGGATCGGATGTCATGGATACGACGGTGACGGCCATCGTCAAGAGCGCGGGCACCACGGCCCTGCGGGTCGATTCGGTGAAGACGTTGCGGGACGATCAGAATTGGCTCGGCTTCAAGCTCAGCTGGGTGGCGGGCAATCCGGGCGTTCCCAGGATGGTCACCTCCTCCGGCAATACGGCGGGCAATGCGCTCAAGGCCGGCGATTCCATCCTCGTCGATCCCATCGTGAATTCCAACCTGAACATCAGTCTCACCTTCACCAGCCGGGCCCTGGCGGGCGATTCCATCCTCTCCGACACTCTCTTCCTCTATACCAACGATTTCGCCAATCCCATCCTCCGGATCCCGTTCCGCATGAAGTATGACGATCTGCCCAGGATCCGCATCGGCGTGCCCGGCGCCAAGCCGCTCGGGGCCCCGGATGGATTCAATGCGGCCGGACTTCCCGCTTATATGCCGGCCCGTTCCAAGCTCTCCTTCGGCTTCACCGAAACCGTCAAGGTCACGGACACCAATGCGATCCAGATCTACTCCTACCTGGATTCGCTCAAGAACCCGACGACCTTCCATCCCATCAAGGGACACTTCGATTATATCCGCAAAGTGTCCCGTCTTGGAAAAACGTCCAGCCTTGGAAAAAAGTCCGGTCTGGGAAAAACGTCCATGCTCGTTAAAGCCTCCGCCGCCGGGGACGTGCTGGCCGATACTTTGGTCTTCACTCCCGCCTACGATCGGCCTTCGGATTCGCTGAAGGTGAAACCGGCGCCGGGCTTTTTCATCTATCGCGACGTCATCCATATCGGCCTCCGGAACCTCATCACGGACGTGGCCGGCAACAACCTGGATCTGCGTCTGAACCGCTCCCGGCAGGCCATCGGCAGCTTCGACACGGTTTTCCAGGCCAAGGTGGATACGGGTTTCTTCAATGTCGTGAGTACCCAGCCCGTCGCCGGCCAAGCCGGCTGGGATCCCGATCAGGCCGTCCGCATCCGCTTCAACCGGAAGCTGGCGCAAAGGCCGCCCGCCGGCGAGGACACCTTGACCTTGCTCGACTTGAAGGCCGTGCGGGGCGATTCCAATCGTTACTTGGGTGTTACCTCGGTTTTCCAGGGCGGCAAGCGATACAACTTTCAATTCCTGGGCCTGGAAGACGGGGATTCCACCTTGGTCTTCAAGACGCGGCCGCGCTTCCCGGCGCTCGATACGGTCACGGTGACCCTTTCCGGCGGCCTGCTCGACACCTCCGGGCTTTCCCTGGACGGCAATGGGAACAAGTTCCCGGACTGGTTGTATTCCCCTTCGGATACGGCCGACCTGTTCTCCTTCAGCTTCGAGACCCGGAACCAGGACTTTTACGTCTTTCCTAATCCGTATCGGTTCTCGGATTCCCGCCATGTGGAAAAAGGGAGCATCACCTTCAAGAACCTGAACACCTTGGAAGGCTTCGTGAAAGGCCAGGAAGTGGTCCTGCGCATCCACACCATGACCGGCGATCTCGTCTACAGTTCGAGCGATGCGAGTCCGGCCGCAGGCGCCGGCTCAGCCGTGGCGACGAGCCTGGATTGGGACTTGCGGAACCGCAGCGGGAGTACCGTGGGCACCGGCGTCTATATCTTCACCCTCATGACCGGGAAATCCAAATTGATCCACAAGGGCAAGGTGGCGGTGGTGCGTTGAGGGCCGATTTGCCCGCCGAGGTCGATCGGTAACCAAGGGGAAATCGAGGGCAGCCTGGAGACAGGGCATGGGGCAAACGATAATTGCTTGGTTTTACCTCGAAATACTCTGATATCGGCCGCTTTTCCCCTCCGATTGGTGCAATGAACGCCCATATTTAATAATTTGTTGCCATGCTAATAAACGCCATCCTCGCCAAGCTTTTCGGGACCAGCCACGATCGGGAGGTCAAGCGCCTCCAGCCCAAGGTGGACGCCATCAATCTGTTGGGCCCGGCCTTGGAGGTCCTGAGCGATGCGGAGTTGGCGGACAAGACCGTGGAGTTCCGCAAACAGCTTGCCGATGGCAAGACCTTGGACGATTTGCTGCCTGAAGCTTTCGCCGTCTGCCGCGAGGCCGCCGATCGCCGGCTGGGTATGCTGAATGTCCTCAATCCCGATTTCGCTTTCGATACCGCCAAGCTCAGTCCGGAATCCCAGCGCCTGGTCGTGGAGGCGCGCGAGAAGCTGGCGGAGGGCCCGGAAGGCCAGCCCGGCGTCGAGCATCATACCTTGTTGTTCCCCGCGTCTTTCTATGCGGAAATCCGCAAGCTGAATCCAGAAAGCCGTTTCCCCTTCCGCTATCGTCCTTTCGACGTGCAGCTCATCGGCGGCATGGTCCTGCATGAAGGCAAGATCGCGGAAATGAAGACGGGCGAAGGCAAGACCGTGGTGGCCACCTTGCCCGTTTACCTGAACGGATTGTCGAGCAAAGGCGTTCATGTGGTCACGGTCAATGACTACCTGGCCAAGCGCGATGCCCAGACCATGGGCAAGGTCTACAAGTTCCTGGGCCTCACCGTCGGCATCATCGTGCACGGCCTCAATGAGGACGAGCGCAAGATGAGCTATGCCTCGGACGTCACCTACGGCACCAACAACGAATTCGGCTTCGATTATCTCCGCGACAATATGGCCAACAATATGGACGATTGCGTGCAGCGCGAGCTCAACTATGCCATCGTCGACGAAGTGGACAGCATCCTGGTCGATGAGGCGCGCACGCCGCTCATCATCTCCGGCCCCGCGGAACAGTCCACGGACAAGTACAAGAAAGCCAACGAGGTCCTGCGCTATCTCGTGAAGGACACGCACTATACCCTGGACGAGAAGGAGAAACATGTTTCCCTGACCGAGGAAGGCGTGAATGTCTGCGAAGAGAAGCTCGGCCTGGAAAACCTCTACGGCGATTTGAACGTCGAATGGGTCCATCACATCCAACAAGCCCTCCGGGCCCATGTCATCTTCAAGCGCGACGTGGACTATATGGTGAAGAACCGCCAGGTCATCATCGTCGACGAATTCACGGGCCGCCTCATGGAAGGCCGCCGCTATTCGGAAGGCCTGCACCAGGCCATCGAAGCCAAGGAAAACGTCCCCATCATGCGGGAAAACCAGACCTTGGCCACCATCACCTTCCAGAACCTGTTCCGCCTCTACAAGAAGCTCGGCGGCATGACCGGTACGGCCGAGACCGAGGCCACGGAATTCTTCACCATCTACAAGCTCAAGGTCGTCATCATCCCGACCAACCGCAATATGATCCGCAAGGATCAGGACGATCTCATCTACAAGACGCGCCGCGAGAAGACCCAGGCCATCGCCACGGACATCAAGGAGCGCCATGCCAAGGGCCAACCGGTCCTGGTGGGCACGGTCTCGATCGAGAAGTCGGAAGAGCTGAGCGGCATGCTCTTGAAGGAAGGCGTCCCGCATGACGTCCTCAACGCCAAGCACCATCAGCGCGAGGCCATGAT
>DAINDC010000485.1:0-3776 GCA_036732085.1 Fibrobacterota bacterium | reverse complement strand
ACTTGGCCAGGGACTTCCGTCAAGATTTCCCAAATGGGGTCGGGAAGCTCAGGGAGCATGGACGGTGCGGCGCCGCAAACCTTGAGGATCAGGCTTGCGACATATTCCCGATAGGCGCTTATTTCTTCGGCGGTGATGCAGGGTTGCTGCACCAGGGCAAGTCTTTGGGATTGATCCAGCTTGGACCATTCGTTGAGTCTCAGTTTGATTCCCGAGACATCGAGCTGCAGTCGGACAGCCATGGGAATGCAGCGGAGCGAATCCACGAAGTCGGCCTCGAAGGCGAAGAACGGCGCATGCATACCCGGAGTGTCCCTTCTCATTCCTTGATTGTCTCTTTTTCCAGGCGCACGGCGCAATGTTTATAGGACGGCTGCCGTGAATGGGGATCGAAGGCGGGGAAGGTAAGGCGATTCACTTCCACATCGTGCATGGGCATGAAGAGCTGGCCTGGGCGGACGGTGGAGGCAATGGCGGCGCGGGCCCGGGCTTGGCCGCGGCGGGACTTGACCAGGACCCAATCGCCGGCGGCGAGGTGGAGGCGAATGGCGTCCTCCGGATGGATTTCCACGAGCGAATCAGCCGGATACAGCTTGCGCAGTACGGCCGACTTGCCGGTGCGGGTATTGGTATGCCATTGCGCCGAGGATCCGCGGCCCGTCATGAGGACGAAGGGAAACTCCGCGGTTACGGGTTCGGGGATGGGTTGGGGCGGCCCGAATTGGAACTTGGCCTTGCCGTCCGGGTGATAAAATCGGCCGTCCTCGAAGAGGCGGCGCTCTCGGGCCAGGGACGGCGCGGCCTGCGAAGGCGTGGAGGTTTGGGAAGGATAGGGCCATTGGATCCCGCCCATTTCGTCGATCATCTTATAGTCCCGGATGCCGGTGAAATCGCAGGGGCGGCCGCGGGACAAATCGGACATGACTCGGAAAGCCTGTTCCGGAGTCTCCATATTCTTGAAGAGAGAATCGCAGCCCCAGTATTTGGCGATGAGCTTGAAGATGTAGAAGTCGGCCAGGGCTTGGCCGGGAGCCGGTGAGACCTTCTTGAACAGGCCCAGGCGGCGTTCGGAGTTGATCACCACGCCTTCCTTTTCGCCCCAGCCCGCGGAGGGCAGGATCAGGTGCGCGAGTTTGGCCGTATCGGTATCGTGGTACATGTCCTGGACCGCGAGGAAGTCGAGCTGCTTGGCCGCCTTCCGGAAATCATCCTGGTTGACCCAGGAGTGCGCGGGATTGGTGGCGATGACCCAGAGGCCCTTGATCTTGCCCTGGTGGATGCCGTCGATGATCTGATCGTAAGCCAGTCCGGGTTTTTGCTGGATGATGCCCGCGTCGATGCCGAGGATTTCGGCGACTTCCTGCCGATGGGCCGCATCCTGGAAGTTACGTCCACCCGGAAGACCGGTGGTATTGCTGAAAAGGCGCGAGCCCATGGCATTGACCTGGCCGGTGATGGAGTTGGCCCCGGTTCCGGGCTTGCCCATGTTGCCGGTCAGGAGGGCGAGATTGATGACGCCTTGGGCCGTGCGCACGCCTTCGTGGCTCTGGTTCACGCCCATGGTCCACCAGAAAGAAATGCGTTTGCCGGGGCGCAGGAGCCGCGCGAACTCCATCAGCTTTTCCTCGCCCAGGCCCGAGAGCTTGCCTACGGCGGCGGGATCGAAGGTCCGCACATGCGCGCTGAATTCGTCGAAGCCGGTGGTGTGGCGGTCGATATAATCCTTGTCGATCCAGCCTTCGCGGATGAGGATATGGGCCAGGCCGTAGAGCAGCGGGAGATCGGATTTGGGTTCCAGCGCGTAGTGGCGCGTCGCGGCCAGGGCCGTTTCCGTCTGGCGCGGATCGACCACGATGATCTCGGGGTTGCGCTTGTTCATCATCACGCGTTCCCACATGATGGGATGGGCGATGCAGGGATTGGCGCCGAAGAAAACCAGCACGTCCGATTCCTCGAAGTCCTTATAGGAAAAAGGCGGGGCGTCGAAACCGAAGCTCTGCTTATAGGCGACATGGGAGGTGGCCATGCATTGGCGCGTATTCGCGTCGCCGTGGATGAAGCCCATGCCGAACTTGGCGAGCAGGCCCAAGGTGAACATCTCTTCGGTGGGGATCTGGCCCGTGCTCAGGAAGGCGACGGAGTCGGGGCCGTGCTTGGCCATGATGCCTTTGAAGGCATCGGTGAAGGCGTGCAGCCCTTTGTCCCAATCGACGGGCGCCAGGCGATCGAACTTGTCGCGCAACATGGGCGTGCTCGCGCGGTCGCTTGACTTGAGCGGGGTCAAGGCCTCCCAGCCCTTGGGACAGGCCATCCCCAGGTTCACGGGGTATTCCGGATCCGGAGTGAGGTTGATGGCTTTGCCGTCCTTCATGTGGATCTTGAGCCCGCAGCCGGTGGAACAATAGCCGCAGATCATGGACGTGGTGGAGTCCGGTTGCAGCCGCGAAGGCATCTTGCCCAGGCCAAAGCGGCCGGGCATGAGCACCATCTCATGGGTGAGCTTGCCTTCGCGCTTGCGAATCAGTTTGGATATTTTGCCGGCGAGGTTCATGTTCGATCCGATATGGTTTTCTGATCTAATTTTACAATTTTTAAAGGCCGGGGCCGCCCGTCGACCCGTGCCACCCCAGGCACGCGCGGCTGGAACCGGGGCATCCAGCGCTCGATCCCGGGCGACGGGCCATGATTCTAGGCGCCCGGCATCCTGGGCGGGACGCAGGCCGTGAAGAACAGGTAACGTTCAAGGCACTCCCCCGCGAGGAGAGTTCCCAGGGAAATAAGTGAAATGACGGGATCGAAGGCGCCGAAGGTCCCGTAACCCCGATAGAGCCAGAAGACCGGGAGCACCAATCCGCCGAGCAAGCCGGCATTGAAGCGCCAGGTATGCACGAAGCGGAGATCCCCGCGCAGGAGCAGGGCGGCCTTCTTCAGGGGGTTGGCGTCCTGATCGTCGATATGCCTTTGGATGCGGGCTTCGCAGGCGAGCTTGGCCACGAGGAGCATCGGCACGGCGACGGTGAGATCCAGGATCAAATTCTTGAACGGAGCGGACGCGAAGGCCGAGCCGAGTCCGGAGTGGCCGAAGCAGGCGAGCAGGGCAAGCAAACCGGCGACGCCGGTCAGCGCTCCGGAGAACAGGAACTTGGCGGAGGTGAGCCGGGTAGCCCAATAGACGCGGGGAGTATCGCGGTAGACCATGGCCGAACAATGCACGGCCACGAGGCTGAAGACGATCAGGGCGGCGCGCATGGGTAGGCCGGAGAGCAGGTAGGCCAAAGGCGAAGCGGGAGGCCAGGTTCCCAAGGCGGGCAGCAAGGTCCCCAGGGCCGCGGCCGAAGCCAATCCGCCCAGGATTGCGAAGGCGACGATTTCGCGGCTGAGCCAGGAGCGTCGGAAGCCGAGCACGGCGCGGAAGGCATACAGGGGCCGTCCCAGATGGAAGATGCTCACTATGATCGCCGCGACCATGAGTCCCGCGCCCAGGACATGGGCCCAGGCTTGGAAGGCCGGGGTTGCCGGCAGGAGACCGGCCAGCGAGCCGCCTTCAAGGGCGATCAGGAAGCCGGCCGCCATCTGCGAAAGCGTGAGCATGAAGACGAGGGGCAGATGCGCTTTTTCCCTGCGCACTTTATAGGCGTCGGCGGCCTCCATGCTTTCCGGGAATTTGCGGATCGACTTATAGCGAGTGGTGGGGTAGGTATAGGTCGGGTCGGGTGCGCCGGGGATGGCGGTATAGCTTGCCGGATTGCCGCGCACATCGGCCTGGTCGACCAGGC
>DAINDC010000484.1:0-3780 GCA_036732085.1 Fibrobacterota bacterium | reverse complement strand
ATGCAGCATCGTACGTTACCTTCAGGTTGCTTTTCGCGCCTCTTTTCCGCTTCCATGATCGCCTTGGCCGGCCTGGCCGCCTGTCCGGACGCCGCCATCGGCGCGGGCAGCTACGCCAACTGGGCCCACTTCGCCGATCTCAACCTGGACACCTCGCCGACGGGAGCCAATGTCACCGCGACGGTGAAGGATTTCCCGATCCTAGTGCGCCTTACCGCGGACAACTTCGACTTTTCGGAAGCCAGGGGTCAAGGCCAGGATCTCCGGTTCGCGCGCGCGGACGGCGCTCCGCTTGCCTATCAGATCGAACGCTGGGACTCCTCCAAGGCCGTGGCGGAAATCTGGGTCAAGGCCGATACCGTGTTCGGCAATACCTCAATCCAGACCCTGCGCTGCTATTGGGGCAACCCTGCCGCCGCCGATAGTTCCAACGGCGCCTCGGTCTTCCTGAATCGCCATGTCGCGGTCTGGCATATGGGCGGCGATGCCAATACGCCGCGCGCGAACTCGGTCTCCGGAGGCCAGGCGGCGCTGCCCGTCAACTACGACGGCGACGAGAGCAAGCCCGGCCTCATCGGCCTGGCCGACAGCCTCGACGGCGGCGGCCCCGGGGATTATCTCGACATCGGCGACGGCTACCAGGATTTTTCCGGCGGCTTCATGTTCTCGGTCTGGGCCTATCCCACCGCCGTGAAGGGTTATGCGAGCTTCCTGGAACTCGGCAATGGAGAGAGCGCCGACAATATCTCACTCTTCCGCGACACCACCACCGATGATCTCCGGTTCGACATTTACAATCCCGGCGCGAGCATCGGCAGCATCAAGGCCTCGGCCGCCATCTCCCTGAACCAATGGCAACACCTGGCGGTTACGGTAACCTCCAGCGGCACGATGAATCTTTACAAGAACGGGGACTTGGTCTCTTCGGGCACGCTTTCCAATTCCATATCGGGCAATTGGCGCGCCTCCAATTTCCTCGGCAAGTCCAATGGGACCCGGGACGGCTATTTCCAGGGAATGCTCGATGAACCCGAGATCTCAAATTCCCCGCATAGCGATTCCTGGATCAAGCTCTGCTACGAGAACCAGAAGGCCAACCAGACCCTGGTCACGCTCCCCAAACGCTGCGTCGACAGGTTCAAGGCCCCGGCCGACACCACCGTCGCCGAAGGCGCGAGCCTGACGCTCACCGCCATCGCGGATTGCGCCGCCAGCTATAACTGGACTACCGTCTCCGGCCCCACCCCGCGTCTGCTCGATCCGGAGGTGAAGGCTCTGGCGCTCACCATGCCGCGCGTGGCGGGAGACACCGCCCTGGTCTATCGCTTCACGGCAACCTTCGCCGATTCCTCTCCCCATCGGGACGTGCGCATCCGGATCAAGGAGGCCATCCCCGAACCGGCCTTCGACTTCTCCGCCAACCTCGCTTGGAGCGGCAGGGACTCGTTGAAGGTGCGTCCCGTGGTCGCGAACCTCGCGGCCATCAAGGCCAGCCCAAGCCCCGCCCTGCATTGGGCCTGGACGATTTCCGGCCTGCTGGCCGATACCACCTTGGAGGAGGACGGGATCATCCTCACGAACTCCGCCGGAAACGGGACCTTGATCTTGGGATTATGTCTCGACAATGACGGCCCGCCCACCTGCAAGTCCGCGGGCGTGAACGTTTCCCCCGCTGCGGCCGTCTCGATCGCCGCGATGATCCGATCCGCCAATGCGGAGCGTTTATCGGGAGCCTCGGGCCGGGACGCCTCCGGCCGCTTCATCATCGCGGCGGGAAGCCGATCTGGATTCCGCGCGCAGCGCGTCCGGTTCCGGAAGTAGGGTTCGGAAAGTAGATCGTTCCCGATTAATCCGGAATCCATGGAAGGAGGCGCCGGCCATCGACCTCCTGCAAGGTCTCGCCGATCCGAATCGCGCCCTTCCATCCGGGCAGCCAATATTCGGTCCGCGCGGCGTGCGAAGGCCTTCCTTTGCGGAGGATGCCGGAGTTGGGATCCGCGCGCACCAGGGTATCCACGCCCAGGCCGCGCGTGAGAATGCGCAGGGAATATTTGCCTGAAACCATCGGAGCGCCGGCCTCGTCATGTCCGTCCCAGACGATTTGGAGGGTTGCGCCCGCGCCCGTGAAGACCTTCCGAGCCGTTCCGTCCGCATCCGCGATGACGGCCGCCCAATTGACCGGGGAGGAATACTTCCCGGCAATCGTATATCCGGAAATCGCTCCGCTCAAAGTCGCGGGAACCGCGGTCGGCGGCGAGGCCCAAGCGGGATGCGCCTGGAACCCCGGCAGATTCACGTTCTCATAAACATTGGCGAACACTCCCGAGACGGTGGCCGCGCCGAACCAGGCCAGGAATTGATCGAAGTACATCTCGTTATGCAAGGTGTCCTCGTTATCCGCCGCATGCGAGCGGCCCCAGAAATCCGCGCCGGGCTCATGGAAGGAAAGCAATTCCCGGCTGAACGAGGTCGCGGCCTCGGGCGTGCCCGAAACCAAGGCCACGGGCGCCCACATGCCCACGGTCAGATGGCTGTGTTCCTTGCGCGGACGCATGACGCCGTTCCCCAAGGTGAAGGATTCCGCCACCGGAGTTCCGTCCATCTGATAGAAATCGGCCCGGCCCGCTTGGCCGATAAAGGCCATGGCCCGATCCAGGAAGGCCTTGGCGCGCGGTTCCTGATACCAGAGCCAGTCCATGGCCAGGCGCCATTCCACGCGGATCGCGTCCTTGTACATCGCCTTCCCGTCCGCATAGGAATTGTATCCCAGCTTGTCCCCGGTGAACTGTCCGTCCGGCGTCATCCAATCCGGAACCAGGCCGCGCGCATTTCCGGGAGAAGCCGACAAGGTCTTGTAGCATTGATCGATCAGCCCCTTCCAATCATGGCGGCCCGGTTGGTAGGCATCGTAGACGCGGTAATAGGCGGGCGAGAAATATCCCGGATTCACGAAGGCACCCTTGGCCCAACCGGAACCGGGATCCAGGTACTTGCCATCGGCCACCATCAAGGTCCAGATGGATTCGATCATGTCCTGCGCCCGCTTGGCATAGGTCGCGCCCTTGGGGCCCGTATAGGGAGTCCAGATTCCCTTCTCCACCAGCTTGGCCGCGAAGACGAGCATGCAGGCGATATCCTCTTCCGCATCCGTGGCCGCCCCCGTCCCGATGACGCCGCCCTTCTCGTCCACGCGCCAGTTGTAGAACGCGCCCGTCCACATCTTGTTCTCGCCGGCGCTCCAGATCCGGTTGAAGCCATCCTGATCGTTCGCGTACAAAGCCGCGATCATGCCGTACCCGACTCCTTCGGAAACCGCGTCTCCGGGTTGTTCGGATTTGGGCCGATGGACCAAAGGCAAAGCATACGCGTCCACCAATCGGGCGCGCGTGCCGAGCCAAATGCGGGCCAGGACTTCGTCGTAACGCCAGGCGTCCGCGACGCGGGGCATGTCGGTATAGACCGGAAGCAAAGGCGGAGGGACGGCGGAAGCCGCGCTGGAGGCGGCCTGGAGGCCCGTGTGGAGACCCAGGAGCGGGCCCAGGAGAGCGGGCATCAGAAGCGCATGCAGCCTGCCGAGGCAGGTTTTTTGGGTATCCATCAGTAGAATTCCTTGGCTGGGATCGCCCCGGTGGGCGAGTCAAGGTGTTAGTGGTTAGGGCCCGGGGATACGTTCGGGGAGGATTCGGAGGAGGAAGGGTCGGATTCGGAAAGGGATGATCCGGCTCAGGGGGAGGCTATATGGCTCAGGGCCGCCAGGGCATCCAGCCCGAGCGCGCCGAG
>DAINDC010000483.1:0-3882 GCA_036732085.1 Fibrobacterota bacterium | reverse complement strand
CGCGCATCCATATTTTAAATATCGATATTATTTAACCACCGCGCAACAGAGTAACTCCTAACGAGCCCTTACCCGTCATCTTTGCGTATTTCTGGAGATCGGCCATGGTCGAGACGGTCACTTCCGTTCCACCCGCTCCGCCTTTGGTGCCGCTGTTCAGGGACGCCCATCCGCCGGGTTGATCGGTCGCGGTCGCGGCCCACAATGAGGCGGCCAGGGAAAAATGAAGGAGGCCAGTCGCAAGGATTTTTTCATGATACAGCCTTTCCTGAGGAAGAGGCGGAACCCGGTCTTTTCTCCTCGTCCCAAAGGTATCCCGGGATAAACCGGGGCGGAGCAGGAAAATCGTCACCAATGGGCACCTTTGTGTCCAAGGAATGGGATTCGTCATTTGGATAATCGGGCAATGTTCAGAGGCTCATTGCCAATCCGTTTCCACCCGCCTAAATTCAGGCCATGCCGGCCAACATCGCCCCCAACCCGAGGATTTTTGAAGCCGCTATTTTCGACCTCGACGGATTGCTCATGGATAGCGAGCCCATTTGGGTATGGGCGCAAATGAAAGTATTCCGCGACCGCAGTGCGCTCCTGACCGAGGAAATACAGCATGCGACTACGGGCATGCGCATGCACGAAGCCGTCGTCGCTTGGCGCCGGTATTTTCCCGGCGTCGAAATCGATCCGGCGGCGATCCGCAGGGACCTGTTGGAACTAGTACGCGGCAAGGTGTTGGAATCCGGCCAGCCCAAGCCCGGCGCCGTCCAAGCGGTGGAAATCTGCCGCGAAGCGGGCTGTAAGGTGGCCATCGCATCGTCCTCCATGCCGGAACTCATCGCCGCGTCGGTGGAACGGATGGGCTTGCGCGATCACTTCCAGGCCCTGGTGTCCACGGAAAAAGAAGCGCATGGCAAACCGCATCCCGCCGTCTACCTGTCCGCAGCCGCCCGCCTGGGGGTCGATCCGGAGGCATGCATCGGTTTCGAGGATTCCATTTTCGGGGTGCAGGCCGTCAAAGCGGCTGGAATCTATTGCGTGGCGGTGCCAGAAGCGCATAATCGGGGCCGTTCCGAATACGCCGTCGCGGATCGGATCCCGGGATCGTTGGAGGAATTCCGGAGCGGCGATTTGCGCCGGGAGATGCCGGGTTAATGCGCTGAGGTTCCCGAATTTCCTTGAATTAGATGGGTATCACAGATCATTTCACTCGTTGTGATACCCATCATACTGGATGGATGATCGAGGAATTATTTTAATTGCGACCGATTACGGATTGCCGCAGTTTGTCTTCTGGGTTTGGGATTCATGTTCACGCCTCTCCAGTTACCAGGATTGGAACGCCAAAGGGATTACCGTATGAGTCTTCAAAATAATTCTCAATTTATCTGGAGTTGCTTCCGGCCTTTCCCATTCCGGAGGAACGGTATCCCAGTGTCTAAGAGGATCCGTATCGGTCGTGGCGTCGGCTGTTTACTGCTTGCATTCCTTTTCGCCTCGGGAGTTTTGGCGAAAACAGGCGCGGTCGCCAAGCCGACAACGCAGGATACGAAAGGGCATGACGCCTCGGAAATTCCGTCCAAAGCGCCTACCAGGCTGGATTCTATCAAAGTCCATCGCCTCTATCTCGACGGTGAATTCGATGCGGCCATCGCCATGCTGGAAGACAATCTGAAAGACTCCCGGCAGTACCGTCATGAAGACAGCGTTTTCATCTTTAAGCATTTGGGCGTCATGTATGCGGCGCAATACCATACGCGCGAAAAGGGCAAGTATTACATGAACCGGCTCTTGATGGTGGAACCCACCGCCAAGATCATGGACATGTACGCCAGCGACATGATCTATATGATCTTCAAGAACATCCAGGAAGAATATGAACAGAACCGCAATAGCATCAATGCACAAGGCCAGCTCCGGGTCGCGAGGGACACCACGGCCTCATCGAAAACGAAGCGGGAACCGGAGGATGCGGAAGCTCAACGACCGAAGATTGGGGCGCAAAATTCCAGATCCAATACCTGGATCTGGACCGGCGCCGCCGTAGCCACCGTCGCAGCGGGCGTCGGGGCATACATTTTATTGAGCGATGGCCAACCCAAAGTGACGCAGAAAGAGGCCCGCTTTTGAACTCCATATGCCGACCTGAAATCCATGTAACTTCTCGGTTACGTCGCCCCGCGTTTTGGATTTGGGCGCTGCTTTCCCTTTTTGTCCTAGGGTGCAACCTGAGCAACCAGGGGGAAACCGAAAACGTGATTTCCCTCGATCGGATTGCCGATTCCCTCAAACAGTTCGACAACGTCGTCATCGTCTTGAAAGGGCTCAATGGGGATACCCTGGACGTGGTTTACCGGGGAAAGGTGGAGCGGGCCACGGACGTCCAGATGCTCAAGGCGCCGCATTGGGACGGCGGGAAGGTCATCGTCTCCATCACCGGTGAGCGGGGCGGTATGGTGGTCTACAAGGTCGAGACTCGTCTGGATCCCGCCACCAATACGCATGACGGCATTGTGGTCTTCGTCAGTCCGGATGCCTCCCTGCTTTGCACGGTGCAGGCTTTGACCCTGCTGATTGGAGATTCCCTTCCACTGCCACCCGTTACGGTCCTGCCGGAAAATTTAGCCGACAAGACTCTGGATTGGAAGTCGGAACCCACGGGCCTGATGGCCGTGGGGCCAGGTTTCATTAAGGCGGCGCAGCCGGGAACGGGAACGCTGACGGTGGCGTTGAAGAATAAATCCGCCGTCAAGCTTTCCATATCGGTGACCATTGCGGCCTCGGGCTCGGTGCCGGAATCGATTCTGGTTAAACCGGATACGCTTGAGGTCGCCGCCGCCGGCGCATATGGATACCTCACCGCGACCGTGTCCCCCATCGCGGCCTTTTCCGCTGTTTATTGGACTTCGACGGACACGTCCATCGCCACCGTGGATACGGCTGGGCGCGTGCATGGAAAGCGCCAAGGGGAAACGACGGTATCGGCTACTTCCAAGGTCAGACCCAGCGTAGCGGGGTCGGCGCGCATCAAGGTGAAGGGTCCGGTTCCGGTACAAAGCATTGCCTTTGCGAAAACGACATTGGATATACTCGTGGGTGGCGCTGCCGAAAGCCTGATGGTCGCGGTACTTCCTCCCGACGCCGATCCGAGCGTGACCTTTGTTCTCTCCGACCCCGCGAAGGCTTCCTTGCAAAGGGGGAAGATTTCCGGTACGGCGGCTGGCACGGTGACCGTGGTCGCCGCCTCGGTTTCCAATCCAGTCGCCAAAGACACCCTTACCGTAACCATAACGGTCCCAACCCTGAACGATACCGTGCCTCCCGGAAAACCTACAGTGCGCGTGAATCCCGTTAGTCCCACCCGGGAACTACGACCCGTTTGGAGTTGGGCCTCGGGCGGCGGCGGCGCAGGCAGCTACCAAATCATTTTGGATAAGAACGTTTTCGATTCCTCGGCGATTGCCTTGTCGGACACGCTTTTCAAACCGGCCGCAAACCTCGCCGCCGGAGTGCATTACCTCTATGTGCGCGAACGGGACGGCGCGGGAAATTGGTCTCTTTCAAGTTCGGCACAGGTGAAAATCGACACGAGCGGACCGACAGCGCCAAAAATTTTCGGGACCTCGCCGACCAGCACGGCGCCTCGTTGGACCTGGTCTACGGGCGGCGGAGGCGGCTCGGGCATTTTTCGATCCCGCCTTGGGGACGCGAATTTTACGGCGGGATCACCTGAATTGACGGATTCTCTTTATGCCTTGCCCGGCGCCACCAGCGGCACTACTTATATCCTGTATGTACAGGAGCGGGACGCGGCCGGTAACTGGTCCCCGGCGGCGAATCTTCCCATCAAATATGATTGGCTCTTCGGGCGATCGAGTGGGTGATTTT
>DAINDC010000482.1:0-3890 GCA_036732085.1 Fibrobacterota bacterium | reverse complement strand
AGGCCAAGGTGATGGCCGGATGGAGGACGGCCTTGGTGACGGGATGGAAGCGGGTGCGATTGCGCCAGCCGGGTTGGTTTCCGCTCATGTTTGTGGGCCTACGATGGAAATGGATGCGCAAAAGGCTTTCACCTGGGGCTTGAGCTTGACCACGCGTTCGATCTCGCCCATGGCCTTTACGAAGACCGTATAGTCGGCCGTGGCGATGATGGCGCCATAGATGGATTTACTCTGGGTCATATCGCCGGAAAGCTTGTCGGTCAAATCCACCAGCATGCCATCCTGCCCGGTCTTGGTCTTGAAATGCTTGGCGGCCTTGATGAGTTCATCCATCTCTTCCGGCGTGGCCTTGAGTCCGATCTGTCCCATCCACCTCTGGATATTGGCCTTGAGGCCGCCGGCGTCCCCGGCCAGCTGCACCACGGAGACGTCCACGGCCTTGGGATCGAGTTCGCCGGTATTCTCGAGCCCCGGATCCGGCGCGCCGAAGCTGCCGATGCGCATGCCGTTGGCGGAATCCTTGACGACCCAGCCCACAGGTAACGTCCAGGTTACCTTGATGTCCACCGGGCTCGCGTTCATCGGCGGCATCGCGCCCGCGCCCATCGGGCCTCCGCCCATCATCGGCCCGCCCATGCCTCCGGCCGGGGCCGGGTTTGGCTTGAAGGCGATTTCCGAATAGGTCCGGGGTTTCGGTTCCTGGCAGCCCGTCAGGATCAGGCCCAGGCCCGCTCCCAGGAGAATCGGCAGGACGAGCGAAACCAAGGGCCTCGAATAGCGGGTTGCCGCCGAAACGAGGTCCGACCGTGGGGTTTTCCCGCCTGAGGCCGCTTGATCAGGCTGACTTACCTTTGATAACCGGGAAAAACCCCGTAATTCATTGAATCGAGAGAAGAAATGGGACGGATGCATCCCGGCTAAAGTAGAAAAATGGGTTCGTCCCCTTTAATATGGGAGCTCCATGTCGGGACATATTGGAAATCCATATCGGGGCCAAAAGCACTCCCCGCCTGTGGATAGATCATGGAGAAGAATTTTTTTCGCTCTCATTCTCCGCGTATGGGGCGATTCGAAATCCCCCTCCGGCTAAACCGTTCTCGTTTCTTTATATGTGGATACTGTTGAAAAGAAAATCCCTTCCCCGACCACCGCTTTTATCTAAAATATTGACCTTCCCCATACCTCAAAAATACCCCCGGGACCCCTTCTCCGGCTAAGTCCTTGTTTTTACTTTACATACAATATCTTGTGGTCTGACCCGAAAAATAATCAATATTTTGTTGCTACGGATTTTCAAATACATTATTCTTTGCAACATCGACAGTTTGTCAAAAGTCGGTAGCGCTCCCAGATTCACCAGGCGCACTTGGTGCTTCACCAAGCGGACCTGATGCTTCATCAGGCGCACTTGGTGCTTCATCAGGCGAACCTGATGCTTCATCAGGCCAAGACCTGGATACAAAAGCGGGGCCGCGACCGACGGGGGCAACGGCAATTTCGGGGACTTCGGGGAAATTAAGTGAGTAAGGAGAATGGACAGATGAGCATGAGCACGACCATGGCAGCGAGAGGCGAAAAAGATTCAGCGCGTACGACGGATGGGGCAGGCACGACGGCAGCGACTCTCGATACCACGAAGTACATGGTGGAGCGGCGGAACGGTTCCGTCGTCAACTTTAAGGGCGAGAAGATCGTCACCGCCATCAGCAAGGCCTTCCTAGCTCAGGAGGGCGTGGAAACGCCCACGGCCCGCATCAAGGAGGAGGTCCAGCATATCGCCGACCTCGTCTTCACCGCCTTGGTTAAACGCCGCCCCAATGGCGGCACCTGGCATATCGAGGATATCCAGGATCAGGTCGAGCTCGCCCTCATGCGCGTGGGCCGTCCGGAAGTGGCCAAGCGCTATGTCCTGTACCGCGAGGAACGCGCCCGCCTCCGCGACGGCAAGCAGACCGGCGCGCTGCCCGTAGCCATCGTCTCCCCGTCCGTCGAATATACGGTAACCAATGCCCAAGGCAAGGTGGTTCCGCTCAATAAGGACCGGCTCAATACCGTCATCAAGGAAGCCTGCCAGGGTTATACCGGCGTGGTCCCGGAAGACCGCATCCTCAAGGAAGCTCTCGCCAACCTGTATCCCGGCATTCCCGAGAAGGACGTCAGCAAGGCCATGGTCATGGTCGCCTGCTCCCATATCGAAGAGGATCCGGCCTGGAGCTTCGTCACCGCCCGCATCCTCATGGACGATATCCGCGACGAGGTGCTGGGCGAGCGGCTCACCCAGGCGCAGATGACCAAGCGCTATCCCTCCGCCTTCAAGGAATACATCCACCTGGCCGTGAGCCAGGAACTCCTCGACAAGCGCATGGAGGAATACGATCTGGACCGCCTGGGCAAGGCCCTCAAGCCCGAGCGCGATCTCGGCATCACCTACCTCGGCCTCCGCACCTTACTGGACCGGTACTTCGTGCATCTCGAGGCCGGCCGCACCATCGAATTGCTCCAGGCCTTCTGGATGCGCGTCGCCATGGGCCTGTCCCTCAATGAAGTGGACCGCGAGACCCGCGCCATCGAATTCTACGAGGTCCTCTCGTCCTTCCGTTTCACCAGCTCCACGCCCACCTTGTTCAATTCCGGCACCATGCATTCGCAGATGTCCTCCTGCTACCTGACCACGGTGCAGGACGATCTGGGCGGCATCTTCGGCGCCATCAAGGACGATGCCCTGCTCTCCAAGTTCGCGGGCGGGCTCGGCAATGACTGGTCCAATGTGCGCGCCCTGGGTTCGCATATCAAGGGCACCAATGGCAAGAGCCAGGGCGTGATCCCCTTCCTGAAAGTGGCCAATGATACGGCCGTGGCCGTGAACCAGGGCGGACGCCGCAAGGGCGCGATGTGCGCCTACCTGGAAACCTGGCATCTCGATATCGAGGAGTTCCTGGAACTCCGCAAGAATACCGGCGACGATCGCCGCCGCACCCATGACATGAATTCGGCCAACTGGATCCCGGATCTGTTCATGAAGCGCGTCCATACGGAAGGCGAGTGGACCCTGTTCAGCCCCAATGAGGTGCCGGACCTCCACGATCTGTACGGGCAGGCTTTCGACAAGCGCTATAAGTTCTACGAGGAAGAGGCCCGGAACGGCCGCATCAAGACCTTCAAGAAGATTCCCGCAGTGGCCCTTTGGCGCAAGATGCTGACCATGGTCTTCGAGACCGGCCATCCCTGGATGACCTTCAAGGATCCCTCCAATGTCCGTTCGCCCCAGCGCCATGCCGGCGTGGTCCATAGCTCCAACCTGTGCACGGAAATCCTGCTCAATACCAGCGAGGCGGAAATCGCGGTCTGCAACCTCGGTTCCATCAACCTGCTCAACCATATCAACAACGGCAGGCTGGACGAGGCGATGATGGACGAAACCGTCACCATCGCCATGCGCATGCTGGACAATGTCATCGACCTGAACTACTACCCCGTGGTCCAGGCCCGCAATTCCAACCTGCGCCATCGCCCCGTGGGCCTGGGCCTCATGGGCTTCCAGGACGCGCTCTATGAACTCGGCATCGCCTATAGCTCGGATGCCGCGGTGGACTTCGCGGACAAGTCGATGGAAATCATCTCCTATTACTCCATCCTGGCCTCCTCCAAGTTGGCCAAGGAGCGCGGGACCTATCCTTCCTACCAGGGTTCGTCCTGGTCCAAGGGCTTGCTCCCCATTGATACCGTCGAGGTGATGGCGGCCGAGCGCGGCGAACCCATCATGATGGACAGCAAGTGCCATAAGGACTGGGCTCCGGTCCGCGAGCATATCAAGGCTTGGGGCATGCGTAATTCCAATTGCATGGCCATCGCGCCCACGGCGACCATCTCCAATATCATCGGTGTGTCGC
>DAINDC010000481.1:3005-3893 GCA_036732085.1 Fibrobacterota bacterium | reverse complement strand
CGGAAATCAAAACTCGATCAAGGGTGCCTTGCGTCGTCATCTGGAAACAAAATGGAGAAGCCGCATCCGTTCCTTCCGTCCGGAATTGGGCAATCCCGGGGCGACCTTGATCCAGGTCGGATAAGCTTGAAATCCTTCGAAATTAATGGTATTTCTAGCATCTTAACCCCGGGTCCATGCCTGGGAAGACCCGGAATCGGGATGGAGCCTTGATGAAATTCGAGAAGAATATCCTTTGCATCGGCGCCGGTTATGTCGGTGGGCCCACCATGAGCATGATCGCCCATAAATGCCCCCAGTATAAGGTCACGGTGGTCGACATCAATAAGGATCGCATCGATGCCTGGAACAGCAAGACCATTCCCATCTATGAACCCGGCCTGGACGATCTCGTGCAGAAAACGCGCGGCCGGAATCTTTTCTTCTCGACCGAAACCGACAAGGGCATCCGCGAAGCCGACATCATCTTCGTATCGGTGAACACGCCTACCAAAACCTTCGGTCAGGGGGCCGGCAAGGCCGCGGACCTGCAATATTGGGAGAAGACCGCGCGCCAAATCCTGGCGAACTCGGACGGCGATAAAATCATCATCGAGAAATCGACCTTGCCCGTGCGCACCGCCGAAGCCATGGAACGCATCCTCAACGCCAATAGCAAGGGCATCCATTTCGAAGTCCTGTCCAATCCCGAATTCCTGGCGGAAGGCAGCGCCATTCCGGACCTGGAGAATCCCGACCGCGTCCTGGTGGGCTCGCGCGAGACCCCGGAAGGCGTGAAGGCCCGGACGGAAGTGGTGGACATCTATGCCAATTGGGTGCCGCGCAACCGCATCATCGAATCCAATGTCTGGAGCGCCGAGCTTTCCAAGCTGACGGCCAATGCCTTCC
>DAINDC010000481.1:0-2995 GCA_036732085.1 Fibrobacterota bacterium | reverse complement strand
GAAGTGGCCTATGCCATCGGCACCGATTCCCGGGTGGGTCCCCGGTTCCTCAAGGCCAGCGTGGGTTTCGGCGGCTCCTGCTTCCAGAAGGATATCCTGAACCTGGTCTATATCTGCCATGGCTACGGACTGCATGAGGTCGCGGAATACTGGGAGTCCGTGGTCAAGATCAACCAATGGCAGCAGAAGCGTTTCATCCTCAACATGCTCGGCAATATGTTCAATACCGTGGCCGGCAAGCGCATCGCGCTCTTTGGTTTCGCCTTCAAGGCCAATACCGGGGACACGCGCGAATCGCCCGCACTGGCTATCACCCGCGGTCTGCTTGAGGAGCATGCCGATGTCATCATTAGCGATCCCAAAGCGCTGGATCATGCCAAGGACGACCTCAAGGACGTCAAGAGCGGGGTCACCTTCGAGCTTGATCCCTATAAGGCCGCGGAAGGCGCGCATGCCATCGCCGTGATGACGGAATGGAAGCTCTATGGGGAGTTGGACTACGAGCGGATCTTCGCATCCATGTCGCAGCCGGCCTTCATCTTCGACGGCCGCAATATCCTGGACCACCGGAAGCTGTTCAAGATGGGCTTCAACGTCTTCGCTATCGGCAAATCCCCCCTGAAGCATTTCTAATCGGACACTGTGCGGGCCCGGGATGCTTTGTCATTTTGACGAGAAACTTTTTGCAACCAATTTGGCGAACCGGAAATTTTATCGTCCCACCCCCCTTAACCAATTATAGATTTCCACTAATCATCTCCATGAAAGGATCTCCATGCGCCTCTTCAAATCGAAAACCCTGACCGCGTCCCTGCTTTCAACCCTGGTGCCAGTAATGGCCCTGGCCTTGTTGACCGCATGCAATAAAAAGGAAGAGAAGAAGGCCGAGCCGGCAGCCGCGGCAGCCCCCGCGGCTACGACGGTCACGGTCACCGCCAATGATCAGATGCAGTTCAGCACCAAGGCCATCGACGTTCCGGCCGGATCCAATGTGGTCATCATCCTCCAGAACATCGGCACCATGGCCAAGGACGTCATGGGACATGACCTGACCATTTTGAAGCCCGGAACCGATATCGCTGCATTTGCGACCAAGGCCATGACTGCCAAGGCAACCGATTATATCCCCGCCTCGGAAGCGGCTTCGATTGTCGCCCATACCAAACTACTTGGACCCGGCGAAAGCGACACCTTGAAGCTTGCCGCGCCCGCCCCTGGCGACTATCCTTTTATCTGCACCTTCCCCGGCCACTATGCCATGATGCAGGGAGTCATGTCGGTCAAATAATCCGGTCCCACCGGAATCCGGCCAAGCCGACAGCTTGGCCTTCCCCACCTCACTGAAAATGCTGCGCTTAGCCCGTCGCCAAGACGGGCCAAGCTTACATCACAATCAGTTCGGCGTTTAGCGCGCCGGCCTTTTTGATGGCCTGGAAGATCGCGATGATATCGCGCGGGCTGACCCCCAAGGTATTCAACGATTTGGCCAAGTCGGCCACATTGGAACTCGCGGGCAGAATCTTCATCTCCGCCTTCGGCTCGTCCACCTTGATGTCTTCCGATTGGGTATTGGTGGAAGCCTGGGTGGTACCCCCGAACGGCGCCGCGGCATTGGACACCGAAGCCTGCTGGTTCTGCTTGATCTCGATGGTGATGCTGCCATGAGAGACGGCCACTTCCGAGATGCTGACATTGCCTCCGGCAATGACCGTCCCGGTCTTCTCGTTGAGCACCACCTTGGCGGACGTGGAAACCAGGAAATCCAGGTTCTCGACTTCGGCGAGGAACTCCATCCGCTTGGCCTTCATCTCATCCGGGATCTTCACCTGCACGGTGACGGGATCCGCGGCGATGGCGATCTCCTTCTTATAGTTGGCATTGATGGATTTGGCCATGGCCACGGCGGAGCTGAAATCCGGCGCGGCCAGGGAGATGCGCAATTCATCCGATGTCATCATGGTTCCGGGAGCTTCCTTCTGGATGATGGCCCCGCCCGGGATTTCGCCGACCATGGTATGGTTCTTGGCGAACGAGGACTTACCTTGCTGAGACTCGCGATTGATTCCCCCGATGCTCATCGCACCCTGGGCCAAGGCGTAGATCTCGCCGTCCGTGGCCTGCAGCGGGGACATCAGCAAGGTTCCGCCCTCCAGGCTTTTGGCGTCGCCGATGCTCGATACGGTCACGTCGATAGTGGAACCGCGCTTCATGAACGGGCTTAACTTAGAGGTTACCATCACCGCGGCCACGTTGCGGATCTGGATGCGTTCGCGCGGGACCTCGATGCCGGTATTGCGCAGCATGTTCATGACGCTTTGGGTGGTGAATTCCGTGCGGGGCCCGTCCCCGGTGCCTTTGAGGCCGACTACCAGGCCGTAGCCGATGAGTTGGGTCTCGGCGAGCCCGTCGAACTTGGCGACATCCTTGATGCGCGAAGCCTGGGCCGTATAGGAGAAGGGAAGGGCGAGTACGATCAGGATCAACCCGAGGTTCCGCAAGTTCATATTTCGGCTGGGGCGCATGGCAAGGCTCCGTTCAGAAAATCCAATTGAAGAATCTGGCGAATAAGCCCGGACGGGCGGCCTGATGGAGATCGCCGGCTCCGGTATATTGGATTCGGGCATCGGCGATCTTTTCGGAAAGGACGGTATTGTCGGGCGAGATGTCTTCCGGACGCACGATGCCGGATACCCGCAGGATCTCCTTTTCGCTGTTCACTTCCACTTCCTTATTGCCTTCGATGAGCAGGTTGCCATTGTCGTAGACGGCCACGATGCGCGCCGACAGGGTGGCCTTGACGTCCCCCGTGCGGGAGGTTTGGCCCGAACCGTCGTATTTCTGCGCGACCTTGCCGGAGAATCCCACCTTCGGGGTGTACTGGCTCTCGGGTCCGCCATTCCACGATACGCCCAGCGGGCTCACGGCCACCGAGGCATCCTGGGACTTGTCGGTATTGGTCTTGGTATCGCTGCCGGCCTTGGCATTCTCCATGATC
>DAINDC010000480.1:0-3908 GCA_036732085.1 Fibrobacterota bacterium | reverse complement strand
CTGGTTTTGCGACGATCAATGGCGCTTCGACGGCTTTTCCAACGTCTATGCCCCGTGCTTCGATTATGTAGTAACCACCGACAAGTTGGCCATGCCCAAATACCGCGACTTGGGAGTGAAAGGCGCAATCCTTTCCCAATGGGCCTGCGTTTCCGCGGATGCGGGCGGACGCGCCGGATCGCCACCGGAGGGAGGATTCCGTTACGACGTTTCCTTCGTGGGACAATGGCATCCGTACCGGCAGTGGATCGTCAACCTTCTGAAAAAGGCGGCCATTACCGTACAATGCTTCGGGCATGGGTGGCCGAATGGGCGCGTCACCAAAAGCGGTATGGAGGATATCTTCCGTCAATCGCGCATCAATCTCAACCTCTCCAACAGCGCGCTTCCTGATATCCGCTACGTCCTCTCCTCTCCCCGCGCGTTCAAGAACTTTCTGCGCGACCCCAAGAAAGCGGAACAGATCAAGGCCCGGCATTTCGAAATTCCCGCCGTGGGGGGATTCCAAATGACCTACTACGCTCCTTTCATCGAGGACTATTTCCGCATCGGTGAGGAGATCCAGATTTACGCGTCCCCGGACGACTTGGTGGAGAAGGCCCGCTTCTTCCTCAAGGAGGAGGACCTGCGCAAGCGTGTCATGGAAATGGGCGCGGCCAGGACGGCCGGGCAACATACCTATGCGCACCGCTTCGAGGCCATTTTCGCTGAACTCAGAGGATCCGGTAAATGGAAAAGCCAAGTCCGCTGATATCCTGCGTGCTGCCCGTCTATAACGGCGGGCAGCACCTCAAGGAGGCGATCGAGTCCATCCTCTCCCAGACCTTGGGGGATTTCGAATTGATCCTCATCGACGATGGATCGAAGGACGGCTCCCTCGCGGTCATGCAGGGCTTTGCGGATAAGGACGCGCGCATACGCCTGATCAGCCGTCCCAATAAGGGTCTGATCAAAAGCCTGAACGAGGGGATCGAATTGTCGCGGGGGGAATTCATCGCGCGCATGGACGCGGACGACATTTCCCTGCCCCGGCGTTTCGAGAAGCAGGCCCGCCTGCTGGAAAGCGGCGAATACGATATCTGCGGCTGCCACTATTACCACGTGGACGACCAGGGCAAATACCTCTTCGCCGAAACCGTGCCCTTGACGACCGCTTCCATGCAGGTCACCCTATCCTGCGCGGTTCCTTTCGCCCATGGATCCGTGATGATGCGGAAATCCATCCTGGACAGGCTCAATCTCAGATACGGCCTGGGCAATCACCGTTTCGCCGAAGACTACTCCCTCTGGCTCTCGCTCTATCGCGGCGGCGCGCGCTTCGGGAACGTGGACGATTTCCAATTCAAATATCGGGATGCCGGGGAATCGCTTTCCATCCAGAACCAAGGGAGAATCGGAAAGGACACGCGCCGGCTCGCTCGCGCCTTCATTTCCGACTACCGTGAGGAACTGGCCGGGGCCTATCGCGAGCAGCTCAAAGGCTCCCGTTCGCGCAAGGAATTGGAGCTGATCGTGTTCAGCCTCACCTTGAATTTCCTGAGCCGGCCGGGACCCGGGCCGCTGTCCCTGCTGCGCAAGCTGCCCTCCAAGGCCGTGTTCCTGGGCATGGCCAAGACGCTGCGCTTGTACTTGAGATGAAAATGGACTTGGAATTTCTATCTTCCGGAAGGCGCCAGCGGTACGGCGCCAAAGGGCTCCATAGGAGAAAGCAGCGGTCATCATGGGAATAAAAAACGCGATTCGCCGCAGGCTTTACAAGACGCCCCAGGAAAAGATTTTCGACAAATGGTGGGCGGACGGCGGCGACGTCAAGCTCCGATTCGACTACGATCTTGGGCCGGATTCCGTCGTGCTGGACTGCGGAGGGTACGAGGGGCAATGGGCCAGCGATATTTTCGGCCGCTACTCCTGCAAGATTTTCGTTTTTGAACCCGTGAGGAAATTCGCAGGGGATATCGACGCCCGCTTCCGCAAGAACGACAAGATCCAGGTTTTCAAATTCGGACTGGGCGGCTCCTCCCGCAAGGAAACCATCAACCTCAGCGCCGACTGCAGCTCCGTAATCAAAGCCGCGTCGGAAAAAGAGGAGATCGAGATTGTCGACGTGGCGGAATGGCTCAAGCAGGAGAAAATCACCGCCCTCGATCTCATGAAGATCAACATCGAGGGCGGTGAATATGAGCTGCTCGAGAGACTCATCGACATCGGTTTCATCGGCTCGGTCAAGAACATCCAGGTGCAATTCCACGACTTCGTGGATAACGCCGCGGAGAGGATGGAAAAGATCCAGGCGCGGCTGATGAAGACTCATACCCCCACCTATAAATACCGGTTCGTTTGGGAAAACTGGACGAGAAAAGTCTAGCCACCCTGGTCAACGCTCTATCTGGGCCGATCGCTTTCGAGCTTGATCGGCGGGAAAACCCGCCGGACCTAGACTAATTGGCATGATTTCGCAGCTGTCTGTTCGAAAGAATAGAGCGGTTTCCCCCTACAATTGACAGGGTACGCGCCACACTGATGCTACAATTTGGACATGCGCCCGCACCGTCCATCCTCCGTATCCGTTTTTACTTTTTCCGATTACCGTGCTTATCTCAAAGAAGCCTATGAAGAGTATCGAAAAGGGGATTCCAAATTCTCCCATCGATTCATCAGCGGCCATATCGGAACCTCCTCCAGCGGCTGGTTCTCCGATATTCTCAAAGGCAGGGTAAACCTCACCAGTTCGCATCTGGTGAAGGTGGCGGACCTGTTCCGGCTTAACGACATCGAGACCGACTTCTTCGAGATCCTGGTCCAATTCAACCAGGCAGGATCCATCGAAGAAAAGAACCGGCTTCTCAAGAAGCTCCTTGCCTTCAAGGAAATGAAGGTCGATTTGGTGGGACAGGAGAAGTTCGAATATTACAGCAAGTGGTACCACTCCGCTGTCCGCGAGCTCCTCTTCTTCCATGATTTCCAAGGCGATTTCGCCACCCTGGCCAGGAAGCTGAATCCGCCCATCAAGGCTTCCCAGGCCAAGGACAGCATCCGACTCCTGGAAGTACTGGGATTCATCCAAAAGGACCCGCAAGGCCGCCTACGCCCCCTTACGGCCACCCTTAAGAAGGACACAACCTTCAAATCCCTGTACACGGCAAATTATCTGAAAGCCAATATGGACCTGGGCATGCTCGCCTTGGAGAAGTTCCCCAAGGAAAAACGTCATGTGTCCACCATGACCCTGTCCTATTCGGACGCAGGCTTCCAGAAGGCCTTGGTTGAAATCGAGGCCTTGCGTAAAAAACTCGTGGCCCTCATGGATGAGGATGGACTCCCGGACAAGGCGTTCCAATTGAACCTGCAACTTTTCCCTGTAACCCAATGAAAACCACCATGTTTAAAAAAACTCTTCCTTGGGCCATGGCCCTGCTGCTCGCCAATTGCATCTTCCAGTCCGATCAGGCCAACCGCGGCTCGGTGGTGGACAACGAGCTCCGCGTGGGAATCCTTTTCCTCGCCGACGGCAAGCCCGCTTCCAATGCCCGCGTGCAGGTCTTTCCGGTAAGCCATGTGCCCGAAGCTTCGGGAGTGCCCAAAGCCAGCGCCACCTCCGCGCTGCTTTTCTCCACGTATACGGACAAGGATGGCCGTTATTCCCTCGATTCCCTGCCCAAGGGACAGTACAACATCCTGGGCGATCTGCAGGGTGAGTATTCCTACCTGGATTCCATCTTCATCTCCGATACCACCACCTCCCTGGCTTCCGATACCTTGAAGGACCCCGGTTCGATCACCGGCATCGTGGCCTTGGAACCCAACCACGATCGCAGGACCGTCTTCGTCCAGGTCCTGGGAACCAATGTCTTCGTCAATGCCGATGCCGACGGGCGCTTCACCACCAGCGGCCTGGGCGTCGACACCCT
>DAINDC010000479.1:2636-3919 GCA_036732085.1 Fibrobacterota bacterium | reverse complement strand
TGATGCCATGCACGTCATAGCCTTTTTCCAGCAGCAACTCCGCCAGATAGGATCCATCCTGGCCCGTGATGCCGGTTATCAATGCCACTTTCTTTCCCATTTACATCCTTACATTTCCCTTTAGGAAATCCTCATAGGAGCGCGATATGCCTTCCTTGAGAGAAACCTTGGTTTTCCAGCCCAGGGCGTGGAGCCGGGAAACATCCAGAAGCTTACGGGGCGTGCCGTCCGGCTTGGAGGCATCGAAGACCAATTCACCTTTGAAGCCCACGGCATCCTTTAGGGTCTCTGCGAGTTCGCGGATGGTGACTTCCTGACCGCTGCCCACATTGATGGTTTCGTTCTGCAGGTATTCCTTCATCAGAAAGACGCAGGCATCGGCGAGATCGTCCACGTAAAGGAACTCGCGCCTGGGAGTGCCGGTACCCCATACCGTGAAGGAGGCTTGTTTGTTGGTCTTGGCTTCGTGCACCTTGCGGATGAGGGCGGGCAAAACGTGAGCATTCATGATGTCATAGTTGTCATTGGGGCCGTACAGATTGGTCGGCATGCAGGAAATGAAGTGGGTATGGTACTGGCGATTATAGGCTTGGCACATCTTGATGCCGGCGATTTTCGCCAAGGCATAAGGCTCGTTGGTCGGCTCCAGTTCACCGGTCAAAAGGCATTCTTCTTTCATGGGCTGATCGGCGAATTTGGGATAGATGCATGAGCTCCCCAGGAACAGCAGCTTCCTGACCCGGAAAATGTAGGAGGAATGGATGATGTTGGTCTGGATGCAAATATTGCTGTAGATGAAATCCGCCGGATAGGTATTGTTGGCATAGATCCCGCCCACCTTGGCCGCAGCCAGGAATACGTAGTCCGGCTTTTCGGCCTTGAAGAAATCGAAAACCGCCTGTTGGCTGGTAAGGTCCAATTCCTTGGAAGAATGGCCGACCAGGTTTTCATATCCTTGGGCGCGCAACGTTCTGGCAATGGCGCTGCCCACCATTCCGTACATGCCGGCGATATAGATTTTCGCTGATTTTTCCATAACTCTCCTTATCCGTCAGGTGGATTAATACCGGGGCGAAATCCTTATTTGCCGCGAAGGGATTGGATGGACAGGAGCAAGGCGGCGCCGATGGTAAGCGTTCCGAGCAACACATTAATCCCCGCGATCCAATCAATGGGTTTCGGCTCGGGGCCTTGCGGAACGTAGATGACGCTGCCCGCATCCGGTTTGCGATTGAAGTAACCGTCGCGGCTGGTTTCCCCGTTCGCGTATTGGACCACGATCT
>DAINDC010000479.1:0-2626 GCA_036732085.1 Fibrobacterota bacterium | reverse complement strand
CTTCTCGCTCCGGCGGGTGAATCCGCCCGCCTTTTCGATATAGTATTGAACGGCGGAGTTTTCCTGGAATAGGACGCTGGTTTCAAAGCCGACTTCCCCAATGACCTTGACCGTATTCAGGCGCTCCGGAATGAAAATGCTGTCGCCGCCGACCATGGGCAGGTTGACCTTGTTGCGGGGGCGGTTGATCGCCTTCTTGATGTCCACACCGACCCGGCCTACGCTGTCCTTGGAGCGGTAGAACCGGCCCCCCTCGATATAGGCATTTTCCTTAAAGCCGCCGGCACGATCAATCACCGAGGCGAGCTTTTCGCCGGGCTGCAAAAGTGCATACTTTCCAGGGTGGGTGAACAGACCTTCCAAGGTCACCACTTCCTTTGTGTACCATCGTGGATCCACGGGAACCTGCACAAGATCGCGAGGATTCAGGACGAAATTCTCACCTGACTTGGAAAGGCCTTCCTGGACCACCAGAGAGATCTGATTGACCTTGCGATCATCGGACTCATCACGGAAGATGAGGAGTCTTCCTTTTTCGTGCTCGGGCGTGAATCCGCCCGCCTGCATGATCAGATCCTTCGCCGTCATCCCCTCACGGAATTCATACCTGCCTGGATTGAAAATCGCGCCCGCCACATCGACGCTGTCGGGAAGATACATGTCCTTGAGGCTGTAGATGATCACATTGTCGCGGGGCCCCAGCTGCACGCCTTTAATTTCGCTGCTATCGAGAGCGTCGGCAAAAAGCTTGCTGGAGCCGTCCGGAAGGAAGCGGACCACATGAGCCCGGCCCAGGAAGGCCTCTTCACGTAAGCCCCCGGACTTGGCGATGAGGTCCTTGACCGTGGATATCCCTTCGATGGAATAGGTTCCTGGGTATTTCACCGGACCGGCGATGGTAACGAAATTGAGGCTGAGTTCGGTAGATTTCTCGACCAGGACGCGATCGCCATCCTGCAGGTTCAGGTGGACTTTTCCCGAAAGGTAATCCTGGGGAGGAGCAAGGTCCACATAGTCCACCTTGCCTCCGGGAAAGATCCTTTGCAGAGTCATCTTATGCGAGGCGGCAGTAGCATTGAGCTTTCCGGAGAACTCAAGCAGCTCCTTCACGCCTTCGCCTTTTTTGAGTTCGTAGGTCGCGGGCCGGCCGATATCGCCCGCAATCTCGATTTCCACACGTGAGGAGAAGATCACGTCCCCATCGCGAAGCTGGTCCGGATTGAGGCTTTGACCATAGATAAGATATTGGTACAGGTCCAGGGGATATTTCTTCCCCGCGCGGCTCAGTTGCAGATTGCGCACCGTTCCGATATCCGTTGGACCCTGGGCGAAGTAGAGGGCGGATAAGATGCCCGTGCTGCCGGTGAAGACGTACCCGCCGGGAACCTTGACCTCGCCAAGCACGAAAACCTTGATGGGACCCATCCTGCCAAGCGACACGTCCACATGCGAGGATCCGCGCCCGATTCCGGAATAAATTTTGGCCAGGCGCTCCTTCAGCTTCTCCTGGGCTTCATTGAGGTTCAGGCTCGCGAGGGGAATCAAGCCCACGCCTTCCAGGAAGACCTTCCCTTCCGCATTGATCACGAGATTGTATTCCTTTTCCTTATCGCCCCAGAGCGATACGGTAATCCCGTCTCCCGGACCGAGCACGTAATCCCGGCCGACCGCGCCCCGTGCGCTGCTGAAGGCGCTTCGATCAACGCTCCGGAAAATCCGCTGCTCATACCGCTTTGGTACCGGAAGCGGTTTTTCGCGCGCGGGTTTACGATGGTGGTTCGTCGTGTCCTTGGAGTCCTTCAAGTCCTTGGCGAGGCGGTCCTTCTTTTCGAAGCGGGAGGAATCCAGTTCCATAGAGCCATTGGGCCCCGCGATCAAGGAATCCGAAGGCTGTGATTCCACGTTAGCTTCTTCCGTGGGCGAGGCGCCCTTGTTTTTCCGGTTCCTTTCCTTTATCAAGGAATCGAGTTCGGGATCCTCGGCGCCGATGACCGACTGCGCCTGCATCTTGCGCGCCTGGGAGACCTTGTCTTCCAGGGTTTGCCCGTGGGACAAGCCGAGAAGCATTAGGAGAAGAAGCGGGAATTGTCGCCCGTAAGTGGTTGGCATAGCTGAGATTATATATAAAAATCAAATAAAAAGTCCAACCTCACGGGAGCCGGCAGGAAGTAATTAATGGTTTCAACCCTCAAGGATGGACATACTCCATTCCGATAGAGATCTGGCCCCTGTCCAAATCATCTCCGGAAGCATGGTTCTGATTCCGGATTTGCTGCCAGCCTATGCCGGCATGGGCCGACAGTCCATGCAGTAACCGATAAGCCGCATCGGCGCGTACCCGCACTTCCTTTTCCGCGATGCCCGTGGGCGAATCGTGAGGGCTCGTATAGTAATTGGTATAGGGCGTGTAGAGGTTGACCTCCCCCTTGGACAGGACGCCGACGGACAGGGAAAGATCCAGGTTCGCGCCCCGATAGGCATCCAATTGATACCAGATGTCCAGCGCGTCCCCGCCACGCAAGTAGCCCATGGGGTAATCGACTACGAATTTATCCACGACTACGGAATCGCTCGGCCCATAGAAGTTGCTGGTCAGGATATGCCGCGAAACCATGGTATTCAAGGG
>DAINDC010000478.1:2658-3974 GCA_036732085.1 Fibrobacterota bacterium | reverse complement strand
GGCCTATATCTGGTACGGGGACGCCTCCGCCAAGGACGTGGCCAATAAGATGACGGCCTGGCTCAAGGCCGACACCAAGGGCGACCCGTCCCAAATCGGATCGGGCTATAAGCTCGCCGGGACCAAGGCCGGGGAGTTCAACTTGCCCACCTATATCGGACCTTTTGCTTGCGGCGCCATGGTGGACGCCGCCCATCAGGAATGGCTGGACGCCTGCTACCGGAGGCTGGCTTCCTTCATCGACGACGACAACTACTATAACCAATGCCTCAAGCTCCTGTCCCTGCTGACCATGTCCGGCAATATGCTCGACCTTTCCACCGCCACGCCCAAGACGGCCTTCACCATCACCACGGGAGCCTCCCCCGCGAATGCGGGAACCATCAAGATCACGCCGCAACAGGCGAGTTACCCCTTGAACACCAAGGTCACCATCGAGGCGGTGCCGAGCGGGGCGAATAAGTTCACCTCCTGGAGCGGCGATATGGCCGGGGCCACCGCCTCGCAATCGGTGACGATCACCAGCGATATGAACATCACTGCGTATTTCAATGCGGGCGCCACCGATCTCATCGACGATTGCGAAGACGGCGATCACCTGACCAAGCTGGGCACCAAGTGGTTCACCTATGCCGACGACATCAACAAAGGCGCCTCCATCGTCACCCCCAAGACCACCTTGACCTCCAACTTCAAGATGACGGATGGCGGCGGCAATGCCTCCCTCAAAGCCGCCAAGATCGCGTTTACCTTGGACAAAGGGACCAATCCTTACAGCCCCTTCGTGGGCTTGGGCTTCCCTCTCAATCCGCTGGGCGATTCCACTCCCGTGAACCTGAGCACGACCTCCGGCCTCACCTTCTACTACAAGGGAGCCTCCGCGGACGTGCGCGTGGAAACGCTCAACGTGACGGACTTCGGATTCTTCTTCCATCGGCTGCCCGCCACGCCGGAGTGGACCTTGGTCTCGCTCAAGTGGTCGGACTTCGCGCAGGCCATCTGGGCCGTGAAGGCGGATTTCAACTTGGCCAAGGCCACGAAGATCGCCTGGCAGACCATCAATACGGGCAAGTCGGGCGATGCCGGGGAAATCTGGGTGGACGAAATCCACTTGCCGGGATTTACGGTGCCTACCGCGCTCAAGACCGATGCCCGCAAGGACGCGCAAGGGCTTGGGAAGAATGGGGCGGGCCGGAGTTTCGATCTCTGGACTCCGACCTATATCCGCATGCACGATCCCAAGTCCGAGCGATTCGATGTCAGCGGGAAGTCCTTGTTAATCCCCCAGTGAACCCTTAGGCCGCTCCTCACGGCTT
>DAINDC010000478.1:0-2648 GCA_036732085.1 Fibrobacterota bacterium | reverse complement strand
GGCACTCCGGCATCAGATGCTCCCAGTAAACCTCCTCGATCGCCTCCACCTGGACGGCCCGCTCCACCGGAATAATCAGCCGAACCCGCCTCCGCATGCGTCAATTCACCAGGCACCAGGATGCGCTTGACCTGGAAGCCATGCGCGGACCGACCCGCCTTGCCTTGAACTATCCGCGATAGTCTTCTCCCGATCCGGCCAGGGCCGCGACGCCTTTTCGCTTTTCGCTATTCTGCTTGCGCCCGTTCCCTCACAATACCATATTGGGAGAAATTCCCAAACAGGACCGGCCCGGTCCCCAGCCTCGGATAGACAAGGAGCTCAACTTGGCAGCCGTTTTAAAACCTTTGCGTCACGAAATCGTCCGCCCCCTCAAGTTCATCGGAAAGGATTCGGGTTTGTCCCTTTACTTGCGGGAGATAAGCAAGATCAAATCCCTGAGCATGAGCGAGGAGGCGAACCTCACGCGCCAAATCCGCCAGGGCGATCGCCGAGCCATGAACACCTTGGTCTCCGCGAATCTGAAATTCGTGGTCTCCGTCAGCCGCAACTATCAGAACCAGGGACTGCCCCTCACGGATCTCATCAACGAAGGGAACCTCGGGCTCATCCGCGCCGCCAAACGTTTCGACGAGACCAAGAACTTCAAGTTCATCTCCTATGCGGTATGGTGGGTCCGGCAGGGCATCATGCAATCCCTGGCCGAACAATCCCGGACCATCAATATCCCCATGAACCGCGTGACCGTCATCCACCGCATCAGCAAGTCGGGAGCGAAGCTGGAACAGAAGATGGGCCGATCGGTATCCATGTCGGAAATGTCCAGCCACCTTTCCCTCGACGAAAGCGAAATCGAGGAGAGCCGCTTGCTCAGACATTCGCCCGTCTCGCTGGATTCCCCACTCCAGCCGGGGGAGGAAGGCCGGCTCGGGGATATGCTCAAGGACGAGAACATCGAAAGCCCGGATGAATCGATCTCGCAGGAGAGCCTGCGGAATGAGATTGAAGAAGTCCTCGCGACGCTTGAAGATCGGGAGGAGAAGGTCTTGAAACTTTATTTCGGCATCGGCGGCGATACCGGTTATACCTTGGAAGAGATCGGCCACCGGTTCCATCTCACGCGGGAACGCGTCCGTCAAATCAAGGAAAAAGCCCTGGCCAGGTTGAAGCATTCCACCCGATCGAAGCGGCTGGCCACCTTCCGGAATTGAGGCAAGCGAATAAATTTACTTCGTGGGAGGCGAATGGCCCGTGGAGGTTGACTCCCACGGGCCAGGCAGGCCAAAAGCAAAAGAGCCTAAGTGGAGAGGTCTAGAATGCCGCGGTGAGCCCGCCCAAGGCTGCTGCAGCGCCGGAAACCACGGCTATGGCCAACATCCACCAGGCTGCCGTCGCCGTCACCTTGCGGGCGGCCTCGGCCTGCTCCAGGGAAATGCGCTTGGCTTCTTCCAGCCTCCGTTCGGTTTCCTCTTCCACCTGATGGGCGCGCTCCAGAACGGCTTCCTTGGCTTCCATGAATTGATCGGCGACCTTGTCCAGGCCGGACTTGGCCTGCCCAGCCGCCTCCTGCACCTTGCCTTTGACAGCCTCGCCTTTCGACACCGTTTTTTCGGCATCCTCCCTGCTCATGCCCATCCCCTGGTCGGAACTGAGCATGGCGATGAGGGTCTCGCGATCCAGCCCCTGCAGGCGGGCCTTGAGCGCGGTATAGCCGGCCTTGGGATCGTCCAATAGCGGCTTGAAGTCCGCGGCGAATCCTTCATAATCCAAGTCGGGCCGGTTCACGGAATAAACAAGATCGCGGATCCGGGAAAGCACCCGGTCCTTTATTTCCTGGGCGCGATGTTCGGCCTGCTCCTTGATGGAGAGGGCCTTGCCGCGCGCCACATCGATTTGATCGGCGATGCGGGAAGCCTCCAGGGGAGTCATATCCTTCCTCTGGGACAAGATCCGGATCAGGCTTTCCCTATCGAGCTCACGCATATGTTCCTTGAGTTGGGACAACCCGGTCTTGGGATCCAGGACCAAGGTCTTGATTTCCTGTTCCAATCGCTCCGGGCTCAACTCCGCCCTCCCGGTGCTGTGCAGGAATTCCTTGAACCGATTGTACTTCGCCGCCATGCCTTCCGAAGTGGAAGCACCCGCGCCTACCGGAAACCATTCCTGCTTTTCCGAAGCGACTCCGAATTCCCTCGCCGGGGCGGGCTCATTTTCCCCCAGGAAATTTCTCCAGGTGGAATTCAAGGTATCCACCAGCCGCTCCACTTGCTGTTTATCCCAATCCGTGCGGCCCGCGACGATTTCCGCGAAATGGGATCGATCCAGATCCTGCAACTCGCCGCGTTTCGCCATTTCGATGAGCTCGGGATCGGTCAGCAGGTCCTTGATCTCCTGGCCGATGCGCACGAAGTCCATGGCCTTGGGCTTGACATTGGACTGGACGAAATCCCGGATCTTATCCTTGAAGCCCGGGCCTTTGGATTGCCAGTCTTCGGCTCCGTACATTTCTTGGCGGACCTTGGCGGCCACCTCCTCGGCGGTTTCCACTATTTCTTTACGCTCTGCCGATTGCGCGCGGCTTTCCGAAAGCTTGCCTGCCGCGGCCTTGAACGGGGCGAACAGGGCGCTCATGCCATTGCGGACCGTGC
>DAINDC010000477.1:0-3990 GCA_036732085.1 Fibrobacterota bacterium | reverse complement strand
TATGCCCTGATGCGAGCAGGCCTTGGGTTTCCTCCGGCCCCCAACTTCCGGCCGCATAATTCGGAAAATCGCCTGGCGGAAATAGCCCTGCTGGTAAAGGAGTCCCACGCCGATTACGGGCACGCCCAGATCGCTGGCCGCTTTCAATTGATCCCCGGCGACGTTGCCCAGCCCTCCCGAATATATGGGCAAGGCCTCGCTCAGCATGAACTCCATGCTGAAATACGCTATTGTACGCAACGGCTCGTCCGTATGGTTGTTTCCGAACCATGAAGGAGCTGTCGCGGCCTCGTGATTCCTCATCACCAGGGAATCTACCGTGCTTCGGAATCCGGAATCCGCCAAAGACTTTTCGATCCGGTCTCGGGAAACAGTCTGAAGAACTACGAGGGGGTTTTGCGTCGCCTCTCACAAGTCGGGATCCAGTCCGCGCCAGACCTTGTCGGTAGCATGGTTCCAGGACCAGCGGAGATCGAGGGCCAGCTCCGTCAACGAATCCATGCCTCCGATGCCGGCGGGTAGAAGACCGATGCTCGGAGGGCTCAGTGGGTTAGGACCGCTTTTGTTACTCGTCATCACTTCCCGCCTTCCAGATTTTTCCGAATGGCGGCCAATTCTTTACGCCTGGCCCCATCCGTAAGCGGATATTCCAGCCGGAGCCCGCCAAGAGTTTCGAGGAGGATCTTCGAGATGGCTAGTCGGGCATCGTGCTTGTTGTCCGCGGGGATGATGTACCACGGTGCTTCCTTCGTGCTGGTCGCGGAAAGGCATTCCTCATACGCCTTCATATATTGATGCCAGTATTTCCTTTCTCGGACATCCGCCATGCTGAATTTCCAATTCTTGTCCGGGTTATCAATCCTCTCCAGGAATCGCTTGCGCTGCTCGTCCTTGGAAAGGTGCAGAAAGAATTTCACGATCCGGGTCCCGTTGCGATGGAGGTGCTCCTCCATACCCGAAAAGGATCTGAACCGGTCCTCCCAGATATCCTTCCCATCGATACTGCTTTTCGGAAGACTTTGCCTTTTGAGGATCTCCGGATGCACGCGGACCACGAGCACCTCTTCGTAGTAGGAACGGTTGAAGATTCCGATGCGCCCGCGCTCGGGGAGGCGGCAGTTGGTGCGCCAAAGGAAATCATGGTCGAGTTCCTCGGGGCTCGGTTCCTTGAAACTGAATACCTGGCATCCTTGGGGATTTATCCCGGACATGACGTGCCGGATGGCTCCGTCCTTGCCTGCAGCATCCATGGCTTGGAATATCAGCAGCAGAGAATACCGATCGGATGCATAGAGAAGCCTTTGCAACGATGCCATCTCTTTGAGATGTTCACCCAGGCGGTTCCGGTATTCCTTCTTGGAATTGAAAAAAGGTTTGAGTTTGGTGGGCCTTTTCCCAAGATCGATTTTTTCCAGCGGCCTGACCCGGAACTCCTCGGGTTTGATTTTCATTTTTCGGCCTTCGGTTACATGAGTCTCTGGAACCTACGTTTTTCGAAGGAGGATCCATAATCATATTCGAAGAGCAGAAATGCCGATGCCCAATGTTTTGTTTAATGTGGGCCTTGTCTTGACTGATGCCGGTGGGGCACTTCGGTAATTGTTTAGGATTGGCTGCCTTGTTTTTCTTGAGAGTTCGAGGTATGTGGTTTTCCTTTTGCTTAGCCCCTGAAACCCGGAGAAGGAATTCATTGAGAGGCCCGCGTGTATTAAAGATAAAATCGTGACACGCTAACTGGAATCAAGTTATGTTAGTTCACTTCTCTGACCAAGATAAAGGTCGGTGGTATACGGAATGGTTTATGTATGCCAGGGTTTGCCTATTTTTTGGCCCGTCATAATATGATCCTACGGAATTATCCAACTCTTACCTGCTTGGAACATATATTACGCTTAGTCTGAACATTACCTGGGAATGCACCTTAAACAAGTCGGCACTCTCACCTGCCTAATCACAGAATTCGTTTAGGAGTAGAAAATGAAGAATGAAAAGCGAGCCGATTATATAACTCGTGACAGTCTCTTAAAATTGCTTTCCGATGATGAGGTCGCATCAGTAAGCACCGCAGAGGTGTCTGTGCGTCTTTCGGATGGCGAAGAGTACCTTGACTTGGAACGCCTTGAAAAAGGTGTCCAGCGCGCGGATGTGACAACCTCGCCCATGAAGCATCTGATTACGAAAAAGGCTGTGCAAGAAAAGACTTGGAAGAAAATCCTGGAGCAGCTAAAGCGGAACGACAACACGACGGTAAGCAAGGGAGCTTGAATAGGACGCTGCTCTTTCTCCTTCAATGTCTATAGCGGTGGGCGAAAAGTACTTATGCAGCAACCGCGCTCCGTTTTGAAGGCGCTTCGTAACCCGCTAAGTAAGCAATTAGCGGGCATGTTACGTTTTGTCGAACGCATTCTGGACGGAGAATTTCCCGTATGCTGAATGCAAAAGCTCGAAACAAAAAGGCGGAAAATATTATTCCTGAACCCCGGGAGGATGGCGATTCTAAAAACGGTATCGGGACGTCACCACCTCCAAATGCGGGTACCCCAGGACCACACAATCCCCGTAATGGATTCAATTGGCACTATGCGCTGGTCATCCTCGCCATCATGGGATTCAATCTCTTCCTGCTAACTAGCCACAAGCAACCGGAAATGATCGACTATAGCGCCTTCAAAGAAAAAATCCAATCCGGTTCCATCAAACGCGTTGAAATCGAGAAGGAGATCCTTTTTGGATTCCCGAACCGACTAGAGGAAATGAAAAAAATGGATCCTCAGAAAAGATCCAAGGCCGAATTAGACGCCTTCAAGACGGTTATGCTGGATGAAGCCGGACTGATACGCTTGATGGATTCCGTTAAGGTGGAATACATTGCCCGACCTATCACCGGAAAAATCTTGAGTAATATCATGTTCAATTGGATCATACCTGGTCTTGTCTTTTTTGCGATTTTCAGATTCATGTCCGGAAAAATGGGCGGTATGGGTCAAGGGTTGATGTCTTTCGGAAAAAGCCGGGCGAATGTGGTTTCTGTTAAAGACATGGGCGTCACTTTCGCGGATGTCGCTGGAGTTGACGAGGCTAAGGAAGAGTTGATGGAAGTAATTGACTTCCTGAAACAGCCGGAAAAATATACGGCAGTCGGAGGGAAATCCCAAAAGGGGTCTTACTGGTAGGGCCGCCGGGAACAGGCAAAACCCTGCTTGCCAAGGCTGTTGCAGGTGAGGCGAAGGTTCCATTTTTCCAAATCAGTGGCGCCGCCTTTGTGGAGATGATCGTTGGGGTAGGGGCTGCTCGGGTTCGGGACATGTTTAAACAGGCTCGGGAACAAGCGCCCTGCATAATATTCATCGACGAATTGGACGCCATCGGTAAGAGCCGTTCCAGTTCCTTGATTTCAAACGACGAGAGGGAGCAGACTCTCAACCAACTGTTGGTGGAAATGCAAGGATTCGAATCCCAAGCCGGGGTCATTGTTCTCGCGGCCACCAATCGGCCGGATGTTCTGGATCCGGCGCTACTTCGGCCTGGACGCTTTGACCGATGGATCCGCCCTAAGGGACGAGGGGAAGGAAAGAACCAGGACCAGAAGGCCCGAGGCAACCGCACCGGCTCTCCTGTTTCCTCTTCTTGCAATGCGCGCGTTCATAGTTAACCGCCGATTTAATTATATTATTTAAATATTATTATTTATTCCGGGCCACGCCCTCACCCCTTTTTTTAACACACCGCTGACCCCTGAAATTTGAGAGATCTCAGCGATTTGAACGGTTTCCACCTTTCGGCCTGTGGATGCGATAGTGGAAGAGTCGAACGGCGCGACAGCCCGCCGAATGCGTGGATTGCCAAATTGGCCAAATTTTTGGGCAGTTTCCTCTTACTGGCGTGGACGAAATCGAGTACCTTATATCTGGGTTAGTGAATGCTAACTAACCTAAATCTTGGATAGCAGGATGCCCGAAATGAGCACTAGGCAGAGGGAGATCGTCGGGG
>DAINDC010000476.1:2996-4014 GCA_036732085.1 Fibrobacterota bacterium | reverse complement strand
CCTTGACGCCCACCCAGGGGCTGGCTCGGGGCATGCCGGTGGAGGATACGGGCGGTCCCTTGCAAGCGCCGGTGGGAAAGGGAACCCTCGCGCGCATGCTCGACGTCTTCGGGAAGGTCATCGATCGGGGGGCACCCTTGACCGGAGTCGAATGGCGCTCGGTCCATAGGGCGCCTCCGCCCCTGTCCCGGCGGTCCACCAAGTCGGAGATTTTCGAAACGGGCGTCAAGGTCATCGACGTGCTGATGCCCCTGGAGCGCGGCGGTAAGGCGGGCCTCTTCGGCGGGGCCGGGGTGGGGAAGACCGTGCTGCTCACCGAGATGATCCACAATATGATCGGACACCAGGAGGGCGTCAGTATTTTCTGCGGCATCGGAGAACGGTGCCGGGAAGGCCAGGAGCTTTACCACGACATGCAGGAGGCAGGCGTCCTTCCCAATATGGTCATGCTCTTCGGACAGATGAACGAACCTCCGGGAAGCCGGTTCCGCGTGGGCCATGCCGCCCTCACCATGGCCGAGTATTTCCGGGACGACGAGCATCGCGACGTCCTTTTGCTCATCGACAATATTTTTCGGTTCATCCAGGCCGGCTCCGAGGTTTCCGGCCTGCTGGGGCGGATGCCGTCCCGACTGGGTTACCAACCCACCATGGGCACCGAGCTGTCGGGACTGGAGGAGCGCATCGCCAATACGGATACCGGCGCTATTACCTCCTGCCGCTCGACGCCACCTGGCAGCGGGACGTTTCCGATCTGCCCTGGCCGACCGTGATGCCGCCCCAGATCATCGGCGCCGGAGCCGCGCCCGTGCTGACGCTCATCCGGGAATACCTGTTCATTTCCTTGTTCCGGGCTTGCGCGGAATCTCTCGCGAGTGAAAATGCCAGCCGGCTATCGGCTATGGAACGCGCCGATAGGAATATCGGTGAATTGGTCGAGGGGTTGCATGCCGCCTTTCACCAACTTCGTCAAAGTGGAATCGATGAGGAATTGTTCGATGTCATCTCGGGTTTCGAA
>DAINDC010000476.1:0-2986 GCA_036732085.1 Fibrobacterota bacterium | reverse complement strand
CTTGCTCGCGGACAAAAGGGGACGGGCTGAAAGCTAGGTCCGCTGGGATGAATTCTCCGAATGGCGGGTAGCATCCCTTTTACGGATCAGAGTCCTTGCGCTTTCCATCGCTCCCGAGGTTAACTTTAGGGGCATTGAGGGGGGCTTCATGTCCGTATTTGGAAAACCGATCATTTTAGGAATGGTTATAAGCACTTTTTTATCCTTTTCGGCATCCACCGTTTCAGCGCAGCAGGAAGTCCAGCTCTGGCCGTCGGGTGCGCCGGGCGCTACCGGGACCGCCGCGACCGACAAGCCCAGCATTACGCCCTATCCGGCTTCCAAGCCCAATGGCGCCGCGGTGGTCGTGTTCCCGGGAGGAGCCTATGTCGGCCTGTCCTCCGACAAGGAGGGATCGTTACCGGCCCAATGGCTGGCGGGCTTGGGCGTTTCCGGCTTCGTGGTGAAATACCGTTTGGGCTCCAACAATTACCATCATCCCATTGAAATGTGGGACGCGCAGCGCGCCATCCGCTGGGTCAAGGCCAATGCGGCCAAGTACGGCATAGACACCGCGCGCGTGGGCGTGTTAGGCTTCTCGGCGGGCGGACATTTGGCTTCCACCGTTTCCACGCATTATGACGCGGGCAAACCCAATGCCGCCGACAGCATCGACCGGCAAGGTTGCCGTCCGGCCTTCTCCATCCTCGGGTATCCGGTCATCACCATGGACAAGTCCTTCACCCACATGCAATCGCGCGAGAACCTGATCGGAACCAATCCGAGCCAGGCGCTCATCGACTCCCTTTCCAATGAAAAGCAGGTAACCTCCAAGACACCCCCCGGCTTCCTGTTCGCGGCCAGCGACGACGGCGTGGTGAACATCAAGAACTCGATCGTCTATTACGACTCCCTTTTGAAGCACGGGGTGGAGGCCAAGATGATGACCTTCGACCATGGCGGGCACGGTTTCGGGATGGCCGACGGAAAGGTCGGGGCGCCCAATGATCCGGTCTTGCACGAGTGGACGGATACGGTCATGAAATGGTTGGACACGCGCGGCTTCCTTTCGAAACCGGTTTCGCTCGCAGCCCCCTCTCCCCGGATCGACGGAACGCCCGAGTCCGGCCGTCTCCTCAAAAGCGCCGATGGCCTGGAGTCGGACGCGCTGGGGCGCCGTCCCCGTTCCTTGCCGTTCCCGCGCGAATGGACGCACCCTTAACCCTTTCCCGGAAACTCGGACTGCACAGATTGAGGCTGCGAACCTTGTTAACCCATATCAGCGTCCTTAGGCATGTTATAGTGCCATGCGCATTGGTTTTGCTTTCGGAATGCACTAACAGCCAACCCCTCCGTATTTCAGATCCGGAACATTGGAGTTATAAAAGCAATCGCGTTTTGTAGTTGAATTTTTTCCGAGGTTTGGCGATGGTAAACGCCCATCGGACCGGTGATGGGTTCTGATTCGTGGGCTTGCTCCAAATGGACGTTTCTCTCCGGAGTTCATCAAAGCTTCCGATGCGCCTTTTTCCCAGGCACTACCATGCGAAGATACTGATGGCCATCTCGGCCTGATTGAGCCGGCTTCCATGTTCCGGCGTGTAGTGGACTTCCACTCGTTGCCAGATTCGATGGCGCTCTTCCTCCCCGAAATATTCGACAAGCGGCTTTTCCTTGTGGGTGTTCAGGTTATCCCAGACCAAGTGAATCGTCTCGGCTTCAGGATATGCCTCAAAGCCGGAAATAATGGCTGGCGGTGTCCAGGGTCCATTTAGAGCTTATAGCCCTCTTTTCTTTTGGCACCCACAGGTATTGTTTGAAACTGCGCGGCCGCCACTATCGGCGTGGCTATTATATAAGGTGACGCAAAGTCATTCGAAATCTCCTTGGCGATGAGTCCAACGGGATGAATTCCTGTTCTATAGGTCTATAGGCATCCGGATTCCGATGGGGTTTGCGAATGGTATATTTCCTACAGCTTCGGATTCGGCAGCGTCATTGCCATACCAGCTGGGGCTTGGGCATGGCCGTGAATATCCGCAGGGAAAAACCTTGGATGAGCATGAGAATGAAAACGATCTTTTTTACGGCGATACTGCTCCCATTAATCGTTTCCAATACGATGGCGGATATCGCGAACGGGAACAATAGTCCAAGCGAAGATACCGCGCATTTGAACAGCCAGGCCAAGGAATGGTCCGATGGCTACAATTCGGCCGAAACTTTTTATGAGATAGGGAGTTGGCTGGCCATTGGAGGGTTGGCGGCGAGCTTCCTTCCGCAACTGGATAATCCGGACGGAAAGTATGATGGCATTATCGGCTGGGGAGGGATCGCTTTTTTGGTTGGGATTCCCATGATGGGAGCCGAGTCCAATAAAATGAAAAACTTTACCCTTAAACGGGAGAAAGGCTATGAGCCTCCTTCCAGCGGCCTGGCTTATTACTACTGGGGAACCGGCTTTAAAGTATTGGGAATAGCATTGTTGACGGTCCAAGGTATTGATGGCGCGGTATCGATATTGACGGGCGATGAATCTCCGGTTGATTTATCGGAAGCGATTGGTGGAGCCTTTCTCGCCGGTTTCGGGCTGGATTTCTATTCCTGGTACAAATTCCATAAGCTGCGGCAATCAACCTTGAAATTCAGCGGCCCCATTACCCTAAGCCCCATGGTTATGGCTGGCAAGGAGGATTATGCCTACGGGCTAATCCTGCGCGGACGATTCTAATCGGATATAGAACCATAAAATAGGGTCGAATTTTCTTACCGGCCCTTGGTATTTGGGTTCATCGCCCGGAACGCTTTTATCCCCAGGTTCGGATCCATCCCCTTGCTCGACGATGAATTGACCGGAGTGGCGCTTGCCGGTTCCATCAACTGCGCAAGTTTACCTCAAGTGTTGCCGGCCAAACTTATCAGTTTGACCGACAATTTTACGGGGAATAATTTTATGGCTCTTCGGGCGATCGAGTGGGTGAAAATATAGACAGGACGGGCTTCCTGA
>DAINDC010000475.1:0-4042 GCA_036732085.1 Fibrobacterota bacterium | reverse complement strand
CCGAGAAGATGGTCGCCCGGGGGAACATCTACGTTAACGGGGATTGGAAGTTCCGGGATTACGCCACCGCCAACAGCATCCTCGGTACCGACTTCAGTTCCAAGGTTTCCTTCCAGTTGGCGAGGGTGAAGAACAGTAACATCAACCAACCCGGCTCCAATAAATTCTGGTTCTTCGCGGATACCTCGAACATCTATTCCATCGGAATAACCCATTCCCTAATCGAGAGCTTCTACCTCCAGACCAGCTTCTTTTTCCGGGATAACCATTATGGCCTGGCGCCCCCCCAGAAGGACAGCCTGGTGAGCGATTTTTTCCGCAATGCCCAGGGCGATTTCGATCCGAAGTCCCGGGGACTCGAGTCGGATTGGGTGGACCGCATGGCGGTCTTTGTCCTATCCAGGGACACGCGCAATAACGAGAACATCCCGCTCACCGGCACCAACTTCAGCGCCACCTACAGCTATCACCTGACCACGGAACACCATGATTACCATGGATGGGATTTCAATTGGAACGGCTATTACAAGCTGGGGAAGGAGAAATTCGAGATCTCCTCCGATGAAGAGCGCAAGGCGGGAGCAATGAGCATGCACAAGATGCTGGAAAAACTCGATTACGAAAATCTCCGTCATCAGCTTCTCAACCGCAAGGTGCTCGTCCTTCACGTCACTTCGGCCCAAAGCTATGAGGTTCCGGGCAACCGCATGCCCGTCTACGGCCTGCCCGCCCTCGGCAACGATACGCCCCTGCGCGGCTATGCCGGCAGCCGCTTCCGGGATTATACCGTGGCCGCCGTCAGCGCCGAATACCGGTTCCCGATCATGCGCCTAGTGGATGGCGTGATGTTCAACGAGTACGGTGTCTACGGGAGATCGTGGGACAAGATCGACTACCTGGCCAACCTTAAGAACTCCTGGGGCTTCGGCATCCGCGTACGGCGTCCGGATATCTACCTCTTCCGCGCCCAACTCGGGTTCCACGGGGCGCACGGCATCCAGTTGAACATGTCCGTCGACGAGCCTTTCTAGGTCCGTTCCAGGCCTCATTTCCCAAGCTTCGTAAATACCTCAATTCTGCGGGCGATTTCCCCGCTTCACATCCTCCGTGATCCTTGATCCCCCGGAAAACCGAGGCCTATACTTTTCAAAGAGCTTTCCAAAGAATGTTCCCTCCAGAGTTGGATCTGCCGACGGGGACGACTTTTCGCAGAACGGGGTTGGGTCGTGCGTAAGTTCCTGGCGGTATTGGGTTTGGCGGGCTTGCTCCCGGCTTTTTCCTCTTTTGCCTATGGCTCCCTGCCGGACAATCCCATCGCTTTTGAGAAATGCACGGCCAAGGTCAAGGTGGACGCCGCCCGCCTGCGTTCCGGCCCCTCTTTGGATGCCAAGATCCTGGGCGTGCGACTTCAGGAAAGCGCCCTTTATGTGACCAAGGTCTTCGGCAAATGGGTCCAGGTCGTTCTAGCCACGGGAGACACCGCCTATGTGGCCGCCTACCTGTTGACCTTCCCGGCCACCGAGATCCTGGAACAATGGAAGCGGGACAGCCCCTCGCCCAGCGTGGGGAAGAAAGCCCGGGTGAAATGGGCCACCGTGAACTATCGCAAGTATCCTTCCGCGCAATCACCGACTTTAGGCCACTTCAACCGTGACGAGGCCGTTGCGGTCCTGACCGACCTAAAGAATGGTTGGAGTCTGGTGGAAAGCCGGGATGCGGATGGCAAAGGCGTCACCTATGGCTTCATCGCGAATCGGGCCCTGGCCCCGCCGAGCCTAGCCGATCCAGTGGAATGGCGCGCCCCTTTGGCCATGGCGCATGGAGCGCCGCCCAAGTTAAAAGAACCCGTTTATGAATCGCCGGCCCAATATTGCGCCCGGACGGCCTGGTCTCCGGAACTCTTCGCCTTGGAATTGAAATCCCAATCCCATCTTCGCCACGGCCCGGACTTCCCGGCCAATGGGACCTTGGTCGCCTTGCGCTGATCTTCCTGGCTTGATCTGCCTGGCTTGATTTTCCCGGCTTGATCTGCCTGTCTAAAACGCCCCTTCGACGCCGGCCAAGACCCGGAATCGCATCGGATTTCCATTTGGCTGCTCGCGAAAATCTTCCCCGAAGGCATGCAGGGCCGATAGGGAAATCGTTAGGCTTCGATCCAGAATGGATTCGGAGATGGACAGGTTATTCTCGAAATGCGAAGGCACATTGAAGTCCGGCCCCCAGCCGCGCACTTCCTTATCCCCCACGAAATTCACCTGCGCATCCACGGTCAAATGGTAGGGCAGGGCCCAACCTCCTCCGGCGCCTACCCATTCCCGGCTGGGTCGGAATTCCATCGCATCCGCATCATGCCCCCAGAAGTCCCTCCAACCGGCTTCCATCCGCCAATAGGCATGGGACGAAAAAGAGCTCCCGGTTCCCGATCCCGAGGACGCCGCACTTTCCGAGGAATCCGAACCCGGGGTGAAGCCGCCGGCCGCGAAGAGACGGACGGTCGCATTTTGCAGGAGATAATCGCTGCCGGAATAGCTGCCCGCGCGGATGACCGCACCATCTAGGGTATCCAGTTTTTGCAAATGGAAAAGGGGCAATTCCCATTCCAGGGCGTAGATTCCACTCACTCCCACCTCGAAAGCCTTCCGCTTTTCCTTGTACTCCCATTCTCCTGAGGCTCCGCGACTTTGAGTTCCGGGGTTGTATGCCGCCAGCCATGAAGTATCGCCGGGCATCTTCTCGGTCGGGACCTTGTACCCTTCCATGGCGTATCGGTAATACCCTTTCAGATTTTCCCGGACTTCATGGGTCGTCCACTTTTCCAGGAATTCGGAATTGTGTTGCAGAGCGATAATCCGATCCCGGAAGCCCATGGATCCGGAGGAAATCATCTGGAGGGGAAGGGAATCCGGCGCAGTCCAATTCTGATGGTAGCGGAACCGGGTGGGATAGGTCTTCTCCAGGAAGGGATGGAAAAGCGAGTCCGATATCATTTCCCGCCTTTGGAATCCCACATCGAGCCTCCAGACCCAGGCGCCTTCCGAGGAGCCCAAAAAGCTCATGTTCAATTCCGATCGGCCCCAATGCGAATGGTAGAAGGATCGGGTTATCGGCGAATCCCATTCCTGATCGACCAAAGAGAGATCGAAATCCTGGCCCACCTTATAGAGGAGCTCCGCATTATAGCCTTCCCAGGGATAGACCCGGCCGGAAACGGGAGACGCCGTCCACCACCAACCCTCATTGGCCTGCACGGCCATATTCGACCCGCGATGATCGTAAGCGGCGCCCAGATTCAGCTGGCTCTTGGTGGGAAGGTTATCGCCCAACCAGGCCAGCTTCCCGCGATTGTCCTCACCGGCCAGGCCCTGGCGGGCGGGAAAGGTCCGGGAAGCGAATTCCCCGTTCTGGTCGAGGCCGCCATGGATACGGAAACCATCCAGGACCTCCCAGCCCAGGTCGCCTTCAACAAGAGGATTCACGGCGCCAATCTCATTGCCGCCCCAGGCGTGTAGGACCAGCGGCACGCTATCCGATTGCCATGCCCGATTGGGACCGTAGCGGAGAAACGGATGGGTGGGCCAGATGAAAGGGGCGGCTTCTCCGATCGCCGGGCCACCCATAGCCGGGCCACTCGTGGCCTGATAGAATTCCCGTCCGGAAACGAATCCCTGGGTGCCATCCAGGAGGAAATGGTTCTGGGGCTCCACCAACCGATCCCGGAACAATTCGGATTCCGCCTGGATGCCATGGGGTTTTTCCCAGCTCCCGGTCTCGGCCGACCAGGCGGTCATCGCCGCGGCGGAGGCCGCGGCCAGCCACATCGTCCCTTTCATAAGACCCACTGCCTGCCTCATCCTTATACCTCTTCCTTGCGCTCCAGTCGCGCCGCGAAAAAGCCGTCGTATTCGGACTCGCCCGGATGGAGCCACAGGAAGCCCTGCTTCACGGCCCAGGGGGGCAGATGCTCGCCCGCGTCCACCAGGCGCCAATCGGGATGCCGCGCGAGAAAGGTGCGGTAGTCGTCGCCGGCGAGGAAGCACGCCTC
>DAINDC010000474.1:0-4113 GCA_036732085.1 Fibrobacterota bacterium | reverse complement strand
GCATAAACTGTCCGGTTCAGAGGGTACAGTTCACCGCTGGGAAGAAGGACTTCAAAGGGATGGGGCAAAGCTGCGGTGGATGGCATGGGCACTATTTTTAACATTCGTGGATGGGCGGATTTTTTAAGGCCATTGGAATTGGTCTTAGTTTGTCCAAGGTCTCGCTTGTATTTGTGGAAGGTGCTCTCGCCCACCTGGTGCTTGCGGCAATACCGCGAAAGCGGAAGCCCGCTTTTGGGATAGGCTGCAATGAATTCGCGGTAGAACTCCGGCGTTCTGGCTAGGCGAAGACGGGCGCGGTCTTGGTATGAACTTGATTTTGGCATGGTGATTTCCTCCAAAAGGGAAATCTGCTACCAATCTAACTTGGATTAAAGACGGGGTTCACCGTATGGTTACGAAGTAGGTAACTGAGGCGGTACGGCAAGCCCGGGAAGGGCATATCCAATGGTGGATCTCATTCATCTTCATGGAGATGCGAAATGACCACGTGTTGGGAGGGGGCGGCGGCGTCGAATTCGGAAAAATCAATCGCACCCCGGGAATGTCAGTTATCAAGTAAGTTTTTCACATATACCCCCAAGGGGCATCGCCAAAGAAAGGGTGAAGGTCATGGGCCTCTTCCAAACTTGGAGGGGGCCTTTTTCGTGGGGTCAGATTCGATACCGAGTAAAATCGCAAGAAATCAGCAGGGCGCGGAGAACGGGATTTTTACGCTGCCAGAGCGCGGCACCTTACACCATTTTGCCTGAGACACTCCGGTAAGGAATCCGCGGGCGATTCACATCTTCACTTCTGCTTTGAGTCCTATCTGCCTGCGAAAATATTGGTCAATGTATCCGGAATTGATATGTGGAAGCGGATCGTTATTGTCGAGCAGGTTCTTCACATACACGGAGAAATCCAGCATATGATTGGCAGAGTAATTTAAGGTGACGTCGACATAATGTTCAGCACCCATTGTTTCAAATTCCCGTGGAACCGTACGGGTCAGGACATGGGTAACAGCATTTCCACGATAGTGAAGGTTGGACTTGAAATTCCGCAGAATCTCATAATTGATGCCGAGGTTCCAGGTATATGTCGGCACTGCGGTCGGCTCCAAATCATATGTGGAGATCCTCGAATCCGTTACAATATCGAAATTTCCACTCTCGCCAAATGGGTATCGCTTATCCCAGCGGCCATGCTGCCAGGCAGCATTACCATATATCCGCAATCTGTCCACTATCTTTTGTTCCAATTCTAATTCAGCGCCGTATGTTTCGAATGCAGCAATACTCACTACACCATAGTACACATTATACCCATCCTTGACGCCTAACAGGGGTCCAGCATCACCTACAAAGGCAGCGATTGATGATACGTATTGCTTGTACCCTGTAATTGCGAGGGATGTATTGTCGGTTTTATAGCTTAATTGGAGGTCGTGCGAATTGCTTTTTTGAGGTGGGCCTATAGTTCTAGTCCAATATCCCTGAAATTTAAAAAATTGGTCACCTCCCTGATTAACTCCGCCAAAGCGCACATATCCCGTGTTATACGAATACTTTGCAACCCATTCAGGATTCAGACTGTATACTGCCGAGAAACGGGGAAGAAAAATTTCGCTACTCCTTCCGCCTTCATTTCGTTCCCATCTGCCTCCGAGGGTAAGGTTTAGCGATTCAATACCGGAAAAGGTTCCTTCTGCATAGGTAGCATAGGTTTGCTCATCGCCGGATTGAGAAGGGAAATGTCTCCACTTTGTGAGATTTAAATGCAGACCCATCAAAGCATTGAAACTTGACGTATTGTTGTAATACAGCACGGTTTCCCCCCCTATCGCCTCCGCCCGTCCAGTCCCTTCATATACCAAAGTATTATCTGCAGTATTCCATTGATGTTCACCTTTTAGGTAGTCGTCAGAGAATATCCTTGTATCCAATTTGAACATATCATTGAGTTGCGGTGCATATCGTACATCCAGCCAGTTACGTTTGTCGTAGTAATCACCTTTTTTACTTCCATCAAATGGCGTTAAATAGGGTTGCCAGTATGCTATGTCGGTTCTGGCCCCTTCGACTGAAAATTCCTTATAGCGATATTTTAGGAATAGATCATAACTGGGCTCGTAATCCCATTGATTCATTCTAAACCACATCCCCGGTGGTTGATAGAGGCCATCAGGACCCGCGATATGCCCATCCGTCCATGGGGCATCATTATTCGAATAATTCGCCTGCAAGATCACATCGCTTTGATCACCAAGGCTTTTCCCATATGTGAAATCCACAACATCCTGTTTGTGGGCAAATTCATGATCATAATCGACTTTAAATGTACCGGCACGCTTTGTCCCGTCATCAATATTATTACCGTCCTTTGTAATAATATTGATAATCCCCATGCTCGCTTCGCTTCCCCAAAGCGTAGAACCAGGACCGCGGATAATCTCGATACGTTTTATTTTGGCTAATTGCGGAAAGCGATACTCCTCGTAGAAACCGAGTACCATGATATTAGCCATTGAATGTCCGTCAACCAGAAATAGATAGGAGGCATTATTATCCTGCACCAACCCGCGGTTGGAGAGGCCTCCCCATGCGGCAATGGTAAGATTATGAAATCCGGGAACATCTCCCAATGCCTCATGCAAGGTTTTGTAGCCGCGACTGTTGATTTCTTCAGCCGTAACCACAGTTATTACTGAAGGCGCCTTTTCCACTGATGTCAATGTTCTGCTTGCGGTGTAAACTTCGATTTTCCCCAATTGTTCAAGCGTGAATTGGTATGGGTCGGTTTTCTGTGCTTGAAGGATGGCCGGAAAAACAAAAAAGAAAACCATCAAAAAGCGCCTGAATTTTAATATTAATAGGTTAAAATTTTGTGTCTTCATCTTATGGACTCCATTTTGATGGACAGGTTACCCGCATTTTGATGCCCTTAATAGCCTCAGCTCCACCTTGGATTTGAAGGCCGAATAGTGACTTCTATGGACATGGGTGAATTTGTCATGCCTAGAAATATAGATATTATGTCGTTACGATTAACACATCTGGTGGTACAAGTTTCGGGGAGTACCGTAGCACTCCCCATACGCTCGGAAGTCCTCTTCGGTCACGATGTAGACGGTCGCAGGCACCTCTCGAACTTCCTGAGGCCTCAACGTAGCAGTGGAGATTTTTATAGTGAGCCGCTCTTCCAGTGACAGAGCGTACAGCGACTCTTTGGGCTTGGGTGTCTCCTGTGCCCGTAGGTGTAGGTCCGGGGCCAGAAGCGCCACACTGGCCATGACGACGATCGCGAGTGCTGCCGATCTCGCCCGCACTGGCGGTACCGTGCTTGTCATGCTCTGCCTCACCATGGTCTCCTCCTATCTGTCCATGCCGGCGCCTGTTCTGAAGAGGATGGGAATGGGCCGGTTTTCATTGACCTAAAGTTTATTTTTGGAAACCGGAACGCAACTTAAAAAGGAGCGACTTTTCCAACGGAATCGCAAAATTGGAAAGTCCGGTCGTGAAACAAACCTTCAGGGACCCCGCTTCTGGTTTCCATGATTTAGGCTTTCTTCCCGCCACGGTTTCCGCTCAATCTTTATAATTCAATCCCGGTCAATCTCTTACCTCCCTTTCCGGAATCAGTTATCGATCCAGGGTAACGCTACAGCTACCCAAATAAATCGGTGCACACTTGGAACCCTCTGCACATTTGGATCCCATTCCCACTTCGATTCCTCCGCCTAACTTTGTTGAGTCCGCCGCGGAATCCTTCCGTTCCCGCGGCTCCTCCAAGGCAGGTTCCCCAATGCTCGAAGTCGCCGACACCCGATCCGAAAACCTTTCCCCTCGACCACCACGGACTCCGGCTGGATTCAGGCAAGACGTCCACTGGTTGATCCAATCTATATCCTTAGCTCACCGCAGTCATCGAGGTCCTGTGCTTGAGCCGGACATCCTCAGGGATTCTGAATAGTTTCATTTGCCCGCCATAACGGGAGGGATGGGAAATTCGATTCATTTCCAGTAGTGAATTCCTTCATGGACGCTTTGATTTCTTCTGGCAGGAACCGGCGGCCTAGTGTTTCCTCGCACACTGTAGCAGCTTAATCGGGGTCGAGAATCCCACGCTCTT
>DAINDC010000473.1:0-4119 GCA_036732085.1 Fibrobacterota bacterium | reverse complement strand
TGAAAACGCGTTCGAAGACGGACTCGCGGATGGCCTGATCGCCGGCGGGCGTGATGTCGAACTTGCCTTGGTCGCGGCTCAGGACGCCCTTCTCTTCGAGTTCGTCGAGCATATCCTCGAAGGTGCGGTCGCGACCCAAGAGTCCGTTGTTCTCCGCGATCCGTCGCAGCCATTCCAGGGCCTGGCGGACATCGCCGTTGCTGCGCAGGAATAATTGCGAGAAGAGATCGACCAGGTCGATCTTCCCTTCCCCACCCCCTTCGCCGCCGTCGAGCGGCGGAAGCGGTTTGCCATATCTGATTTCCATCTTGCGCCTGACTTCCTATCGCCTGACTCCCAGGCTACCGCTTCAGGATATCCGACATCATGTCCCGATAGACGAAACCCTCGGTGAGGTTCTCCTTGCTCAGCCGGGAATGCAGGTGCAGACCTTCCAGCAGGAGCTCCAGGTACAGGGCATCGTCGCCGACATCCTTGCCGGTGGGAATGTTGCCCGCGACGGAAGGATCGGAAGCGACCTTTTTCATGACCTTGCGGATTTCCGGGACGGACTCCAGCGCCTGCCTGTATTCGGCGTCCGACATGCGGTCGCCCAAGGTCAGGCTATGGCCTTTTTCGAACCAGGAGATCACGGCGTAGTAGGGATTTTCCTCCGGGGTCTTTTCCCGCTTGTTGTAGGGATCCTGGAAATGACGGTGGAAGACGTTCTTCGTCGCCTTGGCCACCATGGCCCGCGCGATATTCGCCGGCCCTTCCTGCTCGCCCGCATAGACGAGTTCCAGCTTGCCGGTGATGGCGGGGATCACGCTTTCCAGATCCGACAGGCGGGCCCGAGGGGCGCGCTCTCCAGTCAGGGCTCCTCGCAGCTCCACGGCGCTCGCCAGCAATTCGAGTGCGGCGATCGGTAACCGAGCCGATACCCCGGATTTCTGATCGACATAATCCTTGTCGTCCCGAGCCTCGAAGGCGATTTGCTCCACGATGAGCCGGATCGCATCCGGGATGACCGGCTTCACCGAGGCGCCGCGATCGAGCCAGGCCTCCTGGCGCGTGATCTCCATGGCCAGGCCCGCGTCCTTGGGGTAATGGGTGATGATCTGCGAGTCGATGCGATCCTTGAGAGGGGTGATGATATTGCCCCGGTTGGTATAGTCCTCGGGGTTGGCCGAGAACGCCATCATCAGGTCCAGCGGGATGCGGACGCGGAAGCTGCGGATCTGGACGTCGCGCTCCTCCATGATATTGAGCAGGCCCACCTGGATGCGAGCCTGGAGATCGGGGAGTTCATTGATGACGAATATGCCCCGGTTGGTCCTGGGGATGATGCCGAACTGGATGGCGCCTTCATGGCCGTATCCGAGCTTCTGGTGGAAGGCCTTCACGGGATCGATATCGCCGATGAGATCCGCCATCGACACGTCGGGTGTGGCCAGCTTCTCGCCGTAGCGGCCTTCGCGGCCGACCCATTCGACCAAGGTCTCGTCCCCGCGTTCCGCGATGATATCCTTCGCATAGCGGGAAATGGGCGCGAAGGGATCGTCGTTGATCTCGCTGCCGGCGACGATGGGAATGAATTCGTCCAGGAAGTCCGCCAGCTTGCGGAGGATCCTCGTCTTGCCTTGGCCGCGCAGACCCAGAAGGAGGACGTCGTGCTTGGATAGGATGGCATGGGTGAGCTGTTTGAGAACGGTTTCCTCATACCCGATGACGCCTGGCATCAGGGGGCCGCCGCCGCGGATCCGCGCCAGGAGGTTGTCGCGCAACTCCTCCTTGACGGATTTGCTGCGATAACCGGAGCGCTTGAGCGCGCCGAGGGTGATGGGTTTTTCCTTGGATGCCATAGACTCAATCCTCCCGGGCCGGCCGGCACAGCCGGAAGCCCGATTAGATCAATATAGTTGGGTCTATCGCGGCCGCCCGGTTTCCTTTTGGGAACCCTGGGCCGAAAAATTTGCGGCTGGGGCCTGGTAAATAGGGCCTAGTAAAGCCGTTCCTTGGCATTGGCCTGGTAGGCCTTCCAGGTGGTCCGCAGCAAGGTGTCGATATCGCTATGCTTGGCTTCCCAGCCGAGCAGGGTCTTGGCCAAACCCGACGAAGCCACCACGGAAGGAGGATCGCCTTCGCGCCGGCCGACAATTTGATAGGGGATGGCATTGCCGCTGATCTCCATGGCCCGCTTCACCATTTCCATTACCGTGATGCCGGCGCCTGTCCCGAGATTGACCATCAGCTTTTCCGTGCCGCCCAACAGCTTGGCCATGGCCAGGGTATGCGCGCGGGCCAGATCGTTGACATGGATATAATCGCGGATGCAGGTGCCGTCCCGGGTCTCGTAATCGTCCCCGAAAATCTGGAGCTGCTTGCGCCAACCCATGGCGGTCTCCATGATCACGGGCACCAGGTTGGCGGGATTCTGTTCCAACCCGCGGATGTCGCCCTCGATATCATAGCCGGCCGCATTGAAGTAGCGCAGGGCCGCGAAGCGGATGCCCTTGAGCCGACCGTACCATTCGAGGTACCCTTCGATGGCGAGCTTGGTATAGCCGTAATAGTTGACCGGCACGGTGGGATGCTTCTCGTCCATGGGCGTGTACAGCGGATCCCCGTAGACGGCCGCCGTGGAGGAGAAGACCACGTTGCGGATCCCGTGTTTGGCAATCGCGTTCAGGAGATTCAAAGTGCCGGTGATATTGTGGACCGAATACTTTTCAGGAACCAGCATGGATTCGCCGGCGGCCTTCAACGCGGCCAGATGCACCACCCCGTCGAACTTGGCGCCCGCGCAGACTTCATCCAGGGCCTGGACGTCGAGAATGTCCCCATGCCGGAAAACGGTTCCCGGCCGCAAATTGCCGCGCAGACCCGAGGAAAGATTGTCGAAGACGGTGACTTCCGCGCCTTCGCGGAGCAAGGCCTTGCAAACATGGGAACCGATGTATCCGGCGCCGCCGACCACCAAAATTTTCACGGAAAACCCCTCTTGGACATGCCGATCAAGATAAATAGTTCGGAGGTCGATTTGTGAATGGTTTTGTCCGAAGCAGGGTGTAATCGCAGCCGGACGGGAGGCCAGCGCCATGCGACCCGCCCTCAGGGCCGTCAGGAGCTACGTCAGCCGCTTTCAGCGCGCTTGATGGCGAATATGGAAATATCGTCCAGGCTCTGGCGGCCTTCGGAAAAACGTTCCTTGTCCAACTGGGCTTGGTTGATGGTCTCGGCCGAGCCCATGGTGGCGAACTTGCGGATGACCGTGTCCAGGCGCTTGCGGCCGTAGAGCTCGTCCTTGCTGTTGAAGCTCTCGTTGATCCCATCGGTATAGACGAAAAGGAGATCGCCGGGATTGAGATAGGTCTCTTGCTCGGAGTAAGTATTGTCCTCGAACATGCCGAGGAAGAATCCGCCCCGCATCTGCAAGTGCTCGAGAGTCTTGGTGTCGTGGCGATAGATGACCGGATACGGATGGCATACGCGGCTGTAGGACAACCTGCCGCTACCCAGTTCCAGGATGCCGACGAAAGCGGTCAAGTAGTGGTCGGTATTGATCGCGGCACAGAGATCGATATTGACATTGGTGAGGATTTGGGAGACGGGAATTCCGGACTTCACATGTCGATCGAAAGCCATCTTGGCCATGGCCGTCACCAAGGCCGCGGGCACGCCGTGTCCGGAAACGTCCGTCATCAGCATGAAGATGCGATCCTCGTCCAGCCGGATGAAATCGTAGAAGTCCCCGCTGACCTTGCCCGTAGGAGCGTAGGCGGCGGCCACCTCGTACCCACCCAGGCGCGGCAGGGTCTTGGGCAGCATGCCCTGCTGGACCTGCTTGGCCATGTCCAGTTCGATTTCCGTTTCCTGGCGCACGCGCACCAATTCCTGGTTCTGGACGTAAAGCTCCTCGGTCCGGGCCTTCACCTTGTCCTCGAGATCCTGGGCATTGGCCACCAGCTTCTTTTCCATTTCCTTGAACTGGGAAACGTCGGTGACGAACCAGACTCGGCCGATCAGGCGGCTTTGCTCGTCCACGATGGGGCGGGTATAAATCTGGTAGGTCGCGGAATTCGGCAACTCCATTTCGAAGAGCTGCTCCGCATGCAGCTGCGGCTCTTTCTGGATGGCGCT
>DAINDC010000472.1:0-4143 GCA_036732085.1 Fibrobacterota bacterium | reverse complement strand
CCTTTTTCACAAGCCCACGCCGCATGGCTTCGGCTGCGACCAGTCGAACCGTCCATCGGGCCCGCCCCTCTGGAGGCTTCTCGCAAACCATGGCCAGTATTTCCACAGCCTGGCGCTCGTCGATGACGCGGCCATGGCTGGGCCGCGAAGGTTCGACCAGAGCGGCTTCAAATCCTTCATTCCGGTATTTCTGTTCGATGCGATAAGGTGTCGTGCGCGCCATGCCCAAAAATTCGGCAATGTCCAGAGGCCATTTGCCTTTATCCAGCAAGGAAAGGGCCTGGGCCCTCTTGATTACCCGCACGGGCGCTTCGCCTTGATTGAGAAGCTTATCGAGCTGCACACGCTCCCAGGTCCGGAGCAATGTGCCAGGGGGGATATGTTGTGGTTGTCTCATACTTACTAAACAACAAATCCCCCCTGGAAAGTTGGTAGCTTAATATTAGTGTCAGAGTACTAGGGCACTCCCGCGACGTTCGTTTTTTTCAGTATGGATTTCGAGTGCGCCTGGCTTAAACAGGCGGGTTCATCCGATTTTTAAACGCTGGATGGCCGCGATCGTTTGCTTTTACTCGATTTGAAGCGCCCGTTGGTATTGCGACGGGATTTCTCCTTTGAACACCTCGCGTCCGTAAGCCTCAAGCATCGCCGATTTGTTTTTCATCACAAAGTGCAGGCAACTGAATTTCCACCGATACCATGCGGTTAACCCACCGGCGTTTTTCAATTCATCCGGGAACATCATGAACCAAGGCAGCCAAATATTCAGGTTCAGCCGTTTGGCGAAGTGATAAGCCGCCACGTCTTCCACGCCGATACCGGATTCATTCAGCAGGGAATCCATTCCCACCGATGCTATCATCGCGTTGATTTTTTTCACGGCATCCGCCCTGAAAAAATAGCATCCTCCCTGACAATACTTAAAACCTACGAAGTGGCCGTCGCCGATTAGGTCGGCATCGCTTCTGGAGATGGCCCTGAAAATTGTGTCGTTGAAGAAGAACACGTCGGAGTCGACCCGGGCGATGATGTCGTTGTCTTCAGCCCCGGCAGCGGCTAATCCGTAGGCGTTCCAAATATTGCCGATCTGTTTGGCGCCCCAGCCCATGCTTTTTGGCCAACTGATAATCCGTGTGCCCGGGATGAGCGCTTCAATGGCCGCGATTTGCGCCGCCGACAAAGGCTGGTCTTCGTCATTGAATACCAAAACCTTCACGGCAATGCCGTTGAGGTGTTTCGTGAGGCTATGCAGAGAGCAATACAAATAGCGGAAATAGGATTGGCAGCTGAAGAAGCAAAGGTGAAAGGTCCGGCCACCGGAATCGGGACGTTTCAGGACTTTGAATCGTTTGTAGGATTCAATAATGAATTTGGGGAATTCTTTTACGCGAATGGGTATCAACTTACGCTTCTTTCCTGAGATCCGGTTGAGGCGGCTACGTCCGAATACGATTGCCAAGAATCGCCCGGAGCGCAATATTGAGTTGGTCGGAAAAAAATCGGTAAAGGACCAGGTAGTACACAACCCCTCCAAGAATTACTTGCAGCACAAGGCTCGTCAGGTTGCTGTTGGTTTTCAAAATCCGGGAGAGCCCAAGCACGCAAACGGCCATGGCGACAGCGGATAATAGTGCCGGGCGCAAAGTACGAAATAATCCCGCGTAACTGGTATGCAACACTTTTTTGCTCATTTGCACGGCGGTCATAGTCACCAAACACTCGGTTCCGGCCCACCCAAAAATCAGGCCTATCAGCCCAAAATTCCTCATTATCAAAGTTATTATAAGCAAGGTCACGAATTGCGCCACGCCTAAAAATAAAATCGTTTCGCCTCGGCCCATGCTGGTAATGACGCTTTTGTACAAGGAAATACACAACCGGAAAATCATCGCCAGCGACATGATTTGGATCGGCAATACGCATCCCAACCATTTCTCGCCCAGTACGACCAGAACGAAAGGCTTGGACACGCAAGCCAACCCGACCAGCAACGGAACAAAGAGCAAAGCCGCGACCCCGAGCAAACGATCCAAGTAATACGTTGCGGCCTTCGGATCGCCCTGAAATTTTGAAAAGGCCGGAAGCATGGTTTGATTGATGATCGGCGTGCCTTTCGAGAGCGGAAGCTGGGCGAATTGGGCTCCAACCGAGAAAAACCCCAAGGTCACCGCGCCTAATCTGGGGCCGGCAATCACGGTGATTACCATATCGCTTAACAGCAAAAACAACCCGGATAGGGTCACAAGGCCGCCGAATGAAAAGAAGTGCAGCGTCTCTTTGATTTTAAATTTCGGCCAGATAAACCAGGGTTTCATCAACATCAATGCTATCGCCGAAAGGAGCCGGTTGGTCAGCATGCCCAACACAAGCGCCCATACGCCCGCGCCGAAGTAAGCCATCACCAGGGTCAGCACGGCCGTCGAAATTGTTGCGATCACCTCCACTTGCGCCTTGAGCCTGAAATCAAGGTTCCGATCCATCAGGGCGTTGGGGATGACCCGAAAGGGAACAAACAGATAGATGACCGCCACTACCTTCGCCAGCATGGCCAGCCTTGGCTCATGGTAATAAAAGGCCAATATGGGGCTTCCGAAGAAAAGGACCAGGAACAACGTGACGTTGACCAGCAGCAACCAGCCGAACACGCTTCGCAGGTGCTCGGCATCCATATTCTTGTTCTGGACAAGCGCGGAATCGAGTCCTAAGGTACTGAGCAGGGTCAGCACGACCAACGGCGATTCCAGCATCGCGTTCAATCCGTAATCGGATGGGCTGATATAGCGAACTACCACCAGAGTGCAAAGCCAGCTGACAATCTGGCCCAGCAACCGGAAAATGGTCGCCCAGCGCGTCCCGGTCAGAATCGTCTGGACGAGGGTGGAATGATCTTTGGTGGCTTCCGTCATAAACGAGGCCTATTCCTTTCATGAAATATCTTCCGCATATTTTTAACCTCGGCGGATTCAATTACAAGTTCCACGGGTTTATTTTTGCGCGTGAAATTTGAGGGCGACCCTCGGTTCGAAGCGGGAGGAGCGAAGTCGAGGGATTTAAAAATCATGGTTTAAAAAAGCCCGCTTTCCCCAAATTGCCCTGTAGATTCCCTGGGATGGTTCTTCGTTCCGTTCGGCTTCGGAGTCAGGGCCTTTCGACATCCTCAAACCCTGAAAATGTTCATGGTGAGAGCTTAGGTAAATCGGGAATCCTTTTCAATCCGGAACTCCCCCAATTGGCCCAATCTTTAGTTATAATCCCCCCGATCCGCGTCAGGCTTGAAAACGTAAAACGGGAACCGCCTCGGCGGACTAGGATCCGAACCCGGGTCGAAATGCCCGGTAACGGTCTTGGGTTATGACAGCGTAATCTTCTTTTTCTCAATTCAAACAGAAGCACCTTTTGATCGTGAGGTCTGGGAAAGAACGCAATGACCGGATTTGACACCCAAAAAAAAGAACGGCTCATCCTGGCGGGCATTCTCATTCTCATGGTTATCGTCCAATGGTTGACCTGGCTTCCTAGCGAACCCTTCTACAACAACGACGAAACCCGCCACCTCATGACCGGGGTATTTTTCCGGGATTTCTATCGGGACTTGCCCCTCCTGCATATCCGCGATTATACGGTGAACTACTACCTGCAATACCCCGCCCTGGGTTTGCTCATTTGGCCGCCCCTGTTCTATATGATCGAAGGCCTGTGCATGCTGGTCTTCGGGGCTTCGTTCATGACGGCCAAGCTCCTGATCCTGGCCTTCGCGGGGCTCGCCCTCTATTACCTGTTCATGCTCGCTAAGCGGACCCATGATGCTTTCACGGCGGCCCTGGCTTGCCTGTTCCTCGCCTTTTCCCCGTTCTTTTTCCTTTTCACGAATCGGGTCATGCTGGAAATGCCCACCTTGGCATTCTCACTGGGGGCCCTTTACTACTTCTACGTCTACCTGCAAGAGGGCAAATCGCGCGCTCTTTTTTTCGCGTCCGCAGCTTGCGCCTTGGCCTTGCTTTCCCGATTCGACGCGCTGTTCCTTTTCCCCGCATTCTTTTTCATGACCGTGCTTGGGAAGCAACCCAAGGTCTTGGTCCGCAAGGAAGTGCTGTTCGCTTTGCTGTTCAGCCTGGCCGTCGCAGCCCCGGCCTATGCCGCCAC
>DAINDC010000471.1:0-4151 GCA_036732085.1 Fibrobacterota bacterium | reverse complement strand
GCCTGGAATCCGTTACGTATGGTCCGTTTTTCGGTCGATCACCCCGATTATCGAAAAGCGCGCCGACGCTTTCATTCTGGGTTTCGGGATCCCTAATTTGTTATAATTCTTACTTATAACCCCCGGGAAAATCGATGGATAAAATCAAGGCGGAACGCATCATACAAGCCGGCCTGGACCGGAAGGCCGACTTCGTCGAGGTCTTCGAGGAGGAGACCCGCAATGCCTCGGTTTCCTTCCGCGACCGCAAGGTGGAATCGGCCACGGCAGGCACCGACTACGGCCTGGGCATCCGCCTGGTTTACGGGACCGAAGTCCTGTACGCGCATACGAGCAACGACGAGGAAGGCCACGTCATCAAGCTGATCGACAATCTGGCGCGCAGCCGGGGCATCGTCATCAACAATTCCTCCGAGCCGACGGTGAAACTCGTCGGGAAGATTTTCGAGAACCGGCATAAGATCACCAAGGACCCGAGGGAGATCGGGCAGGATCGCAAGCTCGACCTCATCAAGCTCGCCGACCAGGTGGCGCGAAGCTATTCCGATAAGATCATCCAGGTCAACTCCCGCGCCGGCGACGTGGTCTCGCATGTGCTCATCTGCAATAGCGAAGGCCTGTGGACGGAGGATACGCGCACGCGCTGCCGCTTCACCGTGAACGTGACCGCGGAGGCGGGCGGCGAAATCTTCGTGGCCAGCGAGGCCCCTGGGACCATGCGCGGCTTCGAGTTCTTCGAGACCTTGGACATCGCCCACTATGCCAAGCTGGCCGCCGAGCGCGCCATCCTCATGCTGTCCGCCGGTTACGTGAAGGGCGGCAAGATGCCCGTGGTCATGGGCAATGGCTTCGGCGGCGTCATTTTCCACGAGGCCTGCGGCCACTTGCTCGAGACCGAGGCGGTGCGGCGCAAGGCCACGCCCTTCGCGGACAAGGTCGGCCAGCAGATAGCGCATGCGGCGGTCACCGCCATCGACGACGGCACCATCCGGAACGCGTGGGGCTCGCAGAACGTGGACGACGAGGGCAATGCCGTGCAGAAGACCGTGCTCATCAAGGACGGCATCCTGCAGAGCTACATGTCCGATCGCGTGGGGGCGAAGGAGACGGGCGCCGGCATCACGGGCAGCTCGCGCCGCGAGTCCTACCAGTATGCTCCGGTCTCGCGCATGCGCAATACCTATATCGATCGCGGCACTTCGACCGTGGCGGAGATGATCGGCGGCATCGACTCCGGCATCTACGCCAAGAAGATGGGCGGCGGATCCGTCAATCCGGCCACGGGCGAGTTCAACTTCGCGGTGGAGGAAGCCTACGTGATACGGGGCGGGAAAATCATGGAGCCGGTGCGCGGCGCGACCCTCATCGGCAAGGGCCCGGACATCCTGCCTTTGATTTCCATGGTCGGTGACGATCTGGAAATGGCCGCGGGCATGTGCGGGGCCTCTTCCGGATCCATTCCCGTCATGGTGGGGCAGCCCACCATCAAGGTGGACAATATCCTGGTAGGGGGTCGCTAGTGGTCCAGAAGGTGCAGCCGGCGCAAGCCTCGGGAAGCAAGGTCATGGGCGGCGGCGAATCGCTGCGGCCCGCGGACGCCATTGATTTCATGTGCGCGGAGGCCAAGCGCCTCGGGGCCGAGCAGTTCGACGCCGTCGCCGGCGAATCGGAAAGCATGGGGCTCGAACTCTTCGAAGGCAAGGTGAAGAGCACGGAGATCTCCAACTCGCGCGGCATCGGCATCCGCCTGTTCAAGAACAAGAGCCCGGGTTTCGCCTTCACCGAGAAGATGTCCCGCGAGGCCATCACCCAAACCGTCAAGGACGCGCTCAGCCATACCCTCCTGACCGACCCCGTGGATATGGACCTCCCCTTCCCGGAGACCCTGCCCGATATCGATCTCAAATCCTACAATCCCGAACTCGAAGACGTGGGTCTCGATCAAATGAAGGCCCTCTGCCTGGAGCTGGAGACCTTGTCCCGCCAGGCGGACAAGCGCATCGACAATATCCCGTACCTGGGCGCGAGCCGATCGTCCGGCATGTCCATGGTGCGCAACTCCAACGGCGTCGCTTATTCCTCGCGATCCAATGTCGTCAGCGCCGGCATCGGCGTGGTGGCCAAGGAAGGCGAAAACAAGAAGATGGGCGTCTATTCCAACGGCGGCCGCAGCTTCGATTTCAACGCGCCCTTTATGGCGGCCAAGGCGGTGGAACGGGCGGTGGAGCTGCTCGGGGCCGAGTCCATCCCCAGCGGCAGCTATCCGGTGGTCTTCTCCAACCGCGTGAGCGCCTCCATCCTCTCCATGTTCGGATCCCCCTTCTTCGCGGATGCCGTGCAGAAGGGCCAGTCCCGCCTGGCGGGCAAGGTGGGGCAAGCCATCGCGGTCCCGGAGCTCAATATCACCTGCGACCCGCATATTCCGGGCGCGCCCGGTTCGCACCTTTTCGACGGCGAAGGCGTGGTCACCTCGCGCCTGGAAATCGTCAAGGGCGGCGTGCTTCAGACTTACCTCTATAACCTGGAGTCCGCGAAGAAGGTGGGCTGCAAGCCCACCGGGAACGGCTCGCGCGGCTATTCCGGCAAGGCCGGCACCGGCTTCTCGAACTATATCGTGGACAAGGGTAGCGCGGATGTTTCCGAGCTCCTGTCCGCCTATCCGCAATGCTTCTTCGTCACCAAGCTGGACGGCGGCTCCGGCTGCTCGGCCATCTCCGGCGAGATCTCCATCGGCGCGCAGGGCTTCTGGTACGAGCAGGGCAAGCGCGTCAAGCCCGTGGACAAGGTGACGCTGAATTCCAATTACTTCGAGATGCTGCTGGCCATCCGCGGTCTCTCCCGGGAGTATTCGGATTCCTTCTCCTCGGTGAAGGTCCCGGATCTGCTGATCGAATCCATGTTCGTGGCCGGCTAGTCCCTTGGCGGCACCGGTCCTGGCAGCCCGTGACCTGCATGTTACCTTCCCGTCCGGCCGCGGCCGGGTGGAGGCGCTGGGCGGGGTCGATTTGGAAATCCCCCAGGGCTCCCTGTTCGTCCTGCTCGGCCCCAATGGGGCGGGTAAGACCACCTTGATGCGATGCATAACGGGCCTGGTGCGGCCCACTAGCGGGAGCCTCTCCGTATTCGGCGTGGAGACGGGTCCGGCCGACGGCGCCGGTTCCAAGTCCGCGCGCGCGCGCCTGTCCCGCCTGGGCGTCCTCATCGAGAACCCGGGCCTGTACGGGCGGCTGGACGCGCGCGAATACCTGTCCTTCTTCGGATCCTTCTACGGCTCCTTCCGCGGCTCGGACGACCTGGAAGCCCGTATCCGCGGCCTCTGCGGGGAACTGGGCCTGGCGCTGGACCGGAAACCCGTCGCCAAGCTCTCGCAGGGCAACCGCCAGAAGCTGCACCTCGCGCGCAGCCTCCTGCATCGCCCGGATTTCCTGCTCTGGGACGAGCCCACCGATCACCTCGATCCCGTTTCGCAGCGCCAGGTGCTTCAGTATCTCCGCCGTTACCTCGACGAGACGGGCGCCACCGCCCTGGTGGCCACCCACCGCCTGGAACAGATGGAAAGCGTGGCCAGCCATTTCGGCTTCCTCGCCCGCGGCCGCCTGATGCGGGCCGGCACGCGCGGCGCCGTGCTCGGCGACGGCAACGGGTTGGACCGGGCCAAAGTGGGTTTCACGCGGATGCTCCGGCCGGGCGAATTGTCCGGGTTGGGCGCCGAGTTCGGCTTCGAAGTCGAATCGGGTCTCGTGGCCACCCATCCGGACGAGGACGTCGCCATGGATGCCTTCTGCCTCAACCTCCGCGGCCCCGATCTCCGCAGCCGATTGCCCGCCGTGATCAAAGCCATGGTCCTGCGGGACCTGCCCCTGGCCTCGGTGGAGCCGATGCGGCCCAGCCTGGCCGATATCTACGAACGTTGGGTGGGAAAATGACCGGTGCAAACGCGACTGTGCAACCGGGCGTCCCCTTTCCGGCCCTGCGGATCGCGCGCCATGAATGGAGGCTCATCCTCAAGGAACCGCGCTTCCTGATCCCATTCCTCATCACGCCCGTGGTCCTTATCGGCATCCAAGGCTTCGCGGCGTATTTCCGTCCCTCCGGTTCCGACTACGAGACCTTGCTGCTGGCCCGCTCCCTGCTGCTGATGCTGGCGGTCC
>DAINDC010000470.1:0-4165 GCA_036732085.1 Fibrobacterota bacterium | reverse complement strand
GACCACCACTCCGATGCTTCTGCAGGCGCTGCTCTAAAACGGGCCCGTCCGGCCAGGCCGAGGGCTCCGCCGAAGCGCCCCCGCCCGCCCAGCCCCGAACTCGCCCATCGCTGTTGCAGGTCCCGCTTGCGAGGGACACGGAGCATGGGCTGGGTGGAGCTTGGAGGAGGGTTCGAGCGACGGCGCAGGGGAGCGTTGGCGCAGGGTCAAGCCAACCACGGCTGCGACGGGACTGCGGGGTCTCGAAGAGTGGGAGTGGGTCTTGGAGGTGGGGCGGGTGCAGGGGTCGTTTGTGCCGCGACGGACGTGGGTCGATTCGGTGGAATGCGCGCGGCGGGTTGGACGGGGGAGAAGGCGGAAGGAATGCGGAGAAGGCTGCGGAGCTTCGACTTGGTGGCGGGTTGGAATGAAGGAGAAGGCGGTGGGTAAGCTCAAAATGCCTTAGACGGGGGCGGCGTTTGCGGGTCGCGGAGGGAAGATCGAGTGGGGTTTTTGATTATTATTCCTTTCGTGTTCGCGCCGGGTAGGATATGGATTGGGAGTAAGGCGGGCGTTACCCCACAGGTAGCCGTTACCCTTGCGGTGGCGGCTTTGCTGTTGTGGGGCTGCGCGGTCAAGCCTAGATATCCCGCGGGCGAGGCCTTGCTCAAGGGGGAAACCGCCCAGTTACCCCCGCGGCCGGATTCGCTGCGGGCGGAGTTGGAGCTGACGGCGTTCGCGGGCGGGCGCAAGTCGAGCGTGTCGGCGGCGTTTTCGTGCCTGCCCCGGTCGAAATACAAATTGGATCTGTTCGGGTTGCCGGGTATGGTGGCGGCCAGCTTCCTCTGGTTGCAGGGGCAGGGCCAGGAGCCGGATCATTGGACCTTGGTGATGTTCGATCGCGAGTCCTATGCGGCGGACACGGGCGAGCATGTGGAGTTCGGGAATCTGGGTATCCGCGAGGTTTCCGTGCACGATATCTTCTCCTTCCTCTGGGGCGATTTCTTTCCGGGCTATCCGGCGAGGCCGGGCGGAGTGCTGCCGGCGGATTTCCAGGGCGGCGGCGATGGCACGCTTAGGTATACCGCGCAGGGCCAGCATTGGACGGCGTGGTTGGAGCCGGGGACGGGGCTGGTGCGCGGAGCGGTGCGCGAGGACTCGGCTTTCCGGATGGAGTATTCCGATTATAAGATCCTCAAGAATCGGCCGGTGCCGCGCAGGGCCAGGCTGTTTTCTCGGTCCGGGCTCGTGCTGGAAATCCGGGTCAAGAGCGTGGAGGACGATCCGCATTGGCGCCGGGATCCCTTCTTCATCAAGGTTCCCAAAGGCTTTCAGAAGGTGGATCGCGGTCCGGAAAACGCGCGGAAGGACTGACTTCCCAGTCCCGTCCTTCCTACCCCTCATTGCCCCGAGTTTGTAGATTTGTCATCCAACCTTTCCCGCTTTTTTCAATCGGAAGCGGCTTGGAAACGATCGGAAAACGGGGCCATGGCGGTGAGCGACGCGGGAAAATTCGGTCCTGACTTCGGATTTTTCAGGAAGCGATCGGTACTCCGCAAGCGATCGATTTTTAGGACGAGAATTTTCAGGACGAGATCGACCTTGGTTGCGAGCCTTTGGCTGGCATCGAGCCTGGGACTCGGAGGATTGGCCCAGCCGGCATCGGCCAAGTCCGCGAACTTCGCATCGTCCAAACCCCTGCAAGCCCCTCTCTTTAAATCGGCCGCGGTGGGCGAAGCGCCGGATACTATTGAGGTCTTTTGCCTGTACGTTCAGTTCAAGGATGAGACGGCAAACGGTGGCACTGATGAGCCGTCCACTACCGGCCTGGGCACCTTCGGTTCCGCGGGCAAGGGCAATGGCGATCCCGATAAGAAGCAGGAATACACCCTCGATCCCAACGGCGAATTGCGATCCTACCGCTTCTATCTCGAAAAGCATTTCGACTTCGCCCGCAATTATTTCGAGCATGTGTCCAACGGCCGCGTCACCGTGAAGCCGCGCATCTTCCCCGAGCCGGATGCGGACGGCAAGGTCCATCCCTATAACCTGCAATACACGATGAAGTCGTACAACCCTTCCGAACTCGACAAGGAAGGCAAGGAGAAGATCAGCGACTTCGCCGCCGAACGCGGTCAGGCCCTGATGTCCTTCGTGGTCGAGGCCGCGCAAAAGGCCGATGTCGCCGATACGACGAAGAACCCGTTCTATATCGCCAAGCAGGATAGCCTGGCCCATCCCGGCAATACCAAGAAGCATCGCTGCTTCCTCATTTTCCATGCCGGCCATTCGCGGCTGCTGGACGGTGGGCAGCTAGGGGCCTTCGGGGCCAATACGCCCAATGACTTCACGGACTTCTTCGTCACCAAGGATGACTTCAAGGCTTTGGACAGCGCTACCGTAGGCTTCAAGAAAGGCAAAGCGCCCGAACCGGGTCTGCGGGCCGCCGCGCGGGGCGTGCCCACCCGGGGCGATACGCTGACGGAAGTCATGATGCTCTCCGAGGCCGCCAGCCAGGAGAAGGTCAACTGGGGCATCAACGGCATCCTCGTCAACCAACTGGCCCGCAAGATGGGCATGCCGGATATGTTCGACGTGGTCAAGGGCATCTCCCAGCTCGGCAACTTCGACCTCATGGATTTCGCGGGCTACAATACCATGAACGGCTTCCTGCCCGTCTATCCTTCGGCCTGGGTGCGCGCTTATATGGGTTGGGAGGAGCCGGTGACGGCCCGGCCCGCGGCCAGCGGGGCCTTCAGCGAATACCCGATCTGGACCCCGACCGCCTCCGGGAATTCCGGGCATATCACCACGGTCAAGGTTCCGCTGAACGATCGGGAATACCTGCTGGTCGAGAACCGCCAGCGGGCCTCAGGTGACTCCACGGTTACCCTCTATTTCAGCCGGAAGACCAGCGCCGTCTCCTTTGACAAAAGTGATTCCCTCACCGTGCCCTTCTCCAAGGTGGACTCGATCTTCCTCGACTCCCTCTGTGACGACAAGGGCAAGAACTGCAAGAAGAATCCCTATAAGCCGGAAGGCATCATCACCGGCGCGAGCAGCTACGATCTCGGCCTGCCGTCCTCGGGCCTCCTCGTCTGGCATGTCAACGAATGGTTCATCTCCCAATTTCTCAAAGCCGGCGCCGTGAACGCCTATTTGGGCGATACCCTACGCAGCCAGTTCAAGGGCGTGGAACTCGTTGAGGCGGATGGCTCCCCCAGCATCGGCAAGGAGTTCAAGGATCAGCTCGGCCAACCCGCCTTCGATTATGGATCGGGATCGGATATGCTGCCGCATATCAGCCGCAAGCGCAAGAACCCGCCTAAGGACACCACCTGGGCGGACAAGCCCGATAGCCTGACCCTCATCGGCCCCTACGGCGCGGCCAATACCAATGCCTGGAACGACGGGCGCACCCATATCACCTTGGAAGCGCCCATCCCGGACAAGGCGAACCTCGAGAAAGGCCTGAGCTCCTTCAGCGGCGATTCCATCTTCAGCGTAAGGGACTCGGTGCTCTCCTTGCGCGTCTACTGGCCGGACAATAAGGCGGTCCGCCAGGCGCCCGGATCGTCCTGGCCGGCCAAGCTCGATACCGCCAGCCTGGCGCAATCCGTGAACGTCCTCAAGAACCCCGGCGGCACCGGCTCCCTGGTGGTGGCACTCAGCGATCGCGGATACGCGCAGGCCCTGACCGCTTCGGGCGCGCCGGCCATCAATGCCATCGACACCTTGCATCCCACTGCCGGCTATGATTCGGTCACGACCTTGCTCCCGAGCGGCAAGACCAAGGACACGGCGCCGATACCCGTGAACTCGCTGGGCGGCGTCTTGGGCAAGCCCATCGGCAGCGCGACTTTGGGCGATACGGTCATGGCCGTGCTCACGGCGGACAAGCTGCATTTCCTGACCTTGCGCGCGGCCGGGCTCGCGACGAAATCCAAGGATTCCTCCGCGGTTACCGTTACCTTGCCGGTTACCGGGGCCGCCGGTCCTTTGGCGGCGGGCGATCGCTTCTGGGTGGTCACGCGCGAACATCATGCGCGATCCTTCTCCGCGGCCGGCGCGGCCTTGGACGATATCGCCCTGCCGGAACTGGACTACCAATCGCTGGCGGCTTTTCCCAGCGGAGACGGCAAGGTCATGAACCTGGCGGCCGCGGCCGCGGGTGGCCATCCCACCA
>DAINDC010000469.1:0-4185 GCA_036732085.1 Fibrobacterota bacterium | reverse complement strand
GAGACGGGCGGAGTGAGAGTGAGATACCCGACCAAAGCATGTGTCAACTCATGCTCCAAAGTGTCAATGAAATCGAAGGGATCACCGCGGCCCAGTCTGCGCATCAGGCCCCGGAAAAAAAACCGGAAGGCGATTCCCGACAGGAAGAAAAGCGCAAGCGGATGCAGCAGGGTGGCCGGAGCAAGGCCTTGCAGCCGGGCGGCGCGCCAAAGTTCGGAGGCCATGGCTTCTGCCAAGATGGCCAGAAAGGGGAGCAGCGCCCAGCGCAGGGCCATCCCGATTAGGCGTGGCATGCTGCAAAGGATAGAAATACCGCCGAGCAATGAATATCTTTTACGGCCAATGTTTAGGCATAGTGTACGACCTAATCGAATGACCAAACCGACCTAACTCAAACCGACCTAACTAAAAGCATGGAGTAGCCAATGTCCGCCATCAAGTCCCTAGTCGCCCGGCAGATTCTCGATTCCCGCGGCAATCCCACCGTCGAGGTGGACGTAACTTTGGAGAATGGAATCCTGGGCCGTGCCGCCGTTCCGTCCGGCGCATCCACAGGTGAGCGTGAAGCTGTGGAGCTGCGTGATGGGGACAAGTCCAAATACCTGGGCAAGGGCGTCCTCAAGGCCGTCAAGAACGCGAATACCGTGCTCGCCAAGGCCCTGATCGGCAAGGACGCTTCGGAACAGCGGGCCCTCGACAAGATGATGATCGATTTCGACGGCACCCCCAATAAAGGCAAGCTCGGCGCCAATGCCCTGCTCGGCGCCTCCATGGCCATCGCCCGCGCCGCCGCTCAGGATCAGCAGAAGCCCCTCTACATCTATCTCTCCGAACTCGCCAGCAATGCCAACCTGACCTTGCCCCTACCCATGTGCAATATCATCAATGGCGGCGCGCATTCGGATGCGCCGGTCGACTTCCAGGAGTTCATGATCGCTCCCGTGGGCGCGAAGAGTTTTTCCGAAGGCCTGCGGATGTCCGTGGAAGTCTTCCATTCCCTCAAAGCCCTGCTCAAGAAGCGCGGCCTCTCCACGGCGGTGGGCGACGAGGGCGGCTTCGCTCCCAACCTCAAGAGCGTGAACGACGCCCTGGACTCCATCATGAAGGCCATCAAGAATGCCGGATACGAGCCGGGCAAGGACGTGAAGATCGCCCTCGACGTCGCCTCTTCCGAATTCTACGACAAGGACAAGGGCACGTATACCTTCCACAAGTCCACCGGCAAGACCCTGACGCCCAGCAAGATGGTCAAGCTCTATTCGGACCTCTGCGCCAAGTACCCGATCTACTCCATCGAAGACGGCATGGACCAGAATGACTGGGACGGCTGGAAGGAATTGACCCAGGCCTTGGGCAAGAAGGTTCAGCTCGTCGGTGACGATCTGTTCGTGACCAATCCCGCCATCCTCAAGCGCGGCATCGACGAGAAGATCGGCAATGCCATCCTGATCAAGGTCAACCAGATCGGAACCTTGTCGGAGACCCTGGAAGCCATCCGCATGGCCCAGCAGGCGAAGTTCGGCGTGGTGGTTTCCCACCGCTCCGGCGAGACCGAAGACGCCTTCATCGCGGACCTGGCCGTAGCCACCGGGGCCGGCCAGATCAAAACCGGCTCCCTGAGCCGCACCGATCGCGTCTGCAAGTACAACCAGCTCATTCGCATCGAAGAGGCGCTTGGCTCCAAGGCCAAGTGGAAGAAGAACGCATTCTAGACGCGATTGTGATCGGCCAGAAGGAGTTTGAATCCTGATGGCCGAATCTTCCCGCCGCACCATTGACGGAAAGCCTCGTCCGGGAAATCGGCCTCAAAGCCGGCCTTGTCGATGTCAAGGTCAGCGCGGTGGATGAGATTTGGTCCGGCCTGAAATTCGATTACCGGTCGCCTGTTTAGGCGATTCCGGCCTATCCGTCCTTCCAAACCAAACCGGCTCGATTTGTGCCGCTTTGTTTGATGTCCCCGCAAGTCCGCAAAAATTATGTTATTCCAAAGGAGAACCCGCAGGTGAAGCTACCTCATCATCCGTTCTTCCTATTCGGCATGGGCAATAGACGCAAGTTCCTGTACAAGGCGGGTACCCTCTATGACGCGCTTACCGGTGAGATCCTGCGCAGTTGGAGCCCAATCCATGAGCAGATTTCCCCCCATGAATATGCGGTCAAATGGCAGACCCGGGACGGCAGGCTGTATTCCCTCCGCGAAGACGCGATCGGCGTCGTTCTCAAGGTGGAAGGCACCCAGACCTATTTGACCGACAGCCCTCTGCATATTCCGGACCTTCCCGATAATGCCCATGGACATGTCCTGAGGCTGCTTCTGCATGAGATCCTGGTGAATATCGTGGATGGCAAACCGATGACCAATTTCCTGGTCCAGAGCCGCCCCACCTATCGCGATGCCGCCATCATCTGTGAATGCCTTCGCCGGACCAATAATCTGGATCTGGTCCGGGATTGGATCCTGGGCCTCGCCGAACCGTTCGATTATGCCTGGGAGGGAAAACCGGAGCCGGATAATTTGGGTCAAGCGCTGTTCCTGATCTCCCTGGTGGCGGATAAGACTCATCCGGTCGTGGAAAAAATCCTGGCAGCCATTTCCGCATTCCGCAATACCGATTACCTCGAAGGCCATACCGATGGCTCGCTCCATCCCGTATACCAGACCAAGTGGTTGAAGTACGGCCTCAAAAGCCTGGGATTGCCCGATCCGTACAAGCTGCCCGTGGCCTTCGATACCTACTCCTCCGTATTCTGGATGGACTATCGGGACGTGCCGACCAACGGCCCTGCCTTTCCGGAAATGGTCAAGGAGACGAGCCCGTATCTGGCTTGGGCCGAGGCGCATTTTCACGGCTGGGATCAGCCCATGCCGGTAACGCCGAAAACCTATCCGCTCAGTTGGGAAATCCCGGGCGGTCCCACGGTTCCGCAGGGCATGGCCTTGATCGGACAGGATTTCCTGGACCGGAAAATCGTCGCCCCGCAGGCGCGCCATGCTTCGGAAATGCTGCTTTATTTCCTCGACCAGGCCCGGCCGGACCTTTGGAGCGGACAGGGTGAGAGGCTGCAGCACGCCCATTAACGGATAGCCGAGACAACATTGAGATCCGGTTGGGCCCGGCCCTGGAAACCCTGAACGGGCCCTTTGACGGTGCGGGATGGGTTGCAAGTAGTCGGAAAGAAGTCCTGACTATCGTCACCAGGCCTAAAGACCGGCCTAGTCCTGGTGGTTGTCCTTTATCCTTCCCGATCCCTTGACCGCGTCCTTCAGATCATTGTCCAGGGTACCGCAAGACTTGGATTTATCCACCGACAGGTTTCCCTGCGTATCCAAGGCAAGGCTCCCATCCTGTAGGCAGCCGGTGATATCGCTACCGGACAGCCATTTCTCGATATCCAGGACGACGATGAGATTGTTGGTTCCGGCACTGACTTGGAGCGCCGAATCGGCCGGGAAGGTCGCGTCCTCATTGAAGTCCAAGGCGATCGAAAAGCTCCGATCCGATTTCCCCTGGTAGGCGAAAACGCCCTTTATGATCATGCTGTGATCGGCGAGATCGGGATCCGGGCCCGGTTGTTTCTCATCCGCAGACTCCAAGCGCACGTCCATCCTGCCATATACGCCAACCGGTACCTTGAAGGGCCCGGGGGCAGGCTGCCATTTCCCCGTCATGAGATCGGCAACAAAGGGCCCCCTGATGATGACTTCGCCTGCATCACATTCGGTCTCGTCCGCTTCCGCGCAGCCGACGCCTTGGGGCAGCCCGAGCTTGATCCGGCCGACGTTTGCATGGCAGGACTTCACCGTGAACACGGTCCCCCCCGCGTCCCTGATATCGAACGAACCATCCGGATTGCGCGGCGCGGTCGCGGTCCGTTTGGCCAGGATTCCACCGGACGCAGCCTGCATGGCCACGGTCACGGTTCCTTTGGTCGGATTTCCCACGCCGGTCGAACCCGCCATGCGGTCATCCAGACACCCGGCCAAACCCGCCATGGCGGCAAGCAAGGTCAACCACCTTCGTAAATCAAACATTGTCGCCATCCTTCCCTCTGGTCAAGGGAAATGCCTGCATATTGATCTGGTAGACATCCTCCACGGTCCCGGCCGTATCGGACATGGCGATCAGTTCCCGCCATAGGTCTTCCAGTTTCCGTTTCACTTCCGCATATCGGGCCTTGGGTATC
>DAINDC010000468.1:3936-4193 GCA_036732085.1 Fibrobacterota bacterium | reverse complement strand
CAGCGGCGCCGGATAGGCCGGGGAGCGGTGGGAAACGATCCGGACGCCCAGGCGCTGGCAGATTTCCTCCTGGTGGCGCACGGCCCGCAAGTTGGGGCCGGCCAGGATCCCATCCAGGCTTTCCGGTTTGAGCTGCGGGCAGGCCGCGCTGAGCTCCGGGGAGGCGGCCCCGAACACGGACTCCGCGGACCCGAAGCCTTCCATCAGCCTCTGGAAAGCCGCCGCCCCAATCCCCGGCACCATGGCCAGCGCCAGCA
>DAINDC010000468.1:0-3926 GCA_036732085.1 Fibrobacterota bacterium | reverse complement strand
GGGGCCTTTGAGCATGCGCAGCAGCGCGCAACCCATGGCCAGCGCCAGCATGATCTTGATTTCCTCCGGGGGCAGATCCCCGGCCTCCCAGCAGTTTTCCAGGGCATGGTCCGTCTTTATCGTCGCTTCCAGCTTTTTCATAGCGAAAATATACTGCACATTTGTACAGTTCCGCAAGGGGGTAGTTTGAAAACGGAAATGCCCTTTTCCGGCTTTTTTTGCGCTTTTTTTGCACATTACCCACCAGCATCACATTCGACCTTCCCAGGCAGCGCCCAGTAACCTATCGCCACCGCCAGGGGAGTCCAAGGATCCTATGAAAACCTATACCCTTCCCGACCTGCTCGAAATCATGGCCAAGCTACGCACTCCCATCACGGGCTGCCCTTGGGACCTGAAACAAACCCATGAGAGCCTGCTCAATTACCTCATCGAAGAGTCCTACGAATTCATCGAAGCGGTCGAGAACAAGGACCTGGCCAATATGAAGGAGGAACTCGGCGACGTGCTCCTCCAGGTCGTCTTCCATGCCCAACTCGCCCGCGAGCGCGGGGATTTCGATTTCGCGGAAGTGGTGCAGATCCTTTCCGATAAATTGGTGCGCCGTCATCCCCATGTCTTCGGCGACTTCAAGTTGGACGGGCTGGACGGGGCCGCGGCGGTGGAGAAGAAATGGGACGAACTCAAGAAGGAGGAGAAGGGCGACCAGGCGGTGGCGGAGGAAGGCGGTCTGGGCCGCATGCCCCGGCATCTGCCCGCTCTCATCAAGGCGGAGAAGATCCAGAAGCGCGCGTCGCAAATCGGTTTCGATTGGCCCGATTATAAAGGCCCGATGGACAAGATCCGCGAAGAGCTGGAAGAGCTACGCGTCGAAGCCGTGGCCGAGCAGCCGGATGCGGACCGGTTGGAAAGCGAATTCGGCGATCTGCTTTTCGCGGCCGTGAACGTGGGGCGGTTCTTCAAGCTGGATCCGGAAAAGGCCCTGGCGCGGGCCAATCGGAAATTCATGGATCGCTATGCGCGCATGGAAAAGCTCGCCCAGTCCGAAGGCCGGGTCATCAAGGGTATGAACCTCCAGGAGATGGACGCGTATTGGGATAAGGCGAAAGCGGAAGAGAAGAAAAGCGCCGGACTTACCGGATGATCAGGTTGTTCACGATCAAACCGCCGAAGAAGACGATCAGGTAACCAAACCAGAGGAACATCAGCGGGTAATTGAAGACCTTGTCCTCGAAGCGATGCGAGCCCTTGGGTTTCGCCTTCAGTTCAAGCAGGTTGCGGCGCAAATGCTGGACGCTGAGCCAAAGGCCACCGAGTCCCACGGCCAGGATTAAAATCACCTTCATTGCGGCCATACCCTTCAGAACCAGTGAATTTGTAGTTTAAAAGAACGCGGTAATCGGATTGCGAATCGGCGCATCCGGGTCCCGGGCCCTTGCAGAGCAGCCAAGAATTTACTTAATTTTTCCCCGTAGTGGATTTCCACTTCCTCCTTCTTTCAGACTTCCGGAACTTTGAGGGGTGGGAAACCCCCTGACGGTCATAGGGTACGACGGCATTTAGCTATTTTGGTTGCAGGAGATTCTCTTTTGGATTTGATTCAGAACATCACGGATTTGGCCACCAAGATCGCGGAAGCGGGTGGTTTGGAGTTGGTCGACGTGGAAATCTTCCGCGCCGGTAAACGCCGTGTGCTCCGGATCTATGTCGGCAAAAGGGGCGGGGTCAGCGTCGAGGATTGCGCCCGGGTCAGCCGCGAGCTGGGAACCCTCATGGATGCCGACAACGTGATGCAGGACGAGAATTACACCCTCGAGGTCTCGTCGCCGGGTTTGGATCGGCCGTTCAAGACCCTCAAGGATTATCGCCGCAACGTGGGCAATTTCGTGCGCGTCTCCACCAGCGAACCCGTCGAGGGCAAGCGCATGGTGGTCGGCAAATTGGAGGATGTCGGCGAGGCGTCCATCACCGTGGACTCGAACGGGAAGACCCGTTCCATCCCCTTGGACCTCATCGTGCAGGCCAAGGTGGATATTCGACTGACCTAGGATCTCGGGATTTTTTGAGCTTGTGTGCATCGGAGCATTGGAGCAATGGAGCAATAAATGGCAGCGGAAATTTTTGAAAGCCTAAACCTCATCGCCAAGTCCAAGAACTTGGGACCCGAAGTCGTGATCTCCACGCTCCAACAGAGCTTGATCAATGCGGCCAAGAAGTACCTGAATCTTGCGAAGAATATCGAGGCCGAGATCGACAAGGACAGCGGGGAAATCCACGTCTACCTGCGCGTCAACGTGGTGGACGATTATCCCGACGTGGATCCGGCCCTGACCCCGGAAGAGGTGGCCGCTTACGATGAGAAATACATGCTCGTCGGCGAAGCCCAGGAATACAATGCCGACGCCATCGAGGGCGATTACCTGGAAATGGAAATCCCCATCGAGAACTTCGGCCGCGCCGCCATCCAATCGGCCAAGCAGATCCTGCTCCAGAAGGTCCGGGACGCCGAAAGAGACAAAATCTTCGAGGACTACCAGCACCGCATCGGGACCCTGGTCTCCGGCACCGTGCAGCAGGTCGATCGGGGTAACATCCTGGTCAACCTCGGCAAGACCGAAGGCATCATCCCCCTGAAGGAGCAGATCCGCAAGGAGCGCTACCGCCAGGGCGACACCATCCGCGCCTATATCGCCAATGTCAGCACCAATACCAAGGGCCCGCAGATCCTGCTCTCGCGCACCCATCCGGATTTCCTGGCCAAGCTCTTCGAGTTGGAAGTGCCGGAAATCTACGACGCCATCGTCACCATCAAGGCCGTCTCCCGCGACCCGGGCTACCGCGCCAAGATCGCCGTCACCACCAAGGACGATCGCATCGATCCCGTGGGCGCCTGCGTGGGCATGAAGGGCAACCGCGTGCAGGCCATCGTGCGCGAACTCTCGAACGAGCGCATCGACATCATCCATTGGAGCGATGACATGCACTCCTATATCCGCCGCGCCCTGTCCCCGGCGAATATCAAGCAGATCAGCGATATCGGCGACGGCCGCGTGGTCGTCATCGTCGGCGACGAGGATTTGTCGCAGGCCATCGGCCGCGGCGGCCAGAACGTGCGCCTCGCGTCCAAGCTCATCGGCCGCGAGCTCGATATCTACGGGCAGACCGAATTCGGCAATATGCAGCAGGAGGAGAAGGACGCTCTCTTCAAGCCGCGCGAAGGCGTCAAGGTTCCGGGCGGCGGCGAGACCGTCACCCCCGTGGCCGTGGCCGCGCCCAGCAAGTTCTCGGAATTGGAATCCCTCTTCAGCAAGAAGAAGCCCGAAGGGGAGTGATCGCATTTCGCGGCGCCCGGTCCCCGGTGGGGATGGGCTTCGCATCCGGATATGGCATCGTACCCGATGGGGCGGCGCCCGTCGAAGCAGTGAAAGTCCCAGGGCGCTGAGCCCGGAGTGAAAGTGAAAGTATGACCGCAGATACTAAGAAAAGAGTCTCCTCGCTCGCGAAATCCTATGAGATCTCCAGCGACACTTTGGTCAAGCTCCTCAAGGACGCCGGCATCGACGTGAAGTCCTCGGCGAGCATGATCGACCAGCTTCCTGAAGGTCAAGCCGCTCATCGTGGCCGAGAAGGACCGGGTCGAAAAGGAAGCCCTGATCCGATCCGGAAAGAAGATCCCGATGAAGGCGGTCCTGAAGAAGGCTCCGCCCACGCCACCGCCCGCGCCGCCCGTTCCCAAACCGGCCGTACAGCCCTTGACCGCGGAACCCGCCGTGCGCTTCATGGAGGCCCCGCCCATCATCTCCCGACCCGAGACCGTCCACTATGACGCTACCGGAGAATCCTCGCGTCCGCATGTCGAAACCGCGCGTCCCGTGGAAGCCGCCGGCCCGCGTGCCGAGACGGCACGTCCGCATGTGGAAGCGCCG
>DAINDC010000467.1:0-4195 GCA_036732085.1 Fibrobacterota bacterium | reverse complement strand
CCACGAGTCCCGGCCCCTGGCCACGAGTCCCGGCCCCTGGCCACGAGTCCCGGCCCCTGGCCACGAGTCCCGGCCGATGCAAGGGCCGTATCGTCGGTGTTACCCCCGCTTGGTTGCCTCCGCTCCACCTTCCGTCTTCCTTCCGCCTAACCTTGTTCCCCAGTCAGGCTAATCCGTCCCCATAGCGAATGCCGCCGCGGCCCCGCTGCGCGCTCCCGAGGCCGCACCGTGCTTACGGCGCTTGTGTTTGCAGGGCCAGGCGGATATGCGCGAGGTGATGTTCGCTATGCCAGGCGTACATGCCCAAAGCCTCGAACAGGGGCACGGCCCGGTCCATGCGCGGATGGAAGAAGGTGCGCCGATATTCCGTTTCGCCCAGGCTCCGCAAGCACTGGATCCACTTGGCATGGATGGCCGCGAGCAGATCCAAGGTGGGGCCGACATCGCCCTCACGCGCATCCGGCAAATCCGACCACTCTTCTTCCAGATAAGGTTTGATGGCGGGGTTCTCCTCGGTGAGCGCGAATTTGAAGCGGGTGTAGTTGTTCACATTGGCATCCACCAGATGGCTCAGGACCTGACGGATGGTCCAGCCATCGGGACGATAGGTGCGCAGCCAATCCGCGGCCTTGAGCGGAGCGACGGTCGCCAAAAGCTTGTCGGGCAGGCCTTCCAAGGTGCCGATGGCTTCGGCAATGGCCGCCGCATCATAATCGGCGGGACGGATGAAGCGGCCGATGGGATATTTTCGGGAATCGGGAATCACGGTTTCCATGGAAGGGTTCACTCCTCGCGGCGGATGGTTTTGGAAAAGATAAATGGTTTTGCAGCCAGGGATGCCGACCTTAATTTAAGGCTGGAGCGTTCCGCGGGAGCATAAACCCTTTTCAATTTGAACATGGCAATTTGAACATGGCTTCACAGTCTGGGACTGCATTGGGCCACAATCGCCGGATGAACTTCCCTCGATTCCATGCGCATCTGGTCGGCTAATTTGGAATAGGTCGATGGGGGAAGCGGGTCCTGTTTTTCGAATGCCATCGGATGGAGGATGGCCTCCATTTGTAATTGCCCGCTTCGCTGCTGATCCAGAAGTTTCGAATAATTTGCGGAGGGTTGAAAGACGGGCAACGCGCAGAAAATCCGATTTCCGGAACCCAGAGTGCTCGCGAAATCCTGTTCCCGGATTTGATCCCTGAGTTTGGAACGCATCAAAGCGGAATGCGCGAAGTTGGTTTCCTGACCCCGATAAAACCCGGTTGCTCCCGATGATAAGGCCGCAGCCAATCCCATTGCAAAAACGATTTTAGATAGCATGAGAAAACTCCTTATTGCCGAAGCTCCTTATAGATAAAATACCTTGTGCGCCCACTCTAAAAAGGTTTCGCTCCCGGCGGTTGCTTTCCTGCGGTCGAAAAGGAATTTTCAAACCACATACTCGAACCATAGGCCTGCTGGAGCCGGATGGTAATCGCAGGGGAGCCTGGAATGAAATCAATGCGGCTATCGTTTTTCCTCGGGATCCTATTCCTCCAGGCGGGGCTTTGGGCGCAATCGGAAATGTCGATGTCCTTGCCGATGCCGCTCAATGAACCCATGGGTTCCGGCACGGCTTGGTTGCCGGCTTCTTCGCCGGTGCATGAGCATGCCTTCCACTTCCAGGCGGGCGATTGGAACCTTATGGCGCATGGGGATTTCAATGCGCGCTATACCCGCCAGAATGCCAATAACGAAGACAAGTGGCGACCGCTGATTTCCAATCAAGCCAACGGCGCCGGTCCTCCGGGACCGATCGGGGCCACCGGTACGGCAGGGCGAAGCCTTTATCCGGATCGGGAACGGGGCGGCGATCAAGTGGATCTCCCCAATTGGGCCATGCTTTCGGCGGACCGCGTGGTCTGGGGAGAAGACCGATTGCTGCTGCGCGTCATGATGTCCCTGGACCCTTTGACGGAAGGGCGGAAAGGGTATCCGCTTCTGTTCCAGACGGGCGAGGGTTTGACGGATCGCCAGCATGCCCATGACCTCTTCATGGAAATGGCGGCCCTGTACAAACATCATTTCACGGAAGCGGATCATGCCTATCTCTATCTCGGTCTGCCGGGTGAACCCGCTCTCGGCCCGGCCGCCTTCATGCATCGCCCCTCGGCCTGGAACGATCCGGATGCTCCCTTGGCCCATCATATGCAGGACGCCACCCATATCACCTATGGCGTGGCCACGGCGGGTTGGATCCATCGTAATGTGAAGCTCGAAGGCTCCTGTTTCCGGGGACGGGAACCGGATAATGACCGCTGGAATATCGAAAGGCCGGGCTTCGATTCCTATAGCCTCCGCCTGGGCGCGGACCTCGGGGAATCTTTTTCCTTGCAGGGTTCAGGGGGTTACCTGCAGGATACGGAGCCGGACGCGGCCGGAGTGGACCTGTTCCGGGGCACCCTGTCCTTGGATCACAATATCCGCATCGGAGAGGACGGAAACTGGGCGAGCGCCATCTTCTATGGCTCCAATACCTATGTCCATGGGCCGCTGCGGGGCATGACGAATTCCCTGGGCGTGGAAACCAATCGGGAATTCAACCGGGCGGCGATTTGGGGCCGATGGGAAAGCCTCGAGCGCCTGGGCGGGGAACTGGATCTTCCCGGCCCGGAAAACCGTTTTTTCTGGGTGCATGCTCTCACCGCGGGCGCGGGCTGGACCGTCGCCAAGGCGGCGGGAATGGAATGCGTAGCGGGAGGCCAGGGTACCCTGAACGTTACGGAGAAGGAGTTGGAGCCCTTCTATGGCAAGCTGCCGCTCGCCTGGGAAATCTTCCTCAAGCTAAGGCCCGCAGCGATGAAAATGCATGGCCATATGCATCCGGGAATGGAGTCTCATTCGCCCTGACCCTGATCTTGACGTCCATGATCCGGCCGCCCAGGGATTGGATGGTATTGGCCCGGTGCGATCCCAATCCAGGTTACCGATTCCGGCCGTCCGCGCTCTAATATGCGATTTCGATTTCACAAGACATTCGCAAAGGAGACGGACATGAAGAAAACCATCCATGGCGCCCTGACCTTGGGGGCCTTGCTCCTATCGGCCGGCGCGGCTTCGGCCCTGGAGGCCAAGATGTACGCGGTCACGACCTGGAACGCGGGATGTTCGGGCGCCACCCGCAACGATTGGGACGATATGGTGAAGGCCTGGTACAACAATATCACCAACTCCGGAACCTCCTTCCTCGGCTGGTGCATCTCGGGGCATTGCGGGGATGCCTATACCAAGGACGGCAGCCTCATCAACGGCAACGTGGTCAACAGCCTGTTCGCGGACAAGAGCCGCGTGCCCTGGGGCAACGACTACACCCATATGGACGGCGCGGACGCGGTCATGATCGGCCTGCACGGCGCCGACGTGAGCAACGGCTGGAGCGGTTCCATGCGCGTCGACGAGGCGGGAGGCGGGGATTGCAAGATAGGCACCGCGGAGATGGAGGTGGGCAACCACGACCTGGAGTTCCTGCATCTCTCCTCCTGCCAGTCCATGGAGGACAACCAGTGGAGCACTTGGGAGAAATCGATCGGCGGCGCCCATCAGGTGGACGGTTTCCACGGCCTCATGTGGATCGGCCCGGGCATGGTCGACGATTACGATGACTTCGGGGACGATGCCTTCGACGGCGCGGTCTCGGACGCCTGGGTCGACAATATGTATTACAGCAATTCCTTCGGCGCCAACAATCAGGACGATCAATGCCCCGTGGCCTTCGCGGTGGGAGCCAATGCCGTGGACGTCATCAACCGGCTCTATACGGAACGTTATAACCATGTCTATACCGACCCGCCCAAGTCCGGCCTGACCGGATCGGGAACCATCTGGGCCACCACCTATATCGCCGGCTGCGATCCGCAGGGCGAAGACACCATCGGGAATTAAGGGAAAGCAAAATGAAAAACCAGAATACGATGAATGCCATTCTCGGTCTCGGCTCGGCCCTCCTCATGGCGACTTCGGGCTACTCGCAAATACAGCCGGCAACGGTTTCGCCGGTACTGACCAGGGCGCCCCGCCCCACTTCGGTGGACACGGCTCCATTGAATACCGCTCCCCAGCTCGCCGCCGCCGATGACGATGGCCGCGCCTCCACGCCCCCGTCCGCGGAATTGCAGAAGCGCGTCCGCGCCTTGCTGGCCTCGACCTTGCCCGCATGGGA
>DAINDC010000466.1:0-4196 GCA_036732085.1 Fibrobacterota bacterium | reverse complement strand
GAATTCGAGAATTTCCGGACCTTTGCGCTTGAAAACGGCATCCGGGTCTGCATCTCGGCGCCGATGGTACGGTCCTCGTACAATGCCGATGTCCAATCCGCTCCCCTGTTCACTTCGACCGCTCTCTGACGGAGAGCGCTTCCAGGCCTGAATGCCCCGGTCAAGGTTGGATCGGAGAGGATTGGGTTGTCGAAAAACAGGGCTGCCGTTATATTAAAAACCAGCGAATTCCTTAAATAACGGTCAGAGTGGGACCACGATGGCTGCGAAGTGAAACCATGACAGCGACGGACCGGACTGCAAGGTCAGAATGGGTACAGCCTGGTCAATCCTTTGGCAAGTTCTACCTCGTGCAGACGATTGGCGAGGGCGGCACTTCGCGGATTTTCAAAGCCCTGCAGCAGCCCATCGATCGGCTCGTCGCCCTGAAAATCCCGTCCTTCTCCGCCAGCGACGATATCCTGACGCCGGACGAGTTCCTGTCCGAAGCGACCTTGATGGCGCGTCTGGAACATCCCAATATCGTGCGGATCTATGACTTCGGCGTTTCCGAAGCGCGGGCCTTCATCTGCATGGAGTATGTGGAGGGTTGGAACCTCCTGGAACTCTGCCAAACCCGCGGGCCCTTGCCGCTCTCCGCAGCCCTGGCCGTGGGCTTGCAAACCTTGGAGGCCTTGCTCTATTCCCATTCCCAGGGCGTGCTGCACCTGGACCTGTCCCCGGCCAATGTGCTGGTGTCCAAGACCGGCATCGTGAAGCTGCTGGACTTCGGCATGGCAGGCAAGAAGCCGCCAACCGGGCAGGCCAAGGTCATCGGCACACCGGCCTTCCTTTCCCCGGAACACGTTTACGGAAAGGCGGGCACACCCCAATCCGATTTGTTCAGTTTCGGATCGCTCCTCTACTTCGTCGCCACTGGGGAACCGCTTTTCGATCCCGGCGAGGGTAACCTGCATGTGCAGGAAATGCTCTCGGCGATCAAGTCCGCACGGGAGTATCCTCCCGAAGGCCGGATCCAGAGGTTGCCGCCGGCTTTGGCCCGAGCCGTGACCGAAGCCTTGACCGGCGCAGATCCGGACCGGGTCGCCCGGGAACTCAAGGAAGCCTGGGGAAAGCTGGAGGCCGGGGCGGCGCCGGCCGCGACGCTGAGACGGGAAATGGATCTGGATCACGATTCCCAGGATTCCGTGGACGCGAGCCTGCCCGCGGGCGAGGAACTGCGTGACAGGTATTTCCGGCTGAGGGAGAGCGGCCGTCATCGAGAGGCCGTGGCCCTGCTGGAGAAGGCTCTGCGCAGCCAACCGGATAACCCCCTGCTGGCTGAATTGCTCGCGATGCCGCCCGTGAAGGTCAAGACCACGCCCGCCACCATGGCCGTAGGCGAACCTTCCGCGGTAGGGTCCGGCGCCACCGCCACGAAGGCCGCACTCGGCCTGGTCAAGCCCAAAGGAATGGGAATGCGGATTACCTTCGCGACCATAGCGACCATAGCGACCATAGCGACCATAGGTATCCTGTCGATTACTGCCGGTTTCCTGGCCTGGGGCAAGGCCCGGACATCGGCCCATGCCGCTCCGGCTCCGGTTCCCGCAGCCTTTGCGACTTCCGAACCCAAGGTTCCTGCTCCGGCCGCCTCTTCCGACCTCGCACCCAAGCCGACCGAACTCCCATTGGCGGCTAAGTCCACGCCCTCCCCCACTGCCGATCGCCCGGCGGCCGGCCGCACCGGATTCCGAATTGCCGGCCAAGCCCCGTCACCCCGCGGTCATCGTAACATTCAAGATACCCCACGCGCTCCGGCCCTGGCCATATCCGGCCCGGCGGGAACCCGGATCTCCCTGAACGACTCGGTGGAATGGGTGTCTCCCAGCCCGGAAGGCGGATGGCCGCTGCAACCGGGCCTGATCAACCTGACCTTGACCGTGCCCGGCCAGGCACGGCCCATCAACAGCAGCCTTTTCGTCTCGGCGGACTCCCTCTACCTCATCCGCCTGGATGGGGATGGCGGATTTTCGGTTTCCCGCGGACATCGCTGATGCATTGTCTACCCGCCGTCCCGGCGATCCTGATCGCGGCCATGGCCATGGCTTTTTCCGCAGGACCGATGGCGGCACTGGAGACGGGACCGATGGCGGGACCGGAACGCAAGGCCGGCCTCAATCAAGCTGTCAGCCTCTACCATCAAGGCAGCTATGATTCCTCGCTGGCCCGGTTGGAAGCCCTCGCCTCCGAAGGACCCTGGAAGCGTCGCGATTCACTTTCCCTGTTCCAGTACCTGGGGATGGCTTCGGCCCGGATAAGCCAGGACTCCGCGGCCATCGGCTATTTCTCCAAGCTGCTCCGGATCGACAGCCTGTTCCGGTTTCCCAGGAACGAGGATTCCCTCATTCTCAAGGATTTCAATGCGGCACAGGCTGAAAGAACGTCCCGATTGAACCCGGTCCCCATCCCCGATGCGGGGCCAGCTGATAAAATGGCGGGCGCGCCTTTACGGACCTCCGTGCTGCTCGAAACCCAGCCAACCAAACCGCCGGAGCCGCCTAAGCCGGACCCGGCATTGATCCTCGATAGCCGTGAGCCCTTCTTCTCATCTTCGTCCTCTTCCCCGTCTCCGCCCCGGACGCCTAGAATCGGTCTGGCCTACGGCGCCTTGCCCCTGGGAGCCGGATGGATGGCGCGCAAGCAGGTCAAGTCCGGCCTGGTCCTCGGGTTTCTGCAAGCCGGCGGCCTCTTCCTGTCGATCTACGCGTCCGAACTCCAAAGCAATGAGCAGAATGACACCTATGCCGTCCGCGATCACCAGGAGATGACCCACTTGAAACAGTGGCAATGGGTGCAACGCGTCTCCCTCTCCATGGCCTTGGGTGCCTATCTTTTTTCCCTTATCGCTTCGGCGGGAGACTGAGCATGTCCAACTTCGGAATCGGCGCCCACCTGGTCTGGGAAAACGGGGAGCGCCCGCCCTTTTCGCTCAGCAAGGTGATCACCACCTTGGGCCGGAACGAGGCCAACGACATCCTGCTCGACGACCCCAAGGTTTCGTCCTTCCACAGCAATATCCTGAACCGCGAAGACGGCTTCCATCTGCTCGATCTCAAAAGCCGGAACGGGACCCAGGTAAACGGCAAGGCCGTGACGGCCTGCCCGCTCAAGGACGGCGATCGGATCGATTTCGGCGACATCGCCTTGCGCTTCCAATCGCCATCGCCCTTCCCCAAGCATCCAGTCCCGCTGGCGCGCCTCAACCAGAAGATCCACACCATGGCCATCCAGATGCCGGAACTGCGGAAGGAGGCGGAGGAAATCCTCAAGGAGGTGGAACGCCATCAGGATTTCCTGAAGTCCCTGGTGGAGACGACGAGCGCCCTGGCCGAATCGCGCACCCGATCGCAATTCACCGACAAGCTGGCTGGGATTCTGACCCGCAAGCTCGAATGCCGATCCGTGGCGGTTTCCGCCGAGCGGGCCGAGAGCCTGCCCCAAAGCCTTTCCCTCGAGTCCGTGCCTTGGAACAGCGCATTCGGAATAGAAGCGCGCGAAAGCTCCGCCCGGAGCGGACGTTACCTGAAGTCCGCGCGCGGCGAGTCGGCCTGGCGCGTGCAGTTGGCATTCGAGGCCAGTCACGAACGCGGATGGATAGCCTTCATCGCCGACGGGGTCGTTTCCGAACCCCGCGACGACGCGCGCGATCTCCTGGAGATGATCCTCCTGTTCTCCTCCGTGCTCTGGCGCAACTTGCAGGACATCGAGGATCTGCACCGCAAGGAAACCGGTAAGTTACTGGAGGCTAAGGATCGGGAGAGTCGCGACCGCATCGAGGGACTGGAGAAGAAGAACCGCGAGCTGGACGACTTCCTGCGCCAGATGCGGAACAACCTGGTCTATGCGGAGGGCGGGCCCATGGAAAAGGTCCAGGCCCTGGCGCGCAAGCTGGCCACGGTGGATCTGCCCGTCCTCATCACCGGCGAGACCGGCACGGGCAAGACCTATATCGCCCGCCTGGTCCACCACTACAGCGTCCGCGCCGGCAAGCCCTTCGTGGTCGTGGACTGCGCCACCTTGCCCGCCAATCTGATCGAGAGCGAATTGTTCGGGCATGAGAAGGGCGCTTTCACCGGAGCCATGGCCCGCAAGGCAGGCAAGGCGGAGGGCTGCGCGGGCGGCGAATGACGGCGGTGGAGGACTTCTCGCTCGCC
>DAINDC010000465.1:0-4197 GCA_036732085.1 Fibrobacterota bacterium | reverse complement strand
CGCAACCGGACCCCGGGAACCGGATCCCGCCTGCAGGGAATGTTCGATATCGCCTTCATGGACTGGCAGGGAAAGCCGCATCCCGATTCCTATGCCAAGGTGGAGGCCTACCTGCGCAAGCGCCATGGAGACGATATCCGGATCTGCTTCGCCGATGATCGCCGCGACAACCTGGAAACCGCCCGGGACAGGAACTGGTTCACCATCTGGATCGCCCCGCATGATGCGCCTACCGTCGCTGCCGGCACCTTCGACCGAGTCGTCTCCTCCCTAACCAGCTTGGATCCGGAAAGCCTGGCATGAGGCGATTCTGAAGGTCTTCGTATCCGCCGGTGAGGTATCCGGAGACGCCATGCTCGGGCAGGTCCTCGCCAGGTTACGGGCGCGTTACCCGGATATGGAACTGCGGGGCCTGGGGGGCGCGGCCGCGATCGCCTGCGGGCTCGAACCCCTGGTACCCTTGGAGCGGACGGCCGTGAGCGGAGCCTGGGATGTGCTGCGCCGGGCGGTTTCCATCCTGGGCGTATACCGGGTGGCGATGGCGACGCTGGAGCGCTTCCGGCCGGATCTCGTCCTCCTCGTGGATTATCCCGGACTCAATCTCCGTCTGGCGCGCCGGGCCCGCGCCTTGGGTTTCCCCGTGCAATTCATCGCCCCGCCGCAGGCCTGGGCCTACCGGCAGGCGGAAAAACGGACGCGCCGCGCCGTCCGGGCCCTGGAGGGCTGCGCCGTCCATGTCCTGTTCCCGTTCGAGGCGCCGGCCTTCGCGGCCTCGGCGCACAGGGTGACCGCGGGTCACTTCCTGGTTACGGAAACGGCGATGCGACCGGAGGCCCCGGCCGGGGGCGCTCCCGGAAACCCCATCCTCTGCCTATGCCCGGGAAGCCGGCTGCCGGTCCTGCGCCGCAACCTGCCCGTTTGGCTCGATCGCCTGCTGGGCGAGGATCCGCCCCCGCCCTGGGAAACGCAAATCCTGGTCCCGGCGCATCTGGAAGGGGAGGCAACCTCCCTGGTACGGTCATTTCTAAGCCACCGGTCCAATCGAAGCCGCCGGATGGACCGGCGGGTCAATCGTCGGCAGGACTTCCGTGCCGTCCAGTCCAGCCTCGGTGCCCAGGCCGGCATGGACGGAATGCCTCCGGCGCCATCCCTGCGCGTCCGCACCGATAAGGACCCGGCCCTCGTCGAGGCCAGTTGGGCCGTGGCTTATCCGGGCACCATCACCTTGGAACTGGCTCTCCGCCGCGTCCCGGCCCTGGTCCTGGCGGTGCTGGATCCCCTGACTTTGGCGGTGGGTAGACGGATCCTGGCCCATCCGCATCGGCTGGGATTGCCCAATCTGCTGCTCGGCGAGGACCTTTTCCCGGAATGGGCGGGAAGCGCGGCAAACCTCACAAGGGAAGATCTGCATCGGGGCATCGGCGCCCTCCAGGCCCGGAAACCGGCCTGGGACGGGGCTTGGGAGTCGATCCAGAGGAGATTGGAGGCCGTGATCGGAACCGGAAACGGGGCGGAGATCTGCGCCCGGGAGTGTCTGGCCATGCTGGAAACCGCCGGGAATACAGTCGAAAATCTGGCCAAGGCGCAAATTGCCCTTTAATCGAAAATAGGGGTTCGCCTTTTTTGAAGTCAGGGATTGCCCTTTTTTATGGTCAGTCCGTATAATCAAGGCATGGCCGAGGCATCCAAGGACGGATTACCCCCACGCGAGACATCGCAAAATCCGGGGGCCCCCGCTACTATCATCGCGGGCAACGCTACTATCGCGGGCAACGCTACTATCGCGGACAACGCAGCTCCTACCCAACCGGTAGGCAGTCCCGGCGATTATCTGGATATAAAGGCCGAGCCCATGCGCGCGACCCTGACCATCAAGGGTTCCCTCGCCACTTCGGGCCAGGTCATGACCCGGGAGGAAGTGGCCAAGAAGTTGGCCGTCCTGGGGGTCGACTACGGCGTCGACTGGGCGGCCGTGGACAAGATGATCTCCGGCAAGCAATACGATCGGGGCCAGGTGATCGCCACCGGTTCCCTTCCCAAGCTCAGTCGCGACGCCTCCATCCAGGAAAAGCTAAAGATCGATCCGAACCTCGATCCCGTCCTCGACAAGGACGGCAAGGCGGATTACAAGAACGTGGACAATATCCACCAGGTCAAGAAGGGCGACGTGCTCGCGGTGAAAACTCCCGCCCAACAGGGTGAGGCGGGAAGCGATATCTTCGGCAAGCCCCTGCCCGCCCAGGCCGCCAAGGACATGGTTTTCAAATTGGGCGCCAATACCGAGGTGTCGGCGGACGGCCTGCAGCTCGTCGCATCCACGGGGGGATATGTCTACCACCAGGCCGGCTCCATCAATGTGGGCATCACCTACGTCCTCAAGGGCGATGTCGATTTCCATACGGGTAACCTGCATTACCAGGGCGACATCCAGGTGCTCGGCAGCGTGACCACCGGTTTCACGGTCGAGGCCCAGGGCAGCATCATCGTGGAAGGGAACGTGGACGCGGCCGACGTCATTTCGCATGGCGGCAGCGTGACCATCAAGTGCGGCGCGTTCGGGCACGGGCGCGGGCGCGTCGTGGCCAAGACCGATATCCATATGTTGGGCGCGCAGGACCTGATCATCGAATGCGAGAACGGAACCCTCCACGTGGACAAGGGCCTACGTAACTGCACGGTTACGGCCCTATCGGTCAAGGCGGACAAGCCAGGCTGCATCGTGGTGGGCGGCCTGATCAAATCCTTCGCCGAAGTCTCCATCGCCACGCTGGGAGGCGAAGGCCTCAATACCGATATTCGCATCGTGGACAAGCACGCGGACGCCGCCAAGGAGCGGATCAAGGAAATCGACAAGCTGATGGCCCACCTGGAGCCCAAGCTCGAACCGATCGAGACCCGTCTCAAAGGCATGAAGGCCATGGCCGCCAAGTTCGGCGGGACCATGTCCGACAGGTCCAAAGCGGATCTGAAAGGCGTCCTCGATCAATACGTGGCGCTCAAGAAGGCCGAAAAGGATCTGAATGCGGAGAAGGACGCGCTGACCGCCGTCATCCATGCGGTCCCGAAGCATATCGGGAAGTTCTCATTGACGGAAAAGGTGGTCTGGGGCGGCGTGGTGGAGATCTACGGGCATCACCGCAATCTGACGGCCGAGGACTCCCATAAGGAATGGGTCTGGGCTCCGGACGGGCTGGTCGGGCGGTCGCTTATTCCCGAGGCCCCTGAGAAGGCAACCGGCTTGCCGGGGCCGGCGGCTCCTCCCGCTTGACCATCACCTTGTCGACGCGGTTCCCGTCCATGTCCAGCACCTCGTAGCGCACGTCGTCCTGCATGAAATGATCGCCGGGCTTGGGGATGCGGCCCAATTGCATCATCACGAAACCGCCCAAGGTCTGATAGGTGTCGTTCCCCTCTTCCGGCAGCTTGTCGATATTCATCAAATCCTTGAAGTCCTCGATGGTCTGCATGCCGTCCACCAGCCAGGAACCGTCCTCGCGCTGCACGGCTCCGGGGTTGCCTTCCTTCTGATCATGCGAGGCGATGTCCCCGACGATGGCTTCCAGGATATCGTTCAACGTCACGAGGCCTTGCAGGCTGCCGTATTCGTCGATGACGAGGGCGATATGGATGCCGCTCTCCTTGAATGATTCCAGCGACTTGAGCACGGGAATGGTCTCGGGGATGGTCAGGGCCTTGCGCGTATGGGCCTTGATGTCGATGGGCCGACCGGAGATGCAATCCGCGAGCATGTCCTTGGTATGGATGATGCCGAGCACCTCGTCCAGGTTCCCCTGGCATACGGGGAAGCGGGAATAGGTGCTGCCCAGGATCATGTCGCGCAATTCGTCCGCGGTGGCGTCCACGTTGATCCAGGAGATTTCCGGCCGCGGGGTCATGATGCTGTTGATGCGGCGCTCGTTGAGCTCGATGACGCTCTCCACCATGTCCTGTTGGGATTCCTCGAAGACGCCGGCTTCCGTGCCCTGCGCGATCATCACGTTGATCTCATCGCCGGTGACGGGCGGTTCGCTCGACGGCTTGCTGCCCAGGATGCGGAGGATGAAATCGGTCACTATGCCCAGGAAGTAGACGATGGGATAGGCTGCGCGCGAGATGACCTGCATCGGCCAGGCGACCAGGGAAGCGATCCGCTCCGCATTGTGCAGGGCGATGGTCTTGGGAACGAGTTCGCCCAGG
>DAINDC010000464.1:2377-4225 GCA_036732085.1 Fibrobacterota bacterium | reverse complement strand
CCCGTCCGCAGGACATTCCGCCCCTGGTCGAACACTTCCTCGGCACGCTTCTGCCGCCGCGTGAAGCCCAAAGCGCCGCCGCCGCGTTTCCCGATTGCCTCCTCTCCCATGCCTATCCCGGAAATATCCGGGAGCTCCGGAACCTGGTGGAGCGCTATGCGGTGATGCGCGGGCTGGGCTGGGGGTGGCAGGAAGCGGCCGGTCCCTTTGGCGGCGCGGATGGAAGCCATCCGTTCGCGGAGGGAAGCCATCCGTTCGCGGAGGGAAGCCATCCGTTCGCGGATGGAAGCCATCCGTTCGCGGAGGGAAGCCATCCGTTCGCGGAGGGAAGCCATCCGTTCGCGGAGGGAAGCATCCCGATCCGTGGCGTATCGGAAAAGCGACCTCGACGGCGGGAATGGGAGTCCATTCCCGGTGTTTCACATCCTTTGCAACGGATACGCAATTCCCGCGTGTCCGATGGAGAGATTCTCAACGCCCTGGCGGCTTGCGGGCATCATCGGGCCAAGGCGTCGACCTTGCTCGGGATTTCCCGACGGGCCCTGCAATATCGTTTGGCTAAAATGGGAAACGTTAATTGACAGGTTCCCCTACCCTGGAGCGAGCTTTGGCTCTATATTAGGGTAGCCATATGAGGGATTCGACTGCAGGCAACGCGGCCGCCAAAGCATCTCCCTCCGCGCTCAGATATATTCCCGCCACCCTCGTCTCCGGATTCTGCATTGCCATGCTTCTGCTCTCGCCCGGTGTTACCGACTGGGCCAGGCCCTGGTTCTATGGCCTGTTCCTAAAGGGCAAAGGCGCGCCGCCGCCTTCCCGGTCCGTGGCCGTGGTTTACGTCGATCCGGAAAGCGGACCGCTCAACCGGGAATCCGCCGCGCGCCTGGCCAAGGCCATCCTGAACCTGCGGCCCTCGGTGCTGGCCGTGAACCTGCCCGCCGCCTTGGCATCGGAATCCTCGGAGCCCGCGTCCGATTCCACCGGCACGGAAACCTCGTCCGCGAAGGGCACCGTCGTGCTCGCCCATGGGTTCCGCACCTTCAAGCCCTGGGCCTTCTCGGAAGCGGCCGTCAAGCCTTATCCTCCCCTGCTCGCGCGATCGCTCTACCCCTTGCTGGACGGGCCTGGCCAGGGGCTGGACCTGCCGATGGGCGAAGGGATGGAGATTTCCGACAGCATCCTCAAGTGGCGTGCGCCCTCCACCGGTTTCTCCTGGCCCCTGCCGCGCGAAAATATCTATTCGGTTCCCGCCTTCGCCCGCCTGGGTCGGGGCGTGGTGGCGAGCCTGGGCGTGGAAGCGGTCCGCCGGGCCTTGGGCATTTCCGCCGAGAAGGTCGGCTATCTGGATGGCGTGGGCATCCTTCTGAATGCCGGACACGTGCTGCCCATGGACGGCCGCGGCCGGATGTACCTGCGCTTCCATGCCCCGGAAGGAATCCCGCGCATCCCGGCTTCCAAGCTGCTCGACGGGACCGCCGAAAGGGGATCCATCAAGGGCAAGATCGTATTCCTGGACGCCGTCGACCCGGGCACGCCCGGCATCGGGACCGTCGCGGGCCGTAGATCGGCCACGGAGATCTGGGCCGATGCCGCCGCCGATGTGGCGGACAATGTCGCCGTGACCGCCCCCGCCTGGGGAGGTATCTTGTCGGTTACCCTGGGGATCGCATGCTCCGCCGTGGTGGTCCTGTCCATGCTCCTCGATTTCGGACTGGCGGCCGCCTTCCTGATGTCCCTGCTCCTGTCGGTCCTCTATCCTCTCATCGCCTTCATCGTCTTCCTGAAATCCTCCTGGTGGCTTCCCCCGGAATTGCCGATGCTGATGGTGGCTGCGGCCTTCTTCCCTTT
>DAINDC010000464.1:0-2367 GCA_036732085.1 Fibrobacterota bacterium | reverse complement strand
CGCCCGTCTCCTGTTCCCGCGCGGCCAGGCGTCCTCCCCCTCCATCCGGCCCGCCCCGGCCTTCGACCCCGTTTTCGTCTCCGTCCCGCATGGCGGCGCATGGCCCGCCGGCTCCCTGCCACAGATGCAGCAGATGCAACCGGCCACGCCTCCGCGGGGAGTTCCGCTCACGGTTCCCCCCCCGCCGGTCCCGCCCCCGCAATTCCAACAGCCGCCGGCCGCGCGGGCCAGGCCCCAGGCGCCCAGGGAAAGGCAAGCGCCGGAAGCGCGTCCGGCTCCCGAACCCCGTTTCTCCGACCCGCGCGACCCGCCCATCATCGGCTCCCCTGCACCGGCCTACGATGCGGCTCCCCCGAATTCGGCCGCTCCGCACCAGGCTCCCCGTCAGGCCCATCCGGCCCCGCAGCCCGCGCCGGCGGCCGCGCATACGGGAACCATTACCGACGAGATCGAGAGGGACGGCAAGGGCGGCCTGGTGCGCGTGGGCAAATACCGGATCATCCGCAAGATGGGCTTCGGATCCGCCGGCGATGTCTTCGAGGGCTTCGACACCCATATGGGCCGCAAGGTGGCCATCAAGACCATCACCAAGAACGCCTCCGCGAATTTCGATCGCGCCTCCGAGCGGTTCGTGCTGGAGGCCAAGGCCGCCGGCTCCCTGAACCATCCCTGCATCAATACCGTCTATGATTTCGGCGCCATCCGGGAGGTATCCTACATGGTACTGGAGTACCTGGACGGGATCACGCTCTCCCAATGGATGCGCGGCAATCCCAACCCGCCCAGCCCCGGCACCGTGGCCCATTGGCTCCAGCAGATCTCTTCGGCCCTGGACTACGCCCATAGCCACAAGATCATCCATCGCGATCTCAAGCCTTCGAACCTCATGGTCGTCAACAACGGCGCCACCATCAAGCTCCTGGACTTCGGCATCGCCAAGATGGATGACGTGGGCCTCACCCAGACCGGCATGACCGTGGGCACGCCCTCCTATATGTCCCCCGAGCAGCTCAGCGGCATCAAGGTGAACGCCGCCTCCGACCAATACGGCCTGGCCGTGGTCATTTACCAATTGCTGACCTACAAGCTGCCCTATATCGGCACCAAGATTCCGGAGCTCTGCAACCGCATCCTCAAGAACGACCTGGTTCCCATCGGCGAGGCGAATCCGGCCTTGGGCGGGGCTTTCTGGGACGCGCTCCGCAAAGGCCTGGCCAAAACGCCGGAAGAGCGTTACGGAAGCTGCACGGAAATGTACCAGGCGCTGGAAGCCGTCTTTCCCGCCTAACGGTTCCGCGGAAGACCCCCGCGTGTATTTTAGCCCTCGCGATGCTATTTTAGCGGGGATACCGGCGGCGCTCCTGCCCGCCGCGGACGAAAGGTTCCTGTACGTGATCGGCAAGTCTCGACGGAAAACCGTTTCCAATTTCAATATCATTTTCATTTCCCTGGCTTGTGCGGGGGCATCGGTAAGCGCGCCGACGGCTTCCAGGTCCTCGACGTCGCCCTCCTCAGCCTCGGCGGCCTCCGGTTCTGCCGCGGACAAAGCCGGACTGGCGGCCCTCAAGAAGGCGAAGACGGCCTATCAGAGCGGCCAATACAAGGATGCGGAGGATCGTCTCAACCGCCTGATCAAAACGGGCGGCAAATCCGCCGCCGCGGAGGAGGCCATGGTTATCCTGGCCGATGTCGAACTGCGCCTGAACCGCGCCGATCTCGCCCAAGCCGACGTGGTGCGCTTCCGCCGCTATTTCGGGAACTCGGTCTTCCTCCCGCGCATCAACTACTATCAGGGACAGGCCGCGCTCCGCCAGGGCAAGAACGGCGAGGCCGCCAAGGCCTTCGCCGCTTCCGCCGCCGAAGCGCCCAACGCCTCCCTGTACGGACTCGCGAGCAAGGGCCTCTGGTATATCGTCGACAACGGCGGCCTCCTGGCCGAGGATATGGAAGCGACCTTGGAGCTCCTCGATCGCGACCCGGTCCTGAAAGCCGGATTGATGGAGCGCATCGGCGATCAATACCTACGCGAAGACCGCTACCAGGCGGCCCGCAATACCTTCGAGGACTGGCTCGAGCGCTTCGGCAAGAACGACGGGGCCGCGCGCATCCGCTCCAAGCTCAAGCAGGCGACCGATGCGCCCCAACAAAACCGGACCGTCCTCCTCATGGCTCCCATGACCGGCGAGTTCGCGGAAATCGGCAAGGCCGTGAAGGAAGGCGCCCTCCTCGCCATCGACGAGAGCAACCTGCGCGGCATAGGCGGCAAGGTGGAGACGCGCGTCCTGGACGATCAAGGCAACCTCATCGTCGGCATCCATCGCCTCCGCAAGACCATGCGCGAAGAGAAGATCGACGCCATCCTGGGCC
>DAINDC010000463.1:0-4234 GCA_036732085.1 Fibrobacterota bacterium | reverse complement strand
CTTATGGAATCGTCGCGGCCGGGCTGGTAGGACTCCGATTCCCCGTGCATGGCAATGCCAATAATATCGCCTATCGCCGCAAGGTCTATGACGAGGCCGCCAGCTTCGCGAGCCATGGGAATATCGTCAGCGGGGACGACGACTTCCTGATCCAGGGCATCCACAAGCTCGGCCGCTGGCGTATCCGTTATTCCGTCCGTCCGGAAAGCCAGGTGCGGACCGAACCGCCCTTGAGCCTCCGGCAATTCTGGGAGCAGCGGAAGCGCTGGGCCAGCAAATGCAGCCTTTACGAGCCGAAGCAGACGGCCTTCCTCGCCTGCATCTTCATCTACTATGCCTTGATCCCGCTTTTCCTGATCATGGGGGCGTTCCAGCCAGGTTACCTGGTGCTGGGCTTGGCGGGATTCGGGGTGAAGACCGGGACCGATTACCTGGTCATGCGCAGGGGCACGACGATTTTTGCCAAGGGCGCTTTGATGCGCTGGTTCCCGACCACATGCCTGGTGCATATCCCGCTGATCATCGCTGCGGTATTCGCGGGCAGCTTCGGGGAGTTCACCTGGAAAGGCCAGCGGGTCCGCAGGAAAATCTAGGCTGCGGCGGCTATTCCACCGTGATCGAAGCCTTGGCCGCGCCTCGGGCCATGAGCCCTAGTTTGCGCGCGGCCGCGGGGGAAACATCCAGGATACGTGCGGATGAGAAGGGCCCGCGATCATTAACCTCCACGATCACGCTTTTGCCGTTCTCGAGGTTGGTGACCTTGACCTTGGTCCCGAAGGGCAAGGTCCGGTGGGCCGCCGTGAAGGCATTCTTGTCGAAGCGTTCCCCGCTGGCCGTCCGCTTGCCCTGGAACTTGTCGGCATAAAAAGAAATGTTCCCGGTCTCGGTATAGCCGGCCTCGCGCGCACGTGTCTCGGAGGGATAACCGCCCTCGTCCCGATCGAAGCCCGGACGGGATGGACCCGGATGGATCGCGCAGCCGATGCAAAGCAGGGAAGCCAGAGGGAACGCAGCCAGCTTCGGAAACGGTCTTCTCAGAAGCTGTTTCATGCAGCCACAGCCTTAATACTGTTCCACGTTCTCGTAATCGTTGTCCAACTCTTCCTTGGTCTTGCCCTCGGGCTGGTAGTTGGAGGTGTCCGCCGTGGACGAGGTTTCCGGCGCGGGAGTCACGGCGCCTTCGCTGGAACCGCGATGGCCATGATGCATCATTTCCGGCGAGGTTTGCGGGACCGCACCTGGCGATACGGGAACGGCTACGGGGGTTCCAGCCGGCGACGGGATGGCATTGGCGGGACTGCCGGAAACGGCCGGAGCGCCCGCGGGAGCGGCGCTGGCGGGCAAGGACTTGGGAACGCCCTTGGGTTTGGGCTTGATGCCGGCCGCATCGAGTTTGCCGGCCGCCACCATGGAGTAGGGCGTTTGCGGATATTGTTCGCGCACGGTGGAATAGGCCTCGATGGCGGAATCCCGGCTGCCCGCCACCTTTTCCTCCCCGGAGGCGAGCTCGTCATAGATCATGGCGATGGCGAATTGCGCCTTGGCAGCCTCATGCGTCTTGCCATAGGTGGCCACCACCTTGGCATAGGCGGGAATGACGGCGCCCAGGAGATCCCCGCCCCCGAACCGCAAGGCTTCAGCCTCCAGGAAAAGTTTATGCGCCTCATCCTCATCGGTCTGCACCGTGGGTTTCAATCCCAGGTTGCGTTCGGCCTGCTTGGCATATTCCGTATGGGGATACTTTTCCAGCACATACTGGTAAAGCGAATCCCCCGTGGGCTTGGCATGCTTGAACTCCTCCTGGATGAAGGCGCGCGCATACGCGGCCCGCATGCTAAGGCTGGAATCCTGGCGCGGATCCTTGACGATGCGATCCAGATGCCCCAGGGCGCTGTCGACATTGTCCAGGCGGAACAGGAAGAGCTCCGCGATCATGAATTCCCGATAGTGGGTGGGCGTGGCGGAGGTATCCTTGCTGGTACGGTATTCCACCAAGCGGGACAAGGCCGCGGATCGATCCGCAGCCAACGCGCCGTATTCGAATTGGATCCCGGCCGCGGCCGCCGAATCGAAAAAGACCTTGGCCCCCTTCTCGTTCTTGAAGTCCCGGAGCTGGTGCTCGCCGAGCCGGAAAAAGGCTTCCGCCGAATAAGCCGTCTTGGGCGCGAGCGTCGGGACCCGCTGCAGGAACTCCACCGCCTTATCCGCCTTGCCGATGAGGAAATAGCCTTCCGCCAATTTGAGATCGATTTCGGGATCGTAGGCGACGTAGAGCCGGTTCCCGAGCATGGATTCCAGTTCGCGGATCCCTTCCGGAACGCGAGTCAGGCGATACAGGCATTCCGCGGCGAGCATATCGCAGCGATAACGCAACTGGGTGGGCAGATACCGGATCTCGTCGGCCCGGGCATGCCCCCGCGCGCGCTCCCATTGCTTGAGCTCGAAGGCCAGTTTGGCGGCCTCGTAATGGACATGAGCCTTGGCTTCCGGGCTATGCGCCTGCTCCTTGAGCAGCTTCTCATACAGATCCAGCGCCGCCGCCGGCGAATTGCTTTTCACCTCGAGCTGGGCCAGGTAGACCAAGGCTTCCGCATGGACCTTGGCATCCGGATCCGTCGCCAGGACCTTTTCCAGGGCGGTGCGGGCGAAAGGATATTGGCCATTCAGAAAAAGACATTTGGCCCGATGGAATTCCGCAATCCGGTTTTCTTCCGCCTGCGGATAGAACCTTTGCAACTCTTCGTATTTCAGGATGGCTTTGGAGTATTCCCCCATCGCCAGGTAACTCTCCCCTATCAGGAACAGGGACTTGGGTTGATATTTCTTCTCATCGGGATAGAGTTCCAAAACCTTGGAGGCCTTGGTGATGGCCCGATCCAGCTTCAGCTTTTCATCGGGCGTAACCAGGATCGAATCTTCCGGATTCTTATCGAACCGTTTGTCATGCATGCGGATGGCCTGGTCATAGGCTTTCTCAGCATTGTAATAGGTATTGAAGTAGACGCAGCCGCCCAGGAGCGCGGCGCCGGCCATCGGAAGAAAAATCCGGAGCGCCAGGTTTCCCAGGAACGCAAGACTACGCAAGGAAGTTTGGGAAAACCCCGACCGGTTAATCGCCATGAGACAACATTGTACCAAAATGAAGTCGGCCCAACCCCGGAAATGGCTTTGAAAAGGCTTTTAATACGCCATTCAGGCCGGGGCCGGCATCTGCACCAGGCCTTTGACTTCCGGAATGCCCGCGAGACGATAATATTCCTGCAAGGAGCAGACATCGAGCTCGCCGCCCCGGAGCGCCTGGATGGCCTCCACGGCCGCCTCGGCCGCCGATAGGGTGGTGGTATACGGGATCTGCGCCAACAGCGCGGCCTTGCGGATCACGCCGTCATCGTCCTTGGAGGATTTCCCCGCGGGAGTATTGATGAGGAGGGCGAATTCTTTTTTCGCAATGAGTTCGGCCACGTTGGGATGTCCCTCGGAAACCTTCTTCACGATCTGGGCCGGGATGCCTTTGCTTTCCAGGACGCGGGCGGTGCCGGAAGTAGCCAGGATTTCGAAACCCAGGTCGGTCAAGGTGCGCGCCATGGTCACGACCTTTTCCTTGTCCCTGTCGTTCACGGACAGGAAGACCTTGCCCTTGGTAGGCAAGGAGTTGCCGGCGCCCATCTGGGCCTTCGCGAAGGCCAAGCCGAAATTGCGATCGATGCCCATGACCTCGCCGGTGGATTTCATTTCCGGGCTGAGCAAGGTATCGACGCCATGGAATTTGGCGAAGGGGAAAACGCTTTCCTTGACCGCGATATAGGGCGGCATGCGGCTTTCCGTGAAGCCCAAATCAATCAAGGTGCGTCCGATCATGACCTTGGTGGCCAGCTTGGTCAGGGGCACGCCGATGGTCTTGCTGACGAAGGGCACGGTGCGGCTCCCGCGCGGATTGACTTCCAGGATATAGACGAGATCATCCTTGATGGCGAACTGGATGTTCATGAGGCCGATGACCTTGAGCTCCTTGGCCAAAGCAATCGCCTGGCGATCCAATTCCCGCAAGAGGCGCGGGGAAAGATCCTGCGGAGGCAATATGCAGGCCGAATCCCCGGAATGGATTCCGGCCTCTTCGATATGCTGCATGATGCCGGCGACGACCGTGGTCGTGCCATCGGAAATCGTATCCACATCCACTTCCATGGCCGAGTCCAGGAATTTGTCCACGAGAACGGGACGCTCGGAAGAAGCC